>JAIRNV010000072.1 GCA_031257875.1 Dysgonamonadaceae bacterium
TTTTAACGACTTGTCCTGTAAAGTAAAAATAAATTTCCAGTCATTTTCTTCACAAATCTTAAACATTGTTTCGTTGGGATACAAACCGTCGGCCACAATACAAACGGGAAGGCGGGGATATTGTTTTTTGAGTTTGGGCGCCAGGCGCTTAAAGGCCTTATGTTCACAGTCCTGCTTCTCATAATCACCCTCCGGGTTTTCTATCCGTTCACTGCCCGGGGAAAGGGCATGACCCTCCGGGGTAACCGGTTTTGCTTCCAGGACACAGTGAAAACAGGTTGTCTTCCCTTTTTTCGACGTTTTTTTCAGGCAATGTTCGCAATGCGGACAGTCGAAACTGACAATACCCGTTCCGTCAACTGCTACCGGACAGTATTGATCCAACAGGCGGCAGGGGCGTAATATCTTTTGTTCAAACAAATGACTCATCAAAGCCATCCTGACCCCTTCCAATGCTTCCGGATCTGTTTGTATCAATACATCCGATACCGTGTCTTAATGGGGAAGCCGGACGTCAAATATATTTTGATAATGTGACCGGAAATTATCGTCTTTCCATTTGTTGTTCAGGCTATTCCGCGAATCCTGTTTCAACATGAACATCCTGCTTGCTCCCATCAGGATTTCATCCATCCCGTATTCCCTGCGTTTACGGGGATCGGGGAATTGTGAATACTTTTTCAACATACCGGGAAAACGGTGTTTGATGACCCGTTGATATTCCCTCAATACGCTTTCGCATGGAGAGGATAAACTGTTTATTTTTTCCTGTTCTTTCCATGAGAGGAAAAACAGTGTAAAAAAAATAGCGCCGGCATGAAAAAAACAGTAGTATTTATTTGTATTTCAATAAATTATTTTTAATTTTACAGCAGTAAAAACAACAGCCGCAAGGATCAGTTATCACAACTCCCTTGCGCCCCCGCTCGGCGTAGCGTCTCGCTACGTCGAGCTAAAAGCAAGGCTCTGGCCTTGCAAAACACTGCAAGCGGAAAAGTAAAATACATACGGGAAATAAGATAAGTGGAGTTTAATGAAAAGTTTATGATGAAAATATTTTTGTATGCAAGGTAGGAGTCTTGCTTTTAACTCGACGTAGCGAGACGCTACGCCGAGCAGGGCAGGAGTCTTGCAAAACACTGCAAGCGGAAAAGTAAAATACATACGGGAAATAAGATAAGTGGAGTTTAATGAAAAGTTTATGATGAAAATATTTTTGTATGCAAGGCAGGAGCCTTGCTTTTAACTCGACGTAGCGAGACGCTACGTCGAGCGGGGGTAATAAACCAAAATGACATTGATTATGAAGACTTGCCTGATTTTGTAAAAAAAATCAATACAAAATTAATATTTCTCCGTTCCTTCTCCGTTCCTTCTCCGTTCTTTCTCCGTTCTTTCTTCGTTCATTCTTCGTTCATTCTTCGTTCTTTCTCCGTTCTTTCTCCGTTCTTTCTCCGTTCTTTCTCCGTTCAAGAACGAAGAAGGAACGAAGAATGAACGGAGAAAGAACGGAGTAAGAACGGATATAATACGGAATATCTTTTTTTCTAAAAGTATATTAAATATAATTCAAAATTATATTTACACATATACCCACAATTAAAATGGAGAGTCTGAAAAAAACGGGCATTAAACATGTTGATTTTACCGGAAAAGAAATAAAAAAGGGAAAAAAGAAAGATATTATACTTTGCATTTCAAATTGTTACATCTTCATTACGAATCCGGAGAGCGGAGAAATTGATAATTGTCAGTTAAAATAAACGGATTGCTTCGGGCTTCGCCCACGCAATGATGTGTACGGTATTTCAATCTCACTGCGTCATTGCGAACTGCGAAACAGTGAAGCAGTGAAGCAGTGACGCAATTCGGGATAAGTATAATTCACGCCCGGATTTCCTCACAATGACGGCTGCGAGTATTTAACATTGCGACAATTTGGAATGCGTCCTGTGGATTTCAGGACATACAATGATTTTTTTTGAATTCAATATTGTAACATTATTGCAATATTAAATTTATATTGTAACTTTGTGGCGTTAATTGTCTGTTATGAATCGAATAAAAAGAGGTAATATCCTGTTATTCATTGTGCTGACGTTTTTCGTGCAAGCATTTGCACAAAACAAAAGTGATACGATTGTATCGCTTGACGAAATCGTTGTAGAAGGAAACAGCAGACGGGCTATCCTGATGAAATCGCCGCAAAACGTGGTGTCGGTTGGGCAAGCGTTTTTGAAACAGAATTTTGCAGGCAGCCTGATGCAGAGTCTGGAAAAAATTCCGGGCGTGCAGGCGATGAGTATCGGTTCGGGACAGTCCAAACCTGCTATTCGCGGACTGGGATTTAACCGGATGCTCGTGGCAGAAAACGGCGTGAAGCACGAAGGACAGCAGTGGGGCGACGACCACGGACTTGAAATCGACCGGTTTGCGCTCGACAACGTGGAAATCATCAAAGGCGCAGGGACTTTGCACTATGGTTCCGACGCCATTTCGGGAGTGATTAATTTAAAATCTTCGTACATACCACAGAAAAATTTCGAGGGCGAAATTAACCTTTTCGGACGCACAAACAACGAATCCACCGGACTTTCGGCGCGCATGGGCGGGCGGCGAAACGGCTTCTGGTACAGGGCGAATCTCACGCTGACCGATTATGCCGACTACAAAGTTCCTGCCGACAGCATTCAGTATTATTCATATTATATTAAATTGAAAAACAGACGTTTGCGCAATACGGCGGGGAAGGAACACAACGGCGGACTGCATCTCGGCTACCTGTCGGACAAATTTCTTACAACACTTTATTTGTCGGATGTTTATACCAAAAGCGGTTTTTTTGCAGACGCCCACGGCCTGGAAGTGCGCCTGTCGGAAATCAACTACGACCGCAGCCGCCGCGACATTGATTTACCCCGTCATACAGTCAATCATTTCAAGGTGATGAACCATACAAGTTACCGGATTGACAATCTGACTGTTGAAGGTGATTTCGCATTTCAGAATAATTTCCGGCAGGAGTTTTCCGAGCCTGTTTCTCACGGCTACATGCCCACGCCTCCCAACGCGCTGGAACGGCAATACAATAAAAATACCTTTACGGCAAACCTGTGCGCGAAATTTTTACTTGCCGAAAAACATCATATTCACGCAGGTTTCAACGGTGAACATCAAAACAATCGCCGTGGCGGTTGGGGATTTATCATTCCCGATTTTCGTACGACCGCTTTGGGCGCATTTGTTTTTGACAAATGGGAAATATCCGAAAATCTGATAGTTAGCGGTGGAGTGCGTTTTGATTATATCCTTACGGAAATTGACGAATACCGCGACTGGTACGAAACTTATAAAATCCGCTCTGAAAAATTGAAACGTAATTTTAATTCGATAACTTATGCGTTGGGTGTAAATTATGATTTAAACAACTGGAATTTTAAGACGAATTTCGGTAAAAGCTTCCGCGCGCCCATTCCGAAGGAACTTGGTTCGGACGGCGTGAATTATCATATTTTCCGTTACGAAAAGGGAAATACCGGACTGCAGCCTGAAGAATCGTATCAACTGGATGCGGGCGTGAACTGGCATAATGAAAAATTGGATATTCAGTTGGAACCGTTTGTGAATTTTTTCCCGAATTATATTTATCTCAACCCGACTTCCGGCTATTACGAGGGATTGCAAATGTATTACTATACGCAAACCCACGTGTTCCGGTGGGGATTTGAATTTAATGTTAATTACAAAATAATCAGTCAACTGGAATTGAATATGTCGGGCGATTATCTGTATGCACGGCAACTTTCGGGCGACAAACAGGGTTACACTTTGCCGTTTTCGCCGCCTGCAAGCGCAACTTTCGGCGTAAAATATTCGCCGCAAACGAAATGGGCGGGCAAAGACGGTTACGTTTCAATGGATTTCAGGGCGGTAGCGCCTCAAAACGAAATAGTGCCGCCCGAAAATGCTACGGCAGGATACGGTTTGCTCAACGCGGCGGCAGGATGCACATTTTCCATAGGGGCAAGGCATGCCTTGCCCCTGCGGATCACATTGCAGGCAAACAACCTGTTGAACAGGCGATATTATGACCATACAAGTTTTTACCGCCTGATAGACGTTCCCGAAGCGGGACGGAATTTTTCAATTATGTTAGGATTTAATTTTTAAATCACAATACTATTTGTTTAACTTAATTTTTTTTTAGAACAATGATTAAAAAATCAATTTTCGGAACAATGTTCCTCGCGGGCTTGAGCATGCTCGCCCTTACGTCTTGCGAAAAAGACGAAACAAACGAAACGCCGGCAAAACCGGCAGTAGAAATCACGGAAGTCGGCAGCGATAATACCGGTAAAGTGACGGCGGGCAACAACCTGCACCTCGAAGCAACAATCCTTGCCGAAGGCCTGATTGCCGAAATTGCGGTCGAAATCCATCAGGAAGACGGCGGCAATTTCAAGATTGATACGACTTTCGCCGGTAGCACGTATTTTGGCTTGAAAAATGCCGACTTCCACGAACACATCGACATTCCTGTCGATGCGCCCGAAGGCGAATATCACCTGCACCTGACCGTCAAAGACCAGGCGGGTCAAACTGTGACGGAAGAAGCAGAGTTGATCATTGAAGCAGCCCCGGTGAATATTACTATCGAAGGTTTAACCTTCGGTTCGGGGCATGATTTCCCTGACAACAAGATAGGATATATCGGCACCGCTCCTGTGGTAGAAGCAACGTCTATTAAGGCGGAAAAAGGAATTGACAGAATATTTGTTGAAATACACAGCGAGGGAGAAACTGAGGCCTTTGAACTGGATACTGCTTATACTTATGAGGGTGAAACGGAATTGACGGAATTCCACAAACATCTGTCAATACCCGATAATGCTCCTGCGGGAGATTATCATCTTCACTTCAAGGTATATGATAAAAGCGGAAAATCATTGGAGGAATCAATGGATATAGAAATTAAGGAGACGGGAATTGCGGTATCCGGTTTGGAAATAGGAAACAATAACTCGGCCGCAGCATCAAATATTCATACCGAATTTAAAGTGAATGCCACAGACCCGTTGAAATCTGTCCGTGTCCGGGTTTATAAAGCAGAGACTCCGACAACTTATGTATTTGATAAAACATATACAGACGACTTTACAGCCGGCGATAAAAAAGAATATACTTTTCATGAACACTTGAATGCAACCGGAACAGCAGCCGGAGAATATGTAATTGAAATAAGAATCAGTGATGCCAAAGGCGCCTATAAAACGATAAAGGATAAACTTATTATTACAGGGGCATAATTAGTGATTAGTGATTACCGCACACGTCACCGGCGAAGGCGAAGCCTGAAGCAATCCGTAATTGACAATTGACAATGAAGAAAATAATTCTCAATTCTCAATTGTCAATTATATTTATAACTCATGTTACGCAGCCAAAGGGGGTTTTCACTCCTGCAAAACGGTTTCCGAATACACGGAAAGGAGTTTACAGCCCTGCAAAACGGTTTCGGCACGCGCCGACAGCGAACGGCGCAATGCGTAACATCAGTTTATAACCTATTTAAATTTTTAATTTTATGAAACAAGTATTCCTGTTTTTATTCTGTACGCTGTATCTGAGCGGGTTTTTACAGGGACAAAGTCCTGTTTTTATCTGTCCTGATACGGGGGAAAAAGGCGTAGAAAGCGCCGCTGTTCAAAAAGGTGAGAAAAACGTCTCAAGACGCGGTTTCAACAACTGGGCTGAAGAACATCCTGTGTTGCCCGGAGAATCTTTGGCTAACGCTATCGCAGGAAGTCATCAGGCATTGACTGACGCGCCGCTGAGTGTTACGGATTTGGATTCCGCACTCACGGTTAACAACACATGGGGAACCGTTTATTTTCTTGACCGAACGGTTACAGATGCGGCCTATCCTTCGCAATTTTACACTAAATCACTTTTAGTGAACGATACGGTAACAAACACCAGAGTTTATGATGCGGCGACTTTTACTTTCTACAACAGGGATTTGAAGGAGCAACATGCCATCACGGTCGATTTGACTCAGTTTCCTTATTGTAACGACATTCAAATTTTGAAACAGTTTTCGAGGCAGTTTTTTAATTCGGCACTAAACTCGAAACTTGTGTATATCTTTCTTGTTCATTATTTTGAACCGCGACAGGGTCCGGAGTATCAAAAATATGCTACCCTTGTGATTGATGAAACCGGCGCCCTGCTAACTAAAATAGATTCTGCATCCGGCGTGTATCTGTATTACAACTTAAGTAATTCAAAAATCGTCGTTGATAAGTGGGAATACCAGCAGGATACGCTTCGGTTTGAAGTTTACAATGCACGAAATTTCCATACGGCTCCCGTCCTCCGTAAAACCCATAAATTCGCGACGGATGTGTTGACAAATATCACCGGTCCCCTGTTCGGGGTTAAACGCATCGGAACTACGGACTATTATTATTTTTCCCATTATGAAAAACCGTTCTGGAAAAGTAAAAACCCGTGGGAAGTGCAGGAGGACAATTCGTTTATCCTTGACCTTTTCAATTGCAGCAATACCAATGCGTATAAAACCGTTACACTGCCCGTTATTGGTTTTACGCCGCAAGCGGTGAGTTCGGTTTCATTTGATCTCTCATTCCACGATTACAGTCTGACAACAAATGTATTCAATACCGACGACAGGATTGAACTGCTTTATGGCATCAGCCATTACAGTTCCGGCTGCGACTGTTACAGGGAAAAATATTATCTGGTCAATGAAGATGCGGAGATTTTGGACAGTATTCCCCTGCTGATAAGCGACAGTCCTGTAAAACTGGCCGATCTGAACGGATTTGACACCCAGTATGCCCTGATGGAGCAGGCGGCTACCGGGAGCGGAATTGCTAAAATACACTTTTTCGATATTCAGTCATGGAAGTTGGTTAATACTTTTGATGCGGTACACGGAGGAGAATTACTTTCTTTAAACTTTGAACGTACCCTCATTGACAGGGACCATTATGCCTGTGTTTTTCAGGCGGGAAATACTTTTACCGAAAACGGGAACGTATATTCCAAAGTAAACTGGTATCATCCTGACGGAACCTTATATAAAGATGTGAGATTCAATTTAGGCCCCGACGGTGTTTATTTTATTCCTCAAATAAGAAAATCCACTTTAGATCCCTATCTGTTCAATGACGACGATAAAATAGAATATGTCGGCGCGGCACAAACCGGAAACGGTAGCGCCACGGTCAATTCCTTACGCATTTACAGCGAAGACGGCGAACTGCTCTTCCGGGCAGATGACGATCCGGAGAAAGGACGTGTCGGCAGCGGGCTATATACCGTTTCGGAGGGGAATCAGCATGAATATTTCATTGTGTCATATTCAAAAGAGCTTCCGGATGTTCCTGCCGAATATAATTTCTATAAGTTACCCTTCAACCCGTTCGGTGGTGGAGACGGAACGGAAGATAATCCATACATTATCCGTTCGGCCGGCGACTTTGACCTTGTCCGCCGCAACGTAACGGCTTCCTATGCCTTTGCCGGCGATATAGATATGGAGACTCTTCTCAGAACGCGGTATGCTTCATCGGGCTGGACGCCGGTTCCCTCTTTCAAAGGGAAAATTGACGGGCGGAGACATGCCGTCCGCAACTTTCAATTAGAGAACTGTCCCGGTGGCAGCGCCGCTTTGTTCAGTGAACTGTCTGCGCTTTCCGGATCGAAAGTCTGGATAAAAAACCTGCGCATCGCGGATGCCGAAATCGCGACCGCTTCGACCAACCTGTATCTGGCTTTCCTTGCGGGACAGACAAGCGGACCCGGAAGCGCCGGTTCGCCCGATTCCGTTTATATCTATAACTGTCACGTAAGCGGGAATATCAGGCAGGGCAGCGGTTTCCCAACCGGCGGAAGCATAGGGGGAATTGTTGGACAGGCAACTAATTATGCGGGAGTGATTGCTTCCGGTTTTGAAGGCACGATACAGAATACGGCGGGTGCAGCCGTTAATCCTAAAGTGGGCGGTATTGTGGGGGCAGCCATGACAAGCGCCTACGTAAATGCTTCCCGCACAAAAGGATGGATTAATATTGAAAACGGTAATACAACTGCTGTCGGCGGTATTGCCGGCAGTGTACAAAACGGCGTTACCGTCAGAAACAGTTATTCGTCCATGAATCTAAAAGGAGGCACGGATGTTGGCGGAGTCGTCGGCTCATTTACCAGAACTCCGAAAGGTTTGATAGAAAACTGTTATGCAACCGGTCATATTGTTGCGGAAAAAGCAACCGATGCTTTTGCGGGAGGCGTTATCGGTTCTACCGATGTAAATAACGGACATATATCCGGTTATTATCCGAATCAGACAGTGAATAAAACCGGCCTGAACATGTCGGGACTGATTGCATTAAACGATCGTGTTACTGCTCTTTACGCCAACCGGGTTTCCGGTAAAAGTACGGATGTCAACTCTTATGCCGATTTTTTGAACGGCGCTTTCACACTTGATTCAATCCGGCACTGTTATGCATTGACCGCCCTGAAAACCGGGCCTGCCGGAGCGGAAGCGGCGATTACTTCACAGGATGCCGGCAGTATTGACGGCGCCGACATAACGGTGGAAGATTTGACGGAAGAATTTTATACCGGTATTGGCTGGGCTTTCGGTAACACGCCTGAAGCTCCCTGGGTTTGGAATGAAAGCGGGCAACCGCGTCTGTGGTATGAATATACGGTTTCTTTAAATAAGAATGAATTGACCTTAAAGGTGTCTGAGGAAGAGACCCTGACATGCGATATTTTGCCGGAGGAAGCTGCCTGCAGGGCTGTTACATGGGAAAGCACCGATACGGAAATTGCTACGGTAGACAATACCGGAAAGGTACGCGCGGTGGCCGAAGGAAACTGTCTCATTACTGTTGCCTTGAATAACAGCAGTCTGTCCGATACATGCAGGGTAACCGTAACTTCCGGCGCAGCTGTCGGGTTTCCGGACGCCGGTCGCGGGATATCGCTTGTCAGTACAAAAGGGAAAATTGAAATAAGTTCTCAACGGCCGGTAAAACAGGTGGATATTTATGATTTGAACGGGAAAGCGGTTTATATTTACACGGAAAATGCAAACACGGTTTCGATTTCAACTGCCCGCTGGAACAAAGGTGTCTACATTGTTAAAATCACCGATAACCATGCGGTTGGGTATCATAAAACGGTTATCCGGTAAATGATTGTTGCGTGGATAAAAAAAGATAAACTGCGTTGTGTTGTTAGCTATGTACTTTTAATTAAAAATTTCATGATAAAAAAGATTTTAATTTTCAACATTTTGGTTTTTGCCCTGTTTTCGTGCGAAAACAACGGCGAAAGGGATATGCAAAAGCCCGTGATTGAGATAATTTCCCCGCAAAGCTGCGTAGAATTGCAACGCGGCGAAAGTTTTACTTTCCGGGCGCAGTTTTCCGACAACGTAGAACTGGGCAGTTACAACATCGAAATCCATCACAATTTCGACCACCATTCACACTCGACCGACAACGTTGAATGTGAATTGGATGAAAAGAAAACGCCTGTCAAGGCGTGGGCTGACAATTGGAATTATACCATTCCCAAAGGACAAAAAACATTTGAGGCAAACAATGAAATCCCCATTCCCGCCGATATTGACGCGGGCGACTATCATTTTATGGTGCGTCTGACCGACAAATCGGGATGGCAGCAACTGGCGGCGGTAAGTGTGAAAATTATCTTGTCGGACATCCATTTTTAGCAGTTGCGATTTTATACGTTTTGATTCGGGAAGCCGGAGGCCAATCTTTCAATCAATTCATCCCCAAGTTCCGTTTTCCGGCGGATATGATCGACAGTCTCTTTGACGAACGCATTCTGTTCAAATTCGCCCCGCACACGTTCAAAATCCAGATTACGGTCATATTCGCCGCCGTCGACGCCGAAACTCGTTTTAGCGCCGAGTTGGAACTCCTTCTTTGCGTCTTCGTACAACAGGCGGTCGAGCGCTATCACACTTTCTTTCCATACGGTTACGATATGGATAATGTCGCCGGCCGTAATTTCGGATAGATTTTTCCCGAACCGTTCCTGAATTTTGCCGATAGCCCAGGCCCATTCGTAAGTATAATAGTTCCGGTGCATGCCGGCAAATGCTTCGGCGATACCGTCGAGCGAAGTTACGGCGCCTGTTTCGATATCCGACAGCAACCGTTCGACCTCGCTTTTGGGGACAATCAGTCCCGCCAGGTCGAGCCATTCGCCCGTGCCCACAGGAGTATCGGGCTGCAAACGTTTACGGATAGATTCGTTACCGTCGAAATATCCACCTTCAAGACGTTTGATAATCGAATTGCCCAGAAATTTGTTGATGGCCATTTCGTAGAGCCGCAAGCCGTTTTCCAGCGAATGCGGTTTGATTTTGGCGCTTTGATAGGAATAAAATCCTGACGTTTCGCCCGATATTTTTTTCAACATTTGCAGAATGTCGATAGCCTTTATCATCCGGTGAACGGTGAAGGGGCTAAGCAGGTTGAAATTAATATGGTCGAGCCGGTGCGGGTCGGTGCGCCGGTCGCGTTTAGGCCACTTTTGCGCGTCGCGTATAGTGCCTACGCTCCGCAAATTAACCCCCGGCACAAGCACGCTGTCGTCGCCGCTTTCGATAAGGTATGAAAAAGGAATATCCGACGTGTCCGAATTTTTGTAATGCCTGCCCATGACCAGCGTAAACGGCCCTATCCTGGCAGGCCAGAGGATATACGAATCGCTTGTAGTTTTCGAGCCGCGCTCTATAATGCCCTGGTGAATAGGCCCCAGCTTGTACATGTGATTACTTTGGTTTGAGCCGCTGCCGGCATTCAGAAACGAATAATAACCGGCTATCAGAAGCGTGGATTTGTGATGCGTCACGGTGTACGGACCCGCGAAAATCGCGCAGGCCTCGCCGTGTAAACCCTGGCAGTTGGCAAAAAACAGCGAATGTTCGGCAGAATACTGTTTACTCAGCATACAGCCCTGCCCGATAAACGTATGAAACACTTCGACTCCGTGCGACACTTCCGAACCGGTGCAGGCAATGAAATTTTCGGCAATAACGCCTGTTCCGAAACAGGTTGGCGCATCTTTGTTGCTGTTTACCGTCCCGTTGAGAAGACGGTACACCCCGTCAATCCGGGCATAAGCGCCTATCCTGACATTCCGCAATGTGTGGCAGTTGATAATCCGCGCATGTTCGCCTATCGCGCCTTTATCCGAAGATACCGAACGTACATATCCGTCAATCATGCCGGTTATCCTGTCGATTACCGCCGTCCGGTGCCGGTAAAGAGCGAGGATGTATGCCGTATGCGCCGACAGACGGTCGTATATCGGGACTTCGCGGCCGCCGGTTTCGTTAAGAACGCCCACCAGTGTCCCGTTACCGAAACTGCTAACGCCCCCGACGGCCAGCATCCCGACATTCTCAATGACCACATTATCGGATATAATGTAATTCGCTATATAATTACGTACCTGCCCGATATAAACATTATTTCCTATCGTGCAGTTATGGATGGAAGCGTCGAAAATGCCGGTATGCTTTTTGACGCCCCCGAAAAATTCCACTTCGCTCTCGAATACTCCTATTCGAATATTACCCGAAAAATGAGTGCGCCGAATATATTCGGGGCTGAAATTTCCGGCTACATCTATTTTACTCCAGTCGTTGCAGGTACACATCTGTCCCGTCAAAACGCTTATTTCAGAATCTGTTAGTTTTCGATACATCTGTTAAATATTAATCGCGGTGCAAAAGTAACGATTATTTATTACATAACTCATGTTCAATTGAGAATTGAGAATTGAGAATTATTTTCTTCATTGTCAATTCTCAATTATACTTTTTTTAAAAATGGGAGTCCCGAAAGTGGTTTTCAAGTCTGATTTTTAAAAATGTAAGTCCCGAAAGTGGTTTTCAAGTCTGTTTTTAAAAATGTGAGTTCCCGAAAGTGGTTTTCAAGTCTGATTTTTAAAAATGTAAGTCCCGAAAGTGGTTTTCAAGTCTGATTTTTAAAAATGTGAGTTCCCGAAAGTGGTTTTCAAGTCCGATTTTTAAAAATGTAAGTCCCGAAAGTGG
>JAIRNV010000076.1 GCA_031257875.1 Dysgonamonadaceae bacterium
AAAAAAAATGAAATTTTCTCTTTTTCTCTTATTCTGATTGGCAATTTCAGCGAGTACAGGTCATACTTTTTCAAAGCAATCCGGCTAATGTGCGAACGAGGTATCGGTAAACCGCAGACGCCCTTCCTGTTGCTGGATATTTCGGAGCAGTCGCTATCGGGCGAATCACAAATAATGGCAGTGGCGCAGGCTGATTTGTCGGAACAGCTGCGGTATCCCGTCTGTTTGGCAGATTTCATTCAAAGCGACGAACCGGACGGGTTTTCCGAAATTGCCGTTCGGCATGTTACGCCGGTTAGCCTCTTCCGGTTGAAAAATAACAGGATTAAAAAGAATCCGCAACAGAGTTATCAGGATAAAAGCAACCGGTTCCCGGGTTTATATCAATTGGTGCGGTCGGCGTTTTTCAGGTTGCAGAAACTGTATGCCGTATATATGACAAACGAAGAATATAATCCTGCGCTTTTTGAGAGTGAATTGATGGAAACTTATCTGGAAAAAGCCGGATATCCCCTGCTGCAATCGGCAAATATGCGATACGTAACGCTGCAAAATACACAGAAGAAGGGCAAGGTAAACGATATGCCCCTGGCAGGATATGTGGGGGAACAGGTTTATTCGGGGTATTTTCGGGACTATGCGGCTTTGCTTCGGTTTATGTCGGAGATTGGAGTCGGAAATGAGACGGTTTACGGGATGGGAAAATATGAAGTCGAAGAGGGAGAAAACGGTCGGAAAGAACGGCAGCATTTTAAAAAGATATCAACGCTAGTCATCCGATTTAAAACCGAAATCAATCCGTCCGAAATTTCTACATTCCGAAAAGAAATCACTCATATCCTGACCGGTAATCACAATGTGCAGGCTTCAAAAATCAGGCGTTATTCATATCCCCTGATACAATTCAAGCGACTGAACGGAAAAGCCTCAATCGTATGCATAGAAGAAGGAACGGAAAGCATAGGCGAATTTTTCGCTAATATCCGTCAGTCAATTCATTTGGGCGACAATGAATTATCGTTAGAGTTGGACACGGTGAACGCTTACAAAATTCTGGTGCAAACGTGGAACAGCGATTTCACCTATTCTATCCGGAAATGGTATCCGTTCAATAAAATAAATCATGAAAAATTTCTACAAATGAACAATAAAGAAACAAAAAATGCCTTTTTGGAAGAAATATTGATTAACAATATTCTTTCTTTTGCCAAAGAGGCAGGCGTGCGATTCGAACTGCAACCAGCCTGTTCTATTATTGACACGAAAACGAAAGATGCAACGAAAAATAATTTTGTGTCTTTCGACCTGCTGTTTAAGACAAATGTGTCGTTACCCAACTATATCGGACTGGGAAAAGGCGTCATCCTCGGGTTCGGCACAGTGGTACGAATGAATAATAACGAAACTAAAATATAATATATATGGAGAATGTAAGAGAACATATTTATCTGGCAGCACTGCTGCACGATATTGGGAAATTCTATCAACGTGCGGATACCGGCAGTGTTGCAACAAGCAAATTTTTATCGCAGCAAAATAAAACTGAGAGTAGTATTCTCCCACAATATAAGGGAATATATACGCATAAACATTGTCTTTGGACTGCCCAATTTATAGACGATTACCGGAGTGTTTTCAAAAAATTGATTGGATCCGATTCATCCGATTTGACGGATAAAAACAACCTGTTTAATTTAGCGGCTTGCCATCATCTGCAAAAACCACAGTTGTCGGAGTTGGGGCAAATCATCAAAGAAGCAGACTGTTTGTCGTCCGGCATGGATCGCGATAGCGAAAATGCGTACAAAGATGCGCAGGATGAGGATCGTTGGGATTCATTCAAAACAAAAAGAATGACTTCTATTCTTGAAACAATCTCAAAAGAAAATATAAAAGTAGACTGGCATTTACCGGTAGAGAAATTGAATTTGTCAAAGTCATTTTTTCCCAAAAAAGCATTCGATGCTTCGCCCGATTATGCCCAATTATGGAAGGATTTTATTTCCGAATTTAAATTTATACAAGCGAATACCTATCACGCTTTTACCGAAACACTGCTGAATTTGCTGTATAAATACACAAGTTGTATTCCCGCAAGCACAATCAATTTTCCGGATGTTTCGCTTTACGACCATTCCAAAACAACGGCTGCTTTAACAATCTGTTTGTACGATTTTAATCAAAGCAAGGAACAGTCGAATGATCCATTTTTGTTAATAGGAGCGGATTTTAGCGGGATTCAATCTTATATTTATCAAATCGTTTCAAAACATGCCGGAAAAAATTTGAAAGGACGTTCGTTTTTCTTGCGTATTCTTTCGGACGCCGTAGTGCGCTTCTTGTTGAAAAAATTGAAACTTTTTCAAGCAAATGTGGTATATAACTCCGGTGGCGGTTTTTATCTGATATCTCCGAATACGGCTTTCATTCGCGAACAATTACAACAAGTAACCAAGACGATAGAAGAACATTTCTTTGCCTCTTTCGGCGCCAGTCTGTTTGTAGCCATAGACGCTATTCCGATTTCAAAAGACACGCTGATGCACAGGAATGGAAACGATTTAGGCATAGCCTGGAAAAATTTATACGATAAAAAGGATAATAAAAAAGGGTGTAAATATGCCTCAATGATAGAAACAAATTACAGCAATTTCTTTCATGGTATTATGCGGGGAGGCGACACGCCAAGAGATGAAATCACCGGCGAAGAGTTTATGCCAAATGAGAAAAAAGCGCCGGACAATGAACTGATTCTACGACGTGATACTTACATACAGATACAGTTAGGTAAGGCGTTGCGTGAAACCGATTATATGATCGTTTCGGAAGAGGAAATACCCTATTGGAAAGATGAAGTTTCACTCAACCCCGCCAATTTAGGCTTTTATTATTATTTTCTGACAGCAAATAATTTGAATAATAAACGGGATGAACTGCAAGCCTCAGCCGACAAGGTATCGGTGATTACATTTAACGGACAAAAGGGAGGTGATTGCGATTTCATTGCGTCGATAAGCGGAATAAATAATATATACGGATTTGAGTTTTATGGCGGTAATCAATTTAATGGACAAACATTTGAGGAAATGACCGAAAACCCGAATTTTTCCCGCTTGGGGATATTGCGGATGGATGTGGATAATTTAGGCTCGATTTTTCAAAAAGGAATTGCGCCGGAACGTGCTACATTATCCCGTTTTGCCGCATTAAGCCGCTCATTCGATTATTTCTTTTCCGGCTATTTGAATACCATCTGGAAAGAAACTCATCCCGACAGATCGTTCATTATTTATAGTGGAGGCGACGATGTCTTTATTGTCGGAAGTTGGGATACGACCATCGAACTGGCTAAAAAAATACGAGCCGATTTCCGTGAGTTCACATGCGAAAATTCCGCATTCAGCGTATCGGGAGGTATTGCCATTCTGCCTGCAAAATATCCGATTATGAAAGGAGCGGAAGAAAGCGCCGATGAAGAACACAGAGCCAAAAAACATTCGGTCAAACAAAATGACAAAAACGCTGTCTCATTTATGGAAACGCCGTTGAATTGGGAAAAAGAATTTCCTGTTGTCGAAAAACTGAAAAGCAAAATCACTGAGTTTATTAACGAGGAAATTATACCGAAATCATTTATCGCTAAAATAATGAATCATGCCCAAAATGCAGATATAAAAAATCATAAGATTCGACGAATAAAAACGTATTGGATGCTCACATACGACTTGAACAGAATGAAAGAGCGAATCAGAAACGACGAGGCAAAACAACTGATAACCCATTGCATTACGGAGATTTGTGGCAACAAGGCTACATTAAATGATTCTCCAATTGAAACGGATTATCACCCTTTGGAATTATGGGCATTTGCCTCACGGTGGGCGGAATTGGAAACAAGAGTAAATAATTAAAAAAATAAAAAAAAATAGTAATCATTTTAAATTAAAGAATTATGCAAGAGTATCGTAACAACAATCAACAAAATCAGGGTTTCAACAACAGAAACCAACCGCAACAGCGCAATGCAGGATATCAGACACAACAAGATTCCGCTGCAGAACGAAAATTCAAAGAACTTCACTATAATCCTGAATGGATAACAAAAGAAGCAGATGACAAATTGGTGAAATATGCCGAAGATTCAGGCAAATTTATGGCCACGAAGGGTTTAACAAACTCAAAAATTCGCAGCATTTATGGCGAAATTAAGCGTATTCAAATGGGTGAATTTGAACAAGAGAAGTCTGCATTTGTCCTGCTTAAGCCTAAAGTTGCGTATGCTTTGGGTAGAGACGACAGGAACGAAGGTCTCAAACTGTTCAAGTTGATATTTGACTGTTCGTCACAAAACGTGACCGACCAAAAAAGTTTCAACAACTTTTGTAATTTTATGGAAGCAATTTTGGCTTATCACAAAGCAAACGGAGGGAAAGATTAATACTAAATTATTGTCAAATTTTATAAAATTTATAATGTTATGTCAAGTGTAAAGTTAATAAAGAAAATAGTTTATACCGGTACTATCACTTTAAAAACCGGTTTGCATATAGGCGGTACAAATGCAGCCTTGAATATCGGTGGACCGGACAAATTTGTAGTTCGTAATCCGATAAGCAATATTCCGTATATTCCCGGCAGTTCGTTGAAGGGGAAAATGCGTGCATTAGTCGAAATTGCGAATGGTGAAACAAATGCCGGTAAACCATCTAATGACCCCCAATTCAAAAGCTGGTAAATTATTTGGCATATCAGGAGATACCGACAGTAGCCATGCCTCTCGTCTAATTGTCAGAGATGCCGACTTGGATATAAAATCGGCAGACTTCAGTAATACCGATTTGCCATATACCGAAAGTAAAACGGAAGTTGCCATTGACCGCGTAACGGCTAAAGCTAATCCGCGTACTTTTGAGCGAGTACCTGCCGGCGCCAAATTTAAATTAAATATGGTATTGAACATCTTTGAAGGCGAAAATGAAAATGCTTTAAAAGCAACTTTAAAACAAGCCATTGCCTTATTACATGATGATTATCTTGGAGGTCACGGCTCTCGCGGTTATGGACAGGTAAAAATAGAACTGGATAAAGAAGATGGCGATGACAGACTTTATAATTCGTAAACTATGCCGGAATATAATATCATCAAACTAACGCATTTGACTCCTTTGCATATTGGATCAGGCAGGGAAAATCATTATGATTTTTCGGCGCCCGATTTGCATAGCGATACGCTTTCGGCTGCACTCGCCTCCTTGCGTGCGCAACAAGGAAAATCGGAAGATACGGAGGCTTTTCTCAGTTCTTTTACGTTAAGTTCGGCATTCCCTTTTTGGGAAGACACTTTTTTCCTTCCAGCATTGCAGGGTAAGTTTCCCGTTACAGTTGCCGGAAAAGAAGAAAAGGAATATCGCAAACAGTTGAAAAATCTGAAATATATCGACGCTACCTTGTGGAACGAAATAGTCAGTGGAAATATGCTTACTGTGAAATCTTCTCAATTGCAAATCGAAAAATTTTTGACTAAGGCTGGAAGTAACCTTGAAGTCCCTTACAAGTCGCAAGTCAATCAGCGTGTATCTGTGCCCCGCATGGACGGTCAAGATGCCGACCCTTTTTTCTTTAACTGGACATACTATCATGAAAAATCGGGATTGTATTGTTTGACGGATGCTAAGGGCGACAAATATAATGAAATAGTCACCTTGTTTGAAATGTTGGGCGAAACCGGCATAGGAACTGACCGGAATGTTGGTGGAGGAAAATTTAAAGTGGAACGTGACACTATGTGTTTGCCGGACATAAAAGATGCCAATTATACTTTACTATTATCGCTTTATATTCCGACGGAAGAGGAAGTTACTCAATTAAATCTACATGCATCACGCTATGAATTATTGCTTCGTGGCGGCTATTTGTCCGGAAGTGGAGTGGAAACATTCCGTCATTTGCGGAAACGTTCAATCTACATGTTCAATGTCGGGTCATTATTTCCGACAACTGCAAAGATGGAGGGAAAAATTGTTGATTTGAAACCCGATTGGAACGACGATAGGATGCATCCCGTTTATCGAAGCGGACGCCCATTTTGTTTATCCATAAAAATAAACGAACCATGAGTGAAATTAAGATAGAAACATTGACCCCTGTACATGTTGGTTCAGGCAATTTACTGTACTGTAATTCCGATTTTATCAGTGCAAATATTGACAATGAACCTTGTTTTGCTGTAATATCCGAAAAAAAAATATGGAAATTATTAGGAGAACAACACTTGGATAATTGGCTGGAAGTCATTGCGAAAAAAGACAACATATATGAGTTCATTAAAAAATTTGCACCTTCAGCAGAAGCGAGTAATTATTCAAAACGAATAATAGTCGCATTTGCTAAAGCAAATCCCAACGATACGCTCAAAGAAGCCATTCACAACGGCACGGGCTTGCCCTATATTCCCGGAAGTTCTATTAAAGGCGCTATTAGAACAGTTATTTTGGCATCAATAACCGACAATATTGCCAATAAAGAAAATTTGATAAGAAGGGAAAATCATGGCAGAATTACAATAAGTGCCAAAGAAGTAGAAAAAAGAGTTTTTGGCAAAGACCCTAATAGTGATGTTTTTCGTTTCATTCAGGTAGGAGACGCTTATTTTGAAACAGAAACAGAAATTGCAACACGAATGATCAATTTGAATTATCGAAACGCACACGACAATTTAATGGATAATTCTAAGCCGCAATTAGTAGAAGCCATTGGACAGGAAGCGGAAAGCAAATTTCAGATGAAAATAGCCAAAGGATATTATGATTTTGTACAACGCAAATTTCCGCAAGTCGACAAATTGCCCGTAAATTCCATCAATGATTTATTCCGGTTAATCAACACGCATACACATAAATTAGTTGAAGATGAAATTGAAATCTGGGATAACAGGGATAAAGCCGGAGGCGAGAATTATGTTTCCGAAATGAAAAATATTTTAGAAAAAATCAATGCTTGTGAAGATGGTAAATCATGTGTATTACGGCTTGGTCATGCGTCCGGATGGCGGTTTATTACCGGAGCATGGACAGAAAAATTGAACAATTTTAAAGACACGGTAATCCCGGCTTCCAGACCAAACAATCGTAACTATGCGGAGTACGATTTTCCCAAAACGCGCAGACTGGATGAAGGAAGTTACATTCTTGGTTTTGTCAAATTAACAATCTTATAGATATGTCAACACATCTTGTTTCCCTCATCAGCGACCATCTGCTTCCCAACGATCTTTTCATTAAAGAGATGAAAGACAAGTATGATGATTTGTTGCTACCGAAAAAATGCAAAACATCGGTATTGACGCAAGCCTTGAAAAACGCAAAAGAAATCTTCAAATCGACATTGAAATTATAATTATAATAATTATCATCTTTGCAAGAAATTATAATTACGTTTAAAATAAGAAGGAAGTGCAAAAGCTAAAAGAATTGATTTATCGGGAGGCGTATATCGACAGGATAAAGCCGTTTATAAGAAAGCCGGTCATCAAGGTATTGACAGGACATCGGCGCGTGGGGAAAAGTTACCTGCTTTATCAGTTGATGGAAATTATTCGCAAGGACGACAGGGATGTTAATCTGATCTACATCAACAGGGAAGATATTGCTTTCGACGAAATCCGCAATTACAGACAGTTGAATGATTATATCCTGTCGAAATCGGTAACCGACAGAATGAACTGCATCTTTATTGATGAGATTCAGACAATAACCGATTTCAGGCTGGCGGTACGTTCGCTCGCTTTGGACGAAAACAACGACCTCTACATCACCGGAAGCAATTCGGAAATGCTGTCGAGCGATTTGGCAAACGATCTGGGCGGCAGGTATGTTGAATTTACTGTTTACAGCCTCTCGTACTCTGAGTTTATTCAATTCCACAAATTACCGGACGATGATGATACGCTGGAGAAATATATTCGTTACGGAGGACTTCCATATCTGATTCATCTTCCTGTAGATGATGCGGTTATAAAGGAATATCTGAGCAGTATCTATTCCACCATTGTACTGAAAGACATTGTACAGCGTAAAAAAATTCGCAACATTGTATTTCTGGAACAATTGATTCGCTTTCTTGCCGGAAACACGGGAAACCTGTTTTCGTCAAAAAGTATCAGCGATTTTCTGAAGGCTCAACAGACGGCTATTGCGCCCAATCAGGTCAACGAATATGTTGCGGCGCTCACGGACGCCTTTGTAATACACCGCGCCGGACGCTATGACATCGTCGGCAAACGGCTGTTTGAACGCGGGGAAAAATATTATTTCGAAAATATGGGTATCCGCAATGTAATAGCAGGATACAAACCGCAAGACCGGGCGCGACGATTGGAGAACGTGGTGTACAACCACCTCCTGTTTTCCGGTTTTGATGTTAAAGTAGGAGTAATTGCCGCCGAAGAAGTTGATTTTGTCTGTACACGGGGAGGAGAAATCCTGTATGTGCAGGTCAGCATGGAATTGTCGAGACAGGAGACTATTGACCGCGAGTTTGGAAACTTACTGAAGATTAGAGACAATTACCCCAAAATTGTAGTTTCGGGCGAGCGTTCTTTTGAGGATACGTATGAAGGTGTGGAACATATCTACATTCGTGATTTTCTTTCATCATCTTTGTCAAACAGTATATTTAAACCCATAAAATAATACTATGTCATGTCGGCAATATATAAGCGGATGAAAATACTGGGAATTAAAGGATTATTCGAAAAAAAATGAATTTAGACAGTTAAAATTAAAAATATAAATTATGGCGCGTAAAGTTTTTATCAGTTTCCTTGGAACAAATAATTATGTAGAAACGTATTACGAACTTGAAGGTAAAAAGACTCCACACTCTGTGAGGTTTGTACAGGAAGCGTTGATTGGTTTTATTATCAACAAATCATGGACGGAAAATGATCGTATTTTTATCTTTTGCACAAAAGAGAGCAGGGATAAGAACTGGAAAGACAATGGGCATCAGCAAACTGCCTCAGAAATAGAGAAAGAAGGGTTACAAGGTCGATTGGAGAGAAAAAATCTTTTACCAAAAATAGAACCGGTTCTCATTCCGGAAGGGTTCTCGGAAGATGAAATTTGGCAGATTTTCAACACTGTTTATGGAAAATTAGAACAGGGAGACGAAATTTACTTCGATGTAACACACGCGTTTCGTTCAATACCAATGTTTTCGACAGTTTTGTTTAATTATGCATCCTTCCTGAAAGGCACAACGCTCAAATCCATTCACTATGGCGCTTTTGAGAAACTTGGAGTTGCTTTTGAGGTAAAAAAAATGCCGATGGAAAACAGAGTCGCACCTGTATTGAATTTGACAAGTTTAATAGAATTGCAAAATTGGACAAGCGCTGCAAACGAATTTATCAATTTCGGTAGCGCCAAAAGACTACAAGAGATGACAATGGATGAGATAAAGCCAATTTTAATAAAAACTCAAGGAAGAGATGAAATATCTTCACAATTAAGAAATTCTTTGAACAATATTAATGAATTAGCGGCGAATATTAAAACTAACCGTGGTCTCAAAATAATTGGTGGAAGTTCTAATTTTGGCAATATTAAACAACAACTAATTGCCCCATTAACACCGATATTGGATATAATTGAAAACGATGTAAAAGATTTTAAGCTAAACGATGTACAAAATATGTTTGTCTCTGTAAAATGGTGTATTGATAAAAATCTTGTACAGGAAGGTTTTACGCTTTTGCAGGAAGGAATAATAGCGATGTTTTTGCCTAATGATTATGCTACTGAAAATAAAAGAAATTTTGTTTCGGGTTATTTAAGCAGATACGAAAATAACGATTTTGATGATTCAAAATATGATTTGTCAGATGACGAAAAGGAAACATTGAAAAAAGATTTAAAATCAAACTGTAAACTTCCTGAATTAGCAAACATATTCAGTCAAATATCTGTCGTTCGTAACGACATAAATCATGCTGGATTTCGACAAAATCCAATGTCTGCAACGAGATTCAATAAAAGACTTGATGAATTATATAAAGAAACAGAAATTATTCTTAGTCAAAATAATCATTCTAATATTACAGTTTAGATATCATGTTAATCAATCTATCCAATCATCCATCTGCGCTCTGGTCTGCCGAGCAAACAGAAGCCGCTCACCGTCAATTCGGCGAAATCGTGGATTTGCCGTTTCCCAATGTCAGTCCCGAAGGCGACAATATGTACATTGAAAAACTTGCAGAAGAATACATCAATATTATTGTACATAAGCATTTTAGCAATCCATTGCCGGTTGTTCACATCATGGGCGAACTGACTTTTACGTTCTCTATAGTAAGACTATTACATCAGTATGGTTTTACCTGCGTGGCTTCAACTACCAAAAGAAATTCTGTTGAAAAAAACGGAATTAAGACCTCGGAGTTCAAGTTTGTAAAATTCAGACGATACTCTTAAAATCGTATAATTATGGATGATTATTCTAAATATTTTCCATTTCCCCTCGGCAACGACCAACAAGCCGCAATAGATGCTCTGTGGAATTTTGTCAACGACTCGACAAACAACGTAGTCATTCTCAACGGATATGCCGGAACCGGTAAAACAACGCTTGTTGGCGGTTTTATCAAATTTCTTTTGGAAAATAATACCGTCATTCAAAAAAATGTTGATGGCAAAGGCCGAGATATTTATAAGTATGAAATTAATCTCCTCGCCTCTACCGGCAGAGCGGCAAAAATATTATCGGACAAATCGCCCATAAAGGCTACTACAATACATTCGCGCATCTATAAACCGAAATTTATTGAAGAAGATACCGAGGTGATTTCCTTTGGACTGTTTCCGCTCAAAGTGATGTTTCCCAACACACGCATCTATATTATTGACGAGGCATCTATGGTGGGCGATATTGAAAATCCTACCATTTCGGCGGCAAAGTTTGGAGAAGGAAATTTGCTTAAAGATTTGTTTGATTTCGACCACGAAGGAAAATTCATTTTTGTAGGTGATCCATGTCAGTTACCGCCTGTAAATCAGATAAATTCACCCGCTCTTGATGCAAACCATTTAATATCAAAATATAATAAAAAAGTTATTTCAAAAAGTTTAGAAACTATTCATCGTCAAAAAGGCAGCGATAACGATATTTTGCTCGCCGCAACAAGGATAAGGCAAATATGGCAACAACTTCAGCCTGTAATCACTTTCGACCCGAAATGGGGGAAGCAGGAGCAGTTTACAAAAATTCCCTTAAAAACATACAATCGCATCAATATTCTCCCATCAGAAAGTAATTTACTTCTAAATTATGTGAACTTGATTCGCGAAAAGGGCTACGATTACACGACAATGATTTGCCACAGCAATAACGATTGTAATAATGCCGGTACTGTTGTCCGCCAGATGTTACACAACAACTGTCAACACCTCATTGAAAACGACTTGTTGCTTGTAACAAAAAATAACTATCTGGTTGATTTGGTAAATGGCGACCTTGTAACAGTCAGGAAAGTTCACAGCGAAACACGTGAAGTAAAAAATATCAAAATAAAATCAAAAACGATGGGTGAAAAAAACATTACAATTTCATTTGTAAAAGTAGATATTTTGCCCCTTCACAAACGAGATTTAATTGATACTGAAAACGCAGAAGAAAATGTTGCCGACAATGGCTGTTATTCGTTATTTTTGATTGAAAATACTCTTTTTGACGGGAAATTAAACCTTACCCCTGAGGAAAATTCGGCTTTAATGAAAGATTTTATCATTAGAATGGATAAGCGAGGGATAAAAGCGCCACGCAAAAATAAACCAAGTCCTCAAGATGATATTTTCTTTGAGGCTTTACTCAAGGACACTTATATGAACGCATTACAGGCAACATACGGATACGCACTTACTTGCCATAAAGCGCAGGGAGGTGAGTGGAATGAAGTTTTTGTAAATCTCTCAAACAGCGTTTATCGTATGCGCGGCAAAAATTTATTGCAGTGGGCTTACACCGCAATCACTCGCGCAAAAGAGCGCTTGCATTTTATCAACAACTGGCTGATTAGCTAATTTATAACTTCAAATGGAATTGGTTTTACACACCTTCGGCACCTGCCTCACCAAAGACAACGACGCTTTTATGGTTCTGCACAAAGACGGCAAACAGCGTATCCCGCCCGGAGACGTCAAATCAATAGTTGTTCACCGTGGCGTACAGTTAAGCAGCGACGCTCTGTTGCTGGCTATTGCAAACGAAATCGAAGTGCTTTTTTTGGAACAGGGCGGCAAACCGGCGGGCAGGGTATGGAGTAATAAATACGGTTCCATATCAACTATTCGCAAGGGACAACTTGCTTTCAGCCGGTCGAAAGAGGCGGTGCGATGGATTACCGGAATGATTGCCTCAAAAATCGAAAACCAGCAGGCGTTGCTCTGGACTTTTGCCGCCTCGCAGCCCGAACTGAATAAGGATGTAGAGAAAACATCGCTTCGACTGGAAAACTATCGCAAAAAAGTGAGTGGAATGCAGGGTGAAATGGTGTCGGACATTGCCGCTCAACTTCGCGGCTGGGAAGGTATTACGTCGAAAATCTATTTTGAGCAGATGAACGCTTTTTTGCCGGAACGCTACCGTTTCGAGCAGTGTTCGCAACATCCTGCAATGGATGTTGTTAATGCCATGCTCAACTACGGCTATGGTATGCTCTACGGAAAAATCGAAGGCTCGCTCATCCACGCCGGAATTGACCCTTACATCGGAATTTTACATCGTGACGAATACAATCGTCCTGTATTAGTGTACGATGTCATTGAAAAATACCGCATTTGGACGGATTATGTCGTATTCAGACTGACTATGCAAAATATTATCGGCGAAGAATATTATTCGGTAAAAGACGACGGTTCCTGTTGGCTTGAAGGATTGGGACGACGGGTAATTATTCAGTCGATGAACGACTATCTTGCGGAAGTCATTCCGATTGGCGGCGTAGAACGTTCGCGCATGACGCACATTGACCTCTTTACGCAAAATCTGGCACAAAAGTTTAAAAAATAACATTTTATGAAACCTGCTCTGTTACTGTCATACGGAAAATGCATTACCCGAAAAGACGACTTGCTGACTGCCGTTAATTTGCAACAAGTCTTTGAGATGATAAAACTGCCAAATGAAAGTATTAAAACGCTAATCGAACGGCTGCGTCTGATAAAAACGATTGACAAAAATCAGTATGGACTGCTCAAGCGACAGTTGCCCTACTGGGTATGCGGCGTTTTTAACCCGCCGTATCGCCGCATCGAAAATTTCGGTTACACGGAATGTTTTATTGTCGATATCGACCATATCGCCGAAAAAGGACTGGATATAAATTCCCTGCGTGCGAAATTCATTGCCGACAGCCGGACAGCGCTCTGTTTCGTGTCGCCGGGAGAAGACGGACTGAAGGTGATGTTCCGGCTGGGCGAAAGATGTTCGGATGCAGGCCGTTATTCCCTGTTTTACAAAACGTTTATTCAAATACTGGCTCAACAGTACGGTTTTGAACAGGTGGTAGACAAAACCACGTCGGATGTGTCGCGAGCCTGTTTTACAAGCTACGACCCCGACATTTTTTTCAATCCCGACGCCGACGCCGTCAACATGAAGGATTTTGCCGACTTCGACAATCCTTTTGAAATAAGTGTACTGGAACATCAATTGAAAAAAGAAGACGGTGAAAGGAAAAAGACTCGGCCCAAAGAAAATGAGCCGCCTAAAGGTCCCGGTGAAGATGCTTTTGCTTTTATCAAAGAACGCCTGAATGCCCGAAAAAATGCCGTAAAAAACAAGCCGCAGGTGTACGTGCCGGAACAGCTCAATCAGATTCTGGAAAAATTGCGGGAATATATTGCCGAAGTGGGCGTAACAATAGAAGAAATCATTGATATTCATTACGGGAAAAAGTTTAAATTTCGTTATGGAATTTCACAGGCCGAAGTGAATCTCTTTTTCGGAAAAAAAGGTTTTTCGGTCGTAAAATCGCCGCGACAAGGCACTTCTGAACAGATGAACGAACTGATGACGGCGTATATACAGGCGTTTATCAGCGATTATATTTTGTTGAGAGAAAATCCTGTTTTAAATGAAATTTTTACCGGTGAACCCTCCGGAGAGCAGGACTTTAACCTTATCCGAAACCAGGCCAAGTTGCTTTATACGGAAAAAAACTACCGGGAAGCGTATACATTATATCATTCATTGTGGGAGAGTTACCGGGAAAAGATGGACGAGTGGGACTGCTATCGCTACGCCTATTGCACACAAAAAGCGAAAGACAGTCAAACTGCATTGGACGTTTGCCGGAAAGTATATCTCAAACATAAGACATTCAAGAATATAAAAGATGTTTACGCATGGACAGTCTATTATTCCGAAATTAAAAAGGATAAAATTGACGACGAAGCTACTTTTTACAGGGCAGGTAAGGGGATTTTGGAACTGTCGTCGCAGGAAGATGCTTATTCTCCTTATACGTTGACGGTTTTGAAAATACTGGATCATTTGAGCGAAAAGAGTATTTATCCGGCGGATAAAATTTTGGAATGGGTAGAAAAACTGAATCCGCAACTGCTGGACGACAAACCGTTTTCCTTTACCGACAGGGACGGCAAACAGCGGGAAATCGCCTCCAAAAAAGAACAGTATTATATGCTGTACTCGCGGGCGCTGCTCGAAAAGGGCGCGTTTGATGAATGTATCAAACTGTGTGAAGAAGGTTTAAACGCTCTTGAACACTTGCATTACGGAAATGAAATCTGGTTCAGATGGCGTATTGCGCTCTGTTACGAGGGACTTGGCGAATTTGAAAAATCGCTGCACCTGTTACTCCGTCTTTTGGATGTTAAAAAAGAATGGTTTATCCAGAAAGAAATTGCAGAACAGTATCTTAAACTGGGCGACAATCAAAACTGTTTGAAATATGCGCTTGAGTCGGCAACCAATTCGGGAGATATTTTCAAAAAAATCAATCTTTATCATATTCTTGCCGATGTGTTGACCCGAATCGGAAAAACGGAAGAAGCAAAACTGCACGCCGATTTTATTAAATCCATCAAAGACAGGTATGACGGGAACAGGGAACTCGAAATCGCTCCGCAATTGAAACAGTTATGGCAAAAGTTGAAATATGAAGACAGGCCGCGGTATTCGGGTATTATTAAATCGCTGTTGCCGAACGGGAAAGCCGGTTTTGTGGAAACAGACCGTAACAGGTCGTATTATTTTTCCATGCTGGATTTCAAGGCAAGTCCGAAGAAAGCAACTGCGGGGACAAAAGTAAGTTTTTATCTGGCAGAGGGTTTTGATGCGAAAAAGAACAAAAAGACGATGAATGCCGTCAATGTGGAAATCATAAATTAGAAGATGCCGAGGAAAAAGAAAACGGTATCTTTTGCCGAACGGATGTTGAAACTTTACCGGTCGGGACTGCCGAAGAAGCTGCCGCCTCCGGCAGATACCGGCGAACTGCCTTCATTAGACGACAGGGTAAAACAGATATTAGGAATTGCCGGCCATAAACATAACAATTTGCGTATGCTTTTTTTTGTGATGTACGATATAGAAGACAACCGGGTACGCAGCCAGGTAGTCAAGTACCTGTTGAAGAAGGGATGCAGCAGGATTCAGAAGTCTATCTTCCTGGGCGACGCCGAACATGCGGTATATGCACAAATTAAAGACGACCTGGCTGCCGTGCAGGAATGTTATGAAAATCACGACAGCATTATCCTTGTTCCCATTTCGACCGATTATCTGCAAGCCATGCGTATTATCGGCAAAAATATTGACGTGGATGTTATTCTGAAAAATAAAAATACCTTGTTTTTTTGAGCAACTTGGCAAACGTTGTTTCCCGCCTTCGCGGAAATGACGGAATCCGGCGACTTTAAATGCCGGAAACAGCCATATTTTCAGTAAGATAATGCTCTATAAGGGTTCTTTGATATTTTGATTTTGTTTGATTTGAAAAAAGTTATGAGCATTGAGCAAATCTCTAACAGGGGTTTTGTCGAACAGAGAGGCGTTCAAAAACGGTAAATACGTCCACACGTTTACGCAATACGTACACACGTTTTATAAAATGCGTATGCACTTTACGCAATACGCATGCCCGTTTACACAATACGTATGCACGTTTACGCAATACGTACGCAAGTTTTATGCAATACGTATGCACTTTACGCAATACGTACGTACGTTTTATGCAATACGTATGCACTTTACACAATACGTATGCACGTTTACGCAATACGCACGTACGTTTTTGTCATCCTCGAACACGTTTTCGGCAATCCCTCGTCGTATATCGCATACCGAATGCACAAAATAAAACCGCGTGAAGTATAATGTTGGGATAGTAATCCTGTTGTTATTAGTAAAACTGCAAAATTACTACTTTTCAAATCAAACCGTAAAATCAAAGAACGCTTATAATATATTAATCATTAATCATTACAATTATATTTTTGCAGGGCTATTAAAAATTCATGGAAAAATTTACACCAAGCGTATTGGTTTGAATAATCGGAGTGAGTATGATGTAGTTGCCGAATAGCTTACCTGCCCCGTCGGCAATTAAATTTCTAACCGGAAAATAAATCCGGTAAGCCAGTTCGGTGAAAAGCATGGCAATTCCCGCGCCGGCGATGACGTCCGAAACCCAGTGCTTGTCATGCGCCACGCGCGACCCTGCGACAAAAGCCCCCATTGCATATCCGGAACAGGCAATCCAGGGACTGGTATCCTTAAATTCTTTGTAAATAATGTGTGAGCCGACAAATGCGATGGCAGTATGTCCCGATGGGAATGAATGATTCCCGCCGTAAGGACGCGGCGAATTGTAACGGTCTTTGATATAACGGACAGGAAGAATCATCATTCCATACGACAGCGCCGTTACAAAAAACTGGTCTATGGGATGATGTTTTTCTTCACCCAAAGCATCGAAAATAAATAACGACGGCGCTACCGCCATTTGCGCAATATCATCGACAGGCGTTTTGCGGTCGCGGGGATTAGAGCGGGTAACCGGAAGAATATCCCTGTATTTACCGGAATGCGAGGCTAAAGCGCCAAGGGTAATTAAACTTGCCGGAACAATGAAATCCTTGAGATTGATACTGTATTCGACAGGTGAAATATGGAATTTGCGAACTTTGTGATGCCGGGAAAAGGGAGCGGCAGCCAAACGTTTCATTTGAGCGGCAAAGTTGACGGTATCAACGGTTTCCGGAGGAATGGAAAGCAGAGTAACGGGTTCTTTTTCAATCGGGGAAATTATCGCGGCGGGTTTCTTGCCGGAAACCGGTACCGAACAATTTGATAAACAAAAGAGAATGAGTGAAAAAGTTAATCTTTTTGTACAGCGATTTATATTTTTATAATCCACTATATGATAACAAAATGTTTCTTCAATTAAAAAATCGTACAAAATTAATCATAATAATTAAAATGGCAAGCAGGTTCGATTCTCATGCTGTTGCGACAAGGTTTTACCTTGCTGCAACTATCCTGACAGGTTGAACCTGTCGGAATAGAGGGCATATCGACAGATTTACACGCAATTTGGGTGATTGGGGAAAAAATCATACTTTTGCGCCATAAATGAAACCGTGATGAATAAAAAGCATTTGACAACGGGCAACGATGCCCCGTTACATCTTTCAGGCAAAAAAGCAGGCCGGGAAACAGACGAAACCGGACAGAACAACACGAAAATCAATATTCTTTTATGCGACACGTTCGATGGAGAGTTTCCGGAGACAATTCCCGGCTATGTTTCCCTGTTCCGCGACTTGTTTGGCATGCTTGGAAGTACTGTTTGTTATGAAATTTTCGATGTTCGGCGAAATATCTATCCCGCGTCATTGCGCCATGACGAACTCTATCTTATTCCCGGCAGCCACGCAAGTGCATACGACGATACTCCGTGGGTTAAGTCACTGATTGGATTTGTCAGAACAATGTATACGGAAAATGTAAAAATGGCGGGCGTCTGTTTCGGGCATCAAATCATAGCGCAGGCACTGGGCGGAAAGGTTGAACGGGCAAAACAGGGCTGGGGAACCGGCGTGCGTACATCCAAAATCATCGACCCCAAAGCGTTGAAATTTTTCCCCGAAGGCGAAATGAGCCTTCTTTACAATCACCACGACCAGGCAGTAGAACTGCCGACTCGCGCCAAATGTTTTGCCCGGAGTGATTTTTGCCGTATCGAAGGTTTTTATATAGAAGATAAAGTACTGACATTTCAGGGACATCCGGAATATACGCCCGAATACAGCCGCTACCTGCTTCTCAACCATTCCGGCGATGAACCTGAAGAATTGAAAACGACAGCTTTAGATTCGTTAAGTCGCAAAACCGATTCATTAGCTGCTGCCCAATGGATGAAATCGTTGTGACAGCGAACAGTAACCGTTCTTTAGCATATTTTCAGGTCGAACTGCTGCCCATAAAAACCGAATTTTCAAGTTTAATGAGTTATCTGCAGATTTTCAGCCGTCATTGTTCAATAGTGATTTTAGTTTGTCAATTGTCAATGGAGGTTCTTGGCGATGCAACATAGAATGGCAATTCGGACAAACTGGAATTAGATCTTTAATCGGGTCAACTTGATATGATTTGCCAATTTGTGAAACAGGTACTAAGTGGTGAACGTGTATAAAACCTTTGCCGATTTCTCCGTATTTTTTTTCAAAGTCAAAAGCGCAGACGGCACAAACAGCTTTCCAGTGTTTCACACAAAGCTGTCTTGCCTTTGCGTTCCTTTCGCAGGCGTTTACGGTTACTGTTCGCTTTATACCCTCGATGAGATTGCCGGTATTTTCAGATGGAAGTTCGTCCGGATAAATTTTTTCTCCCGTCAAGCCCGTTGCAATTAAAGCTTCAACCAATTCAGGTCTTAATTGCCAGACAAACTTTCTTCCTTCGTCCCAACCGTTAAAAAATAAATCCCAAAACTTAAATTCTTTAGTAATTCTTACATCAAAATTTATGTCGTAATGTTTCGCAATACGTTTTGCATATCGTCCAATTTCGAGATTTAATACCGGATGATCTGTTTCTAAAATGAGGGCTATTTGACTTGCATAAGCTTTGTGGTCTTGAAATGAATACAAGGCTTGAAAAATTGTCATATCGAGTTCATAAGTCAGGTTTTTGTTCTGCAATATTTCAGTCCATTCCAAACAGCTCAGTTCAGATAATTTTGAAGATATGTTCTTAGGCGTTTCCAGCCCGTCATTTTTCTCAACGCTTGGGTTGGTTTGTGTTTCTTTGGCTGTAACTTTCATTTGGTTTCCAAGTATCCACAAAAAAGAGTGAGTATCTAACAAGGTTGCATTCTTATCTTTAGTTTTTAGAAAGTCATGAACCTGTTTAATGATATCAAGATATTCTGAGTAGTTGTTCCAGGAACGTTGGCGACTGGTTTTAAAATCCGGCAAACCTATAAGTTGAAAAATTTCATCAAACTTTGCTTGAGAAACAGGCATAAATTTATTTCTATCTTTGATGAAAAATAGATATGCAATAAGCTGATAGCTTAAATTTTCGGCTGTTAATATTTCAAAGGCTTGCCAGTCGGAAATTTTGCTTTTGTAAAAATCAAACAGGGTTTGTTCCAGATTTTTGTTGTTACTTATTTTTGCAAAATCATCTTTCTTTCTCCAGTCCACAAGGTTGTTGTCAACCGTTTGATATTTGTGATTTACTCTTGTTTTAATCGCAGCACTTACCGCTTGCTTAATTTTGCCACTTCCAATGTCATCGGGTTTCCACCATTTTTGTTTTAAATTTTCTCTTGCCTCATCGTAAACAGAATATTTGTAATTCTCTTCCCGGTCAATAAATGAAGAAGTTTTAAAGTCTGTAAACGGTTTTGCGTCCTCTTTAGAAACAAATTTTGCAAATTCATTGAAACGCTGTTCCAATATTTCTGTTGTTAAGATCATTGTTAAACGCTATTGTTGAGAAATTATCAGTGATCCGGGCGGGATTCGAACCCACGACCCACAGCTTAGAAGGCTGTTGCTCTATCCAGCTGAGCTACCGGACCATCTTTTGAACTTGTTTTTTGAGACTGCAAAGATATATAAATTTGTTTAAAACAGCAAAAAGAATGATTAACGGCGCCATTCAGGAATAAATAACTTTCATTCATTCACATCCTGTGCATAATAGCAGGAGCAAAAGCATCCACAACTGCTGTTACACACCGGATGATCGCCACGTCTGTCATCGGGAAGCCGGCGTATGGACGGACAAATTTTGCGAATATTACCGTTGATATGTGCACCTTAATCAAATGCCTGTTCCAAATCGGCAATTAAATCGTTGATATTTTCGATACCCGCCGAGATGCGGATTAAAGTGTCGGTGATTCCCACCTGTTCGCGGATTTCCTTCGGCACAGACGAATGTGTCATGGCCGCCGGCAGTTCGATTAACGATTCCACGCCTCCGAGGCTTTCGGCTAACGCAATGATGTGAAGTTTTTCGAGAAAGGCTTCGGCGTCGGAGCGGCTGCCAGCGATTTCAAACGACAGTACCCCGCCGAAACCTGTTGATTGCGCCTTTGCAAGCGCGTGTTGGGGATGATTTTCGAGACCGGGATAAATCACCTTTTTCACTTTCGGATGTTGCCGCAGATAGTTGGCGATGAGAAAAGCGTTCTGTTGATGCTGTTCCATTCGCAGCGCCAGCGTTTTGACGCCCCGCAGTGTCAGGTACGAATCGAAAGGCGAAAGCACTGCGCCGACAGCGTTTTGGCGGTATTGCAGTTTTTCATAAAGGTCGGGACTGTTGAGTAGCAACGCGCCCCCCAGCACATCGCTGTGTCCGCCGATGTATTTTGTCGAACTGTGTACCACAATATCGGCGCCCAGGTCGAGCGGTTTTTGAAAATACGGCGAAAGGAAAGTATTATCGACCGCCAGCGCCAGTTTACGGGCGGCCGCAATTTTCGAGATTCCGGCGATATCGCAGATTTTAAGCAAAGGATTAGACGGCGATTCAATCCAGATGAGACGCGTTTGCGGCAGGATAGCGTTTTCGACAAGCGAGATGTCGGTTGCATCGACAAAAGTTACACCGATATGATAGTTGTTGAAAATATGGTTGAACAGCCGTTTTGTTCCGCCGTACAAATCGTCGAAAGCCACTATGTGGTCGCCGCTTTTCAACAGTGCGGTCAGGAGAGTTGTTTCGGCGGCGAGTCCCGAACTGAAAGCCAAACCGTAACGGGCATTTTCGAGCGCTGCGAGTTTTGTTTCGAGCGCTTTGCGTGTCGGGTTCAGGCTGCGGACATACTCGTACCCGGCAGTCGGGATATTCACTTTCTCACGTGCAAAAGTGGTGGACAGATGAATCGGAACAACCACGTCGCCTGTCGCTCCTTCGCGAAAATCGGGGTTTTCGCCTGCATGAACGGCTTTTGTTGCAAAGCCCTGCTGTAATTCTTTCATACTCATTTTTTATAATAATTTGTTCTGTGTAAATAATTGATAAAATCAATACGTGTAATCAGACCTTCAAAACGGCCGCCGGCGTCTTCGACGATTGCGACCATACCCTTGTCGAGTATTTTGAAAAGTTCATCGGTTGAAGCCGTGTGCACGATAGTTACCAAATCTTTTTTCATTACGTTTTCGACAAGCGTTTCGGGTGTATGGAGACCGGAATTGAGCGCCAGCAGCAAATCCGATTCGTCAATGATACCGGCAACTTTTTCGTCTTCCAAGACCGGAATCTGCGAGATACCGTAGAGTTTGAACCGGGCGTAAACCGATCTAAGCGTATCGTTCGGACGCGAATAAATGATAGCGTTGTCGGCAAACCGGCGTGTAATCAAATCGCGTAAATCGCCATACCGTTCCGATTCCGCAAGCTCATGGTCAAGCAGCCAGTAATCGTTGTACATCTTCGAAAGATATTTGTTACCGCTGTCACAAGCCAGCGTAACCACACGTTTCGGCTCCGTCTGTTCCCTGCAATAGAGAATGGCGGCTTTAAGCAGCGTTCCCGTCGATGCGCCTGCCAGAATACCTTCGTTGCGGAGCAGCTCGCGGACCGTCTCGAAACTTTCCCTGTCGCTCACCGTGTATGCTTTACGTGTCATCGAAAAATCGGCGATGGCGGGGATAAAATCTTCGCCTATTCCCTCGACCAGCCACGAGCCGGCGTCTGTCCGCAAAACGCCGCGGTTGATATAATCTGCCAGAATGGAACCTTTGGGGTCGGCCAGAATCAATTCGGTTTGCGGCGACACTTTTTTGAAAAAGCGTGTCAATCCGGTGATTGTTCCCGACGAGCCGACGCCCGCTACTATCGCATCCACGCGGTGTTCCATCTGTTCCCAGATTTCGGGAGCGGTAGTTTTTTCGTGCGCCAGGGGATTTGCCTGATTCTCGAACTGATTGACATAATACGCATTCCGTTCCGCGGCGATACGTTGAGCATAGTCCTGATAATATTCGGGATGCCCTTTCCCGACGTCGGAGCGAGTGAGGATAATCTCCGTATCGAGCGCCCGCAAGTGGTTGATTTTCTCCTGACTCATCTTGTCGGGAATCACCAGAACAAGGCGGTATCCTTTCAGCCGCGCCGCCAGCGCCAGTCCGATACCGGTATTTCCAGCCGTAGCCTCGACAATCGTATCGCCCGTGCGGATGAGACCCTGTTTTTCGGCTTCGTTAATCATAAACACTCCGACACGGTCTTTGATTGAGCCGCCCGGATTCTGATTTTCCAGTTTCATAAACAGCCGGCATACGCCCGTATCCGTGCGGGTCAGTTCGACTAACGGCGTATTTCCGATTGTTTCAAGTATATTTTTTACTGCCATAAGCATTAATCATTGAATTTTTTTGCAAAGGAAATGCAGTTAATTGTATGATGCAATACCATATTTAGGGTATTTATGCTTTGTGCGGGATAATTTTGTGTATGGTTTTTTTTTCGGATTGCTTCAGGCTTCACCTCCGCTGGTGACGCGGTGAGGTTGAAATATCGCAGCCGTCACCAGCGAACTGCGAAGCATTGAAGCAGTATAGAACACAGACGAGACGGATAAAACAGTGGTTAATGATTAATAGTCGGTTTTTCAGATAACCACTAACCACTAAGGAATACAAAATAAATAACAAGTAACAATCAACTCCGTGTCCCTCCGTGAAATCCACTCCGTGAAACTCCGTGTTTGATTATTTTAACACGGAGTTTCACGGAGTTGTTTTCACGGAGG
>JAIRNV010000091.1 GCA_031257875.1 Dysgonamonadaceae bacterium
TCAGTCGGGCTGAAGGATACTGAATAGAATTTTAGGTTTTCAAGCCTCTTTAAGGTAGTAGTAGCGCCCGGCTTTCGGTTAAACCCAATCTTATTAAAAGACAAAGATATGGAAAAAAATTATTTATCGGGATTGATTTTTCAAAAAAGACTTTTAATGTGTCTGTCATTGCAGGCAACTGCCCGGAAGAGTTTAATTACCGTCAGTTTGACAGTAACAGGGCAGGCTGCCTTGAACTGTTATCATGGCTTCAGGGACAGGAGAACTGCAGCCGGGATATCGCCCTGTACGCTCACCGCTACCGCGACAGGCTAAATGGTGGCAGTTACTGGAGGCTTCTCTGAAATCACCGGAATTATTGCTTTCTTTCCGCGAGCGCCTGCTGCAAAATAAACACTCCCTTTTGGTATCCTCCGCAGCGATCCGTTCCGTGATCAAAAGGGACAGAACGGCACGTTATATTTATGAGCGGTCAAAAAGGGATATTGAGCGGATTAACAGGGAAATAAAGGATATTGAAGGTAAAATGACGGAGATAATTGAGTCTTCGGAAAAACTGAAAGATAATTACATGTTGGTCAGTTCCGTTTACGCAGGCTGCTTTGTGTGCCGTCAGGCATGACGCCAATATCAGGCGCTATTATCTGCGGAAGCCGGCTGATTGGCTGATTATAAACAATATAAGAGGAAAACTGATTCACCGTATTTTTGCGACAGTCAGGAGTAGAAATTTTTATCAACCGGATTATAAAAATCCGATGGAGAAAAAAAGTGCGTAAGTATTAACATTTTTTATGTGAAATAATTTGGATTGGAACATAGAATTCACCCCTAAATCCAGGGCCAACGCATTAAAATAGCATATCATACTTATAATCAATCAATTATAAAATACTATTTTGTGAAAATCAATCATTATAAGTAATTTATAATCAAATGATTACAAATTTTAATGCGTTGGCCCTGACCCCTAAATCCAATGATTTGTACTTATAAAAATATTGTTATACTTTTGTTCCGTGATAATTCACGGTAAATGTCGTTAGAACACTTATAATAATATATTCATGAATACCGATAAAATAGTAGGAAAAAGGATTAAATCCTTACGGGAATCTCAATCCATCGGTTTGGAGGAGATGGCAGAACGCACCGGGTTGAATGTGGAACAAATCACCTGTATTGAAAGTGATAAAGAGTTGCCTTCGCTGGCACCGCTGATTAAGATTGCACGGGCTTTAGGCGTGCGCCTTGGTACTTTTCTGGACGACAGAGATGCACTGGGACCCGTCATTTCCCGTAAAACCAACCGGAAAGAAGGCATCAGTTTTTCTACCAGCCAGACGGTTTCCCGTACGTACATGGATTACTACTCTTTGTCGTCCGATAAATCGGGACGGCACATGGAACCGTTTGTTATTCTGGTTGACCCAAGGGCAGAGGGAGATTTTCAACTTTCATCCCACGAAGGCGAGGAGTTCATTTTCTGCCTGGACGGTGCAATAGAAGTAACTTATGGAGAGGATTCCCACATTCTCGAAGAGGGCGACAGTATTTACTACGATTCCATTGTCGCTCACCACGTTCATGCCGCCGATGCAAGGGGTGCTAAGATTCTGGCGGTAGTTTATATGCCGATTTAGTGATGCGAAATGGCTCATCGGTAAACCCTGTGTTTTTTGAAAAAAAAATTATTCCAACGCCCGGATAATATCTGCGGCTTTGTTATAGCTTTCTTCACACGCCGGATTCTGCCGGCACAGGGCCTTGAGAATTATATAGGCTTCGCTGGCGGCGGCAAGCGCTTTTTCCCTGTCATGGAAAATGTCGTTATATATGGTCGCCAGACCATTCAGCGCCTCTCCCAGCTGGGGCATGTATGTTTCGAAGGATTCTTCCGCAAGCCGGCGGTATACGTCTACTCTTTCGCGGCATGCTTCGATGGCTTCCGCATATTTCCCGTCTTCCCGGCACCATCCGTCCAGTTCGGACAGCCTTTCTGCCAGCTTCGGGAGATATTCGGACGGCGAACGGAGGGCACATTCGCGGTATATGGCAATTGCCTCCATTATACTCCGGTATGACTCCTCGTACTCTTTCCATAAGCGGCGCTGTCCGGCAATCTGGCACAGGGCGTGAGCCAGACCCGGCAGGTGGTTTTCAGGCTCTATCACGGCAAGTTCCCTGTGCAGCTCGATGATTTCCTGCAGTAGCGGGATGATTTTTTCGTATTTTCCCAGCATAAAGTACGCCGTAGCCATATTGCTGAGTGCGGTAGCCAGCATATCCATAAACACCATCCGGTTATATTCGAGATAGTTGCGTTCGATGGCGATGGCTTCTTCATAACATGCGATGGCATCCCGGGCTTCTCCTTTCATTGTGTGTGCGACGCCGGTTAAGTTCAGCGATTCGGCTACGAGGGGAAGGTATCCTTCGTTGTTGTCTACAGCCAGTTGGCGGCGGATGCGGAGCGCTTCCTCAAATTCCACCAGGGCTACGGAGTAGGCTTCACTCCGCATATGATAATCGCCCAGTGTCGCAAGTACGTCCGCAACGAATGAAGAATATGCTGCCGGATTTATATCCTGCAGTTTGGTAAACAGCCTCAAAGCCCGCTGCGAGGTATAGATGGCGGCAGGTAAATTGTTCTGTATGAAGTGGAGATAGCCCAGCTGTCGGGTGCATCTGGCTTCGAAGAAGAGTTTGCTTTCTTTCGACAGGTCTTCTTCCATCCAGCGTTCGTCGGTGGCGTCCGTATAAAATTCCTCCGATCTGTCGAGGTAGCCGTACATGACGCAGTACCATCCGTTGCAGTAGAGCGTGTGTGCATTTTCGGAAGCATCCAGGGCTTCGTTAATGGAATTCCAAAAGTTTCTGTACCATTCGGGATTGTCGGTATGCGTGTAGTGGAGCAGGCTCTTGAGGACGAGTTCGTATGATTTTTCCCGCAGCAGGCGCTCCGTCTGTTCCCAATTGTCGTTATACTCTTCCAGTTCCTGCTTAAGTTGGTGAGCTTCCGCCGTAATCTCTTCTTCCGGCAGCGCATTGTCCATACCGGTAAAATCGCCGTTCAGGAAACAACGCTCCGCTTCGGCCATGCGCGGGCTACTTAGCGGGAAAGTGCTGAACATTTCATACATTTGTTTGACAGAATCGGTCATCTGCCGGGATCGCCGCGAATGGGAATTCAGTTCCTCAAGTTTTTCCCTGCGTTCGGGACTTCCCTCCGGCAATTTGTATATGGCCTTTTTCAGGCGCTCGCGCTGTTCGTAACACATCCCGTATTCTTCGGAAGATTCCAGTATCTGCCTGACCGCAACATTAGGGTCTCCGGCATAAAAATTCATGTTTGTTTTCATTTTTCCTTTATTATTTTATGCGGCAAAGGTAACGGCAGCTGCAATATAAAACAAATTTTTTTTAATGAGCGTTCTAAAACCCCGCTGTCGTTCCCGCCTGCGCGGGAATGACAGGTCTCGCAACCGCACTGCGACAATTTGAAATGCTCCCGTTGTTTCAGAGTTCAAAAATTATTTCAGTTCAAAAAAAAAATATTTCAAACTCTTTTTATGAAGTTCATTCTTTGAAGTATATATCCAACATCTGCTTTGCAGCCGCAAACGAACTTATCTCGGAATGAAGTACCTGTGTTTCTTTGGCAAATAATTCCTTCTCAATAACGGGCGATTGATAAAAGTGATTTTTCAGTTGCTCGTTTATACTTTCGTACATCCAGTATTTTGCCTGGTAATTGCGTCGTTGCTCGAAATAACCGTTTTTTCGGGTAAATGCAATATATTCGTCAACCATATCCCATATTTCGGAGATTCCCAACTGATAGTAACCGGAATAAGTCATTACGTTGGGTGTCCAGCCTGAAAGCGGCAAAGGAAACAGATGCAATGCGTTACGATATTGGGCGGCAGCCAGTTGGGCTTTTTCAACATTGTTTCCGTCAGCCTTGTTAACAATAATTCCGTCTGCCATTTCCATGATGCCGCGTTTGATGCCTTGCAGTTCGTCGCCCGTACCGGCCAGCTGGATGAGCAGAAAAAAATCGACCATCGAATGGACAGCCGTTTCCGATTGTCCTACGCCGACGGTTTCCACAAAAACGGTATCGAATCCTGCGGCCTCGCATAAAATAATCGTTTCGCGGGTCTTGCGGGCAACGCCGCCTAAAGAACCGGCCGACGGAGAAGGCCGGATAAATGCCCTGACATCCCGCGAAAGTTCCTCCATGCGCGTTTTATCGCCTAAAATACTTCCTTTGGAACGTTCGCTGCTCGGGTCGATTGCCAGGACGGCCAATTTCCGGTTTCGCTCGTGAATTAGATGCATTCCGAAAGCGTCTATTGAAGTGCTTTTCCCCGCGCCGGGAACACCGGTAATCCCAATGCGCACCGAATTTCCCGAAAAAGGCAGGCATTTTTCAATGACTTCCTGAGCAATCGTTTGATGTTCGGTTTTTTGACTTTCCAGTAATGTGACGGCTTGACTCAGTATCGTGATATTTCCTTTCCGTATTTCTTCCGTATATTCGGCCGGCGTATAATCACGCCGTTTTTTCCTCTCCGCCAGGTATGGATTGATAACAGGAGGCTGGACAATTCCCTTATTCACATTCAAACCAATGTATTGAGGATTGTTTTCAGGATGCTCTATATTCATTGTCGGGGATTTGCTGTTACTTTCACTTCGAGCAGCGGTCTTTCGGGATCGCTGGAAACAATCGAAAGCGTTGAATTAAAAGAAGATTTAATTTTACTTTTATCAATATTCACTTTAATCTCGACAATTTCGCCGGGGTTAATCACAAGGGCCGTTTTAGAAAGCGTAACCCATGGACTGGACGATTGTATATTTCTGATATTCAAAACGCTATTTCCCGAATTTGACAGTTTCAAAGTTCTGCCTGTTCCCGCAGTAAAACTACCGAAATTAATTTCCTGCGTATTTATATTGACTTTTCCGGCGTTCGCTTTTTTGTTCGAGTCTTCTTTACTGAAATCATCTACAATCAGCGCCGAATAAGGGAAGATCTGTTTTTGACCGTTGATATGGAAAATCAAATCGCCGTTTGCATAACCATATTTATTGTAATTTGCGGCAAGAAAAGTAAGTTCAATAACCGATTCCTTCTTTGGTTCCACGACAGGACTGTAATTGACGGTAAAATATTTATGCGGAGTAATTTTTTGAGTTACCGGCTTATCGGAATTGTTGAACACTTCCAATCGAATGGTTTTTGAACCGGAAAGGTCTAATTGTCCGAAATTCAAATCTTTACTTTTTAACAGATAATTCCCTAAAGCAACAGGATAAGTTTCTTCGGCTTTTTTAACGGGGGTATTCGTTACTTCGCCGCTTATTTGCAGTGTAATTGGAGCACCCTGACTTGTATGAACCGTAATTGACTTGAGGAAAGAGCCGTGCTGTCCGCCCGGATTATAGGAAACGGTAATTGTTCCCGACTTTTTCGGTTCGATCGGCGTTTTTGTCCAGGAAGGAGTAGTACATCCGCAAGATGCTTTAACATTGCTAATTAGCAACGGTTCATCCGAATTATTCGTCAGAACAAAATCAAAACTGACCTTTCCCCATTTGTCGGAAATCACACCGAAATCATGTTTTTTTTCATTGAAAGTAATCTTTCCGTCTTCCTGCGCAAAAGAAAATGCAAAATTGACTGTAACACAAATTAGTAAAAAGACAATCCTTTTCATACATTTATTTTTTATAAATCTTAATGTTGTTATAATTTGGGGCGCAAAGTTAAGAAATAAAAACAGAAAAAATAGATTTTTCCCTGTACTTTATAATTTTTAGTACATGGCTGTATTTCAACTTGTCGCAGTACTGCGGCTATTCTCAAACCGTAACTGTCCCGCGGGAAGTACAGCACATCATTTTGATTATTTCCCCTGTACAATCCGCTTAATCCCGTTCAGTTTATTCAACGCTTCTATGGGAGTCAAATTGTTTATGTCCAACTGATTTATTTCATCCCGAACCTGAGAAAGTATGGGATCGTCCAACTGGAAAAAACTCAGTTGATAACCTTCTCTTTCCGCCGAGAGTTCCCGCATCGGTTTGGCAATGCCCGATTTGCGGTTGCCGGTTTCCAGCCGGGTCAGGATTTCATTGGCGCGTTTAACGATACTTTGGGGCATTCCCGCCATTTTTGCCACGTGAATGCCAAAACTGTGTTCACTCCCGCCCCGCGCCAGTTTCCGCAGGAAAACAACCCTGTTATCTTCTTCTTTGACGGAAACATTGTAATTTTTAATTCGTTTGAACGATTTTTCCATCTCGTTCAACTCATGGTAATGAGTGGCAAAAAGCGTTTTGGCCGCCCCCTTCGGGTGTTCGTGAATATGCTCGACAATCGCCCAGGCAATGGAAATTCCGTCGTAGGTAGACGTGCCGCGCCCCAATTCGTCAAAAAGAATCAGGCTTTTTGCGGAAAAGTTATTCAAAATGTCCGCCGCTTCATTCATTTCCACCATAAAAGTAGATTCTCCGAGGGAAATATTATCGCTGGCGCCGACACGGGTGAAGATTTTATCCACAAGTCCGATGATTGCCGATTCCGCCGGCACAAAAGAACCGATTTGAGCCATCAGGGTAATTAAGGCGGTCTGCCGCAACAAAGCCGACTTTCCGGCCATATTCGGGCCTGTGATGATAATGATCTGCTGTTTTTTGTCATCCAGATAAATATCGTTGGGAATATACGGTTCGTCCGAAGGCAACTGCGTTTCAATGACCGGATGGCGTCCGGATTTGACGTCCAATATATTACCCTCATTGATTTGCGGGCGGATATATTTGTTTCGCTGCGCTACCTTTGCCATGGACAGCAGGCAGTCAACCCGGGCAATCAGATGGGCATTCGCCTTGATAGGAGCGATATGTTCCATCAATTCCGATACCAGATCGTTGAAAAGTTTCGCTTCCAGTTCAATGATTTTATCCTCGGCGCCCAGGATTTTTTCTTCATAAATTTTCAGTTCTTCGGTAACATATCTTTCGGCTTGCGTCAGGGTCTGTTTCCGTATCCAGTTGGGCGGCACCTTGTCTTTATGCGTATTACGGACTTCGATGTAATAACCGAAAACGTTGTTGTAGCTTACTTTCAAAGAGGGGATTCCCGTAGTTTCGCTTTCCCGCTGCTGAATCTGTAACAGACAATCTTTCCCCGAACAGGTGATTTCGCGCAACCGGTCAAGTTCTTCACATACGCCTTTGGCAATAACATTCCCTCTGTTCACCAAAGCGGGAGGGTCGGGATCTATTTCCCGGTCTAATTTGTTTCGGATTAACTCGCAGAGATTTATCTGTTCGCCGATTTTTTGAAGATTGAAATCATCCGCCTCAAGACAGGCCTGCTTAACCGGTTCTATGGCTTTCAGGGCGACTTTCAATTGCACAACTTCCCTTGGATTAACGCGCCCCACGGCGACTTTGGAAATGATCCGTTCCAAATCGCCGATTAAAGCAAACTGTTTTTCCAAAAGTTCCTTCAATTCGGGTTGCCTGAAGAAATATTCGACAACCGAAAGCCGGTTTTCGATTTGTTTCACTCCTCTCAGAGGGAAAACAATCCAGCGTCTCAACAAACGCGCCCCCATGGGCGTAACAGTTCGATCAAGGATGTCGAGGAGCGATTTCCCGCCTTCGTTCATCGGTTCCAGCAACTCAAGGCTGCGAACCGTAAACCGGTCTAAACGCACATAACGGTCTTCTTCGATTCGGGAAACGGACGTGATATGCCCGATTTGGGTATGCTGCGTCAAATCAAGATAATACAGGATTGCGCCGGCGGCGACAATTCCGTTTCTCAGTTGTTGAATACCGAAACCTTTCAGGTTTTGAGTTTCAAACTGTTTCAGCAAACGGGCATTGGCCGTATCTTCCGTGAAAATCCAGTCGTCCATCTCGAAGGTCGTTAATTTACTGTCGAACGTTTCACGGAACTGTTGGCGTTTATTCCTGTCTATCAATACTTCCTTGGGAGCAAAGTTGTTAATCAGTTTGTCAATATAATCAAACGTACCTTCCGCCGTCAAAAACTCACCCGTAGAAATGTCGAAAAAAGCGACGCCACAGCTATTTTTATTCAAATGGACGGCAGCAAGAAAATTATTTTCCTTATGATTCAATAAATTATCATTGATTGAAACTCCGGGAGTAACTAATTCCGTAATCCCCCGTTTGACTAATCCCTTCGTTAATTTCGCGTCTTCCAATTGATCGCAAATAGCGACCCGTTTTCCGGCTCTCACCAGTTTGGGCAGATACGTATCCAAAGCGTGATGAGGGAATCCGGCCAGTTCCACAAATTGAGCCGAACCGTTAGCCCTGTGCGTCAGCGTAATGCCGAGAATTTCGGCGCTTGTAATAGCATCGTCCGCAAAAGTCTCATAAAAATCTCCCACACGAAATAACAAAATAGCATCGGGGTGCCTGGATTTTATCTCAAGGTATTGCTTCATCAAAGGAGTTTCAACGATTTCTTTGCGCATTCTATATTGGAGTTTCTGTGGTATTTATTGATGCAAAGTTAGGATTTTCTTTTGAAAGCAGCACTGTTGTGTGTCTTTTTACGGTTTCAAACAGCCGACAGGAACTGTTAAAACGCCGTCCTGCCGTTGAAAAGCAAATTGTCCGCCTGTCAAAACCATTAAAAATGACGGCTCACGCATTTTATCCACGTTGATTTTGTCTTTGAGTTTCAACAGGTTTTTTGCTGCTTCTTCGATTTGTTTGTTGCCCATTTTTACTTCAATCGCTCCCCACCGTCCATCCCGCAGCTGGACAATTAAATCGATTTCCAGTCCGCTTTTATCCCGATAATGAAACACATCGCCGTCAAGGTGTTGAGCATAAATGCGAATATCCCTGGCACACAATGATTCAAATAAAAATCCAAAATATTCAAAGTCATGCAACAGAGCATCCGGATTAATTCTCATAACGGAAGTTGCAATGTCAGGGTCAACGAAATGGTGTTTCGGTGAAGTGCGGATGGCAGTTTTTGAACGTAACGAAGGCGACCAGGCAGGCAACGGTTCTACTACAAAAATCCTTCTCAATGCGTTGTAATAAGAATAAAATGTTTTATCCGACAAAGTTGCTTCGGTTGCTTCAATATCGTTCAGGATTGTTTGGTACGAAGCCATTGTGGCAATATTTCGAGCAAGGGAACGCAAAAGTAACCGTACTTTATTCGGATTCTTTTCTACCCCATCAACACGGGAAATATCTTGATTGATAACTGCCTCCACATAATCAACCGGCATTCTTAACGCCGTTTTGTCAGGTTTTCCGATAGCGGCCGGAAAACCTCCACGGCAAATTAAAAATGCAATCTGCTCAATACTCAAATCGGAAATGCTTTCAATATCGTGATTTCCGTTGAATAAACCGGCAAGCGAGACCGTTCCGTTAGACTCTTTCGATTCGTACAAACTCATTGTTCGCATTAAAATTCTTGCTATACGGCCCGTGCCGGTGTGAGCGGTAGCGTTGTCGACAGGCACAGCCGAACCTGTCAGGATAAATTGTCCTGTTTTTTGTCTGTTATCCACTTCAAAACGGACAGCGTCCCAAAGTACAGGCGAAATTTGCCATTCATCAAGTAGACGTGGCGTATCTCCTTTGAGCAACAATGACGGTTTTGTATCTGCAATTTGCTGATAGTTTTTTGTTTTGTCGGGGTCTTGCATCAGCAAGGCGCTTTTTGCAATATTTTTGGCGGCGCTTGTTTTCCCGCACCATTTTGCACCTTCAATAAGTACTGCACCTGTCGAAGAAAGTGCATCCTGCAATTCTATGTCGCATATTCTTGATAAATAATTATTTGTAATCATATCAATAAAATTTTATCGCTGCAAAGATAACGCTTTTTCTTCATTCGGCAGGGTGAAGCAATTGACAATTGACAATGAAGAAAATAATTATCAATTAAAAAATGGATTGCTTCGGGCTTCGCCCAATGTCGTCAACTTAAGGAAAAAATAAAGAAAAAAGCCATTGGAAATTATTCAAAAAGTATTGTTTTTTATTCCTTATGAAGGGCGGACCTGAAATTTGTGCATTAATTTGAAATAATTGGCGTTTGCTACACTCACAGCAAGTCTTAAAAAATTTTTTTGGCGTTTGCTACACTCGGGGCAAGTCTCAAAAAAATTTTTTGGAACTTGCCCCACTCGGGGCAAATCTCAAAAAATTTTTTTGGAACTTGCCCTACTCGGGGCAAATCTCAAAAAATTTTTTTGGAATTTGCCCCACTCGGGGCAAGTCTCCGAAAGCATTAAGGAATACAAAATAAATAACAAGTAACCATCCATTCCGTGTTCCTCCGTGAAATCCACTCCGTGAAACGCTGTGTTTAATAATTTTTACAACACGGAGTTGCACGGAGGGACACGGAGAAAAAGATTAAAACTGCAATATCCTGTTTATTTCGCATTACTAAGAGTCATTAATAACATCAATAAGTAAAGTTGTATTTATAACTTGAATCTGCGAATTTCTGCAAAAGGAGTGGTTGTCTGCAAACTTTTTTTTACTTTTGCGCCTGTCATGATATGTTATTTTGCTTTACAATACAAAATAAATGAATATGACTAAACCGTGAAGTTTTGTTTATCAAAATTTTGCAGTTATATTAAAATTTATTTACGGATTTAAGGTATCAACTAAAAGTAGTAATTTTGCAAAAAAAATTATGAATTAAAAAAAAATAAAAACATGAATTTTCCTGAAAATGTAAAGTACACCAATGACCACGAATGGATTCGGACAGAAGGAGCCGAAGCATACACAGGTATTACCGATTATGCCCAAAGCGAACTGGGCGAAATTGTATATGTCGATGTAACAACAAAAGGGGAAACCCTTGCACAAAACGAAGTCTTCGGCTCAATCGAAGCCGTTAAAACCGTTTCCGACCTGCTGATGCCCGTAGCCGGCAAGGTGCTGGAAATCAACGAAGCGCTGGAAGCAAGTCCCGAACTGGTGAACTCCGATCCTTACGGCGACGGCTGGATTATCAAGATTTCCATTGCCGATGCATCTCAATTGGATGGGCTAATGGACGCCGGCACATACAAAGCTTTTATCGGAAAATGATGAACCCTCGCGTAAGTATTATTATGGGCAGCGTTTCCGACCTGCCCGTTTTGCAAAAAGCCGCTACCATACTGAACGATTTCGAGATACCTTTTGAAATGCATGCCCTGTCGGCGCACCGCACCCCGGCCGAAGTCGAAGGTTTTGCAAAAAACGCCCAATCAAGAGGCCTCGAAGTGATTATTGCCGCAGCCGGAATGGCTGCCCATCTTCCCGGCGTAATCGCTTCCATGACAACACTTCCCGTTATCGGCCTGCCGGTTAATTCCACCCTCGACGGCATAGATGCACTGCTGGCTATTGTACAAATGCCTCCGGGCATTCCGGTAGCAACAGTGGGAATCAATGCCGCCGGGAATGCGGCTTTGCTGGCCATACAGATTTTGGCGCTGAAAGATGAAGCCGTACAAAAAAAACTGTCCGCTTACAAAGCCGATCTCAAGGATAAAATTGTAAAAGCCAATCAGGAATTGGCCGATGTGAAATATCCATTTAAAACCAATTGATGCCAGGTTTCCAATTCAAACGGCGAAAATCTTCGGAGGTTTTCATCGGGAATACGCCGCTGGGCGGCGATAATCCCGTACGGGTTCAGTCGATGACCAGCACGGCCACGATAGATACGGAGGCGAGTATAGCGCAGTGCATCCGCATTATTGAGGCCGGCGGAGAATACATTCGCCTGACTGCACAGGGAACCCGGGAAGCCGAAAACCTGCGGCATATCAGAGACGGTTTGCGGGCGCGAGGCTATCAAACGCCTTTGGTGGCCGATATTCACTTCAATCCGAATGCAGCCTGTACGGCGGCAGGCATAGTGGAAAAAGTGCGGATTAACCCCGGAAATTTCACCGATTCGGCTAAAAAATTTCAAAAACATGAATATTCCGAAGAAGAATACCGTCGGGAAATAGAAAAAATCAGGGCGCGGTTTGTTCCTTTTTTAGATATTTGCAAAGCGAATCATACGGCGATCCGGATTGGCGTCAATCACGGTTCTTTGTCCGACCGGATCATGAGCCGGTATGGCGATACGCCCGAAGGGATGGTCGAATCCTGCCTGGAGTTTCTGCGGATTTGCGCAGAAGAAAATTTCACCGATGTGGTGATTTCCATTAAAGCATCCGATACTTTTGTGATGGTGGCGACTGTTCGCCTGCTGGTGTCGCGGATGGATGAAGAAGGCATGAATTTCCCACTGCATCTGGGAGTTACGGAAGCCGGCGACGGCGAAGACGGACGAATCAAATCGGCTGTGGGCATCGGAACGCTTTTGCTCGAAGGCATCGGCGATACGGTTCGGGTTTCCCTGAGTGAAGACCCGGAGGCGGAAATTCCGGTAGCCAAAGCTTTGGCGGAATATGCTTCGGCTTCGCTTGCCCGAACGATTGATATGACAATGCCCGAACCGCAACATCTTATCGAGCGTAGCCGCGACGTTCCGATTGTCATTACCGATTACTCCGAATCGGTAATATATACCGAAAATCCCGATTTAATCCCCGACTTTTTGTATTTGGGTAAAAACAGGTCGTTTCCGCGACCGGAAAACCGGAAAGTCATTGTAGATTATGAAGTTTTTTCGCATGGAAAAAATGAGTATCCGCTTTTTACGGCTCAAGACAAAACGGCCTGGCAAAACAGCGAAGCGCCGGCGCCGTTTTTGCTTCTGAATTATTCCGAATTAAACGGCGACTGGATTCAACAGCTGCTGTCGAAACCAAACACCGTCCTTATTTTATCTTCGGCTGCTTCCGGTGTTTTTGAGCAAAAGGCATTCGTTTACCGGTTGATGCGGGAAGGAATAAAAAATCCGGTTGTCCTGCAACGCTGTTACAGGGAAAACGATCCGGAACTGTTTCAAATCAAATCGGCCGCCGATTGCGGCGCTTTCTTTTTAGATAATCTGGCCGGCGGTATTTTTTTGCAAAATGAAACGGATTCCATTTCACCGGAAGATATAAACGCTTGCAGTTTCGGCATTTTGCAGGCGACAGGCCGAAGGATCAGCAAAACCGAATACATTTCCTGTCCAAGTTGCGGACGCACTTTGTTTGATTTGCAAACCACCCTGAAAAAAGTCAAAGCCGCGACTGCTCACCTGAAAGGTCTGAAAATAGGCGTAATGGGCTGCATTGTAAACGGTCCCGGCGAAATGGCCGACGCCGATTACGGTTATGTAGGCGCCGGCGTTGGGCGGGTGAGCCTGTACAAAGGCAGGGAGTGTGTAAAAAAAAATATTCCCGAAGCGGATGCTGTTGAAGAATTGCTTCGGTTGATAAAGCGTTTTTGATTTTTTCTGAAGAGTGACCTTTGCGAGAGTCTGTATCCGCGGGCAATGTCGGTTAAAAGGTTAAAATAATGACATACGACGAAACAATAAAATATCTGTACGACAGCGCACCCATGTTCCAAAAGGCGGGCGCATCAGCTTATAAGGAAGGAATGGAAAATTCATTCCTGATAGACAGGCATCTGCATTATCCGCACACACAATACAGGACGATTCATGTCGCCGGAACCAACGGGAAAGGGTCGGTCTGTCATCTGCTGGCTTCGGTTTTGCAGGAAGCCGGCTACAAAACAGGCCTTTATACTTCCCCGCATTTGCTTGATTTCAGGGAAAGAATCAAAGTCAACGGCGAGATGATTGACAAAGATTACATTGTCGGGTTTATTGCGGAGAACAAAGACTTTTTCGAGTCCGTTCAGCCGTCTTTTTTTGAACTGACCACAGGCATGGCGTTTGCATATTTCGCCCGGCAGGCGGTGGATGTGGCGGTTATTGAAGTTGGCTTGGGCGGACGACTGGACTGCACGAATGTGATTACTCCGGTTTTGAGCATTATTACGAACATCAGTTTTGACCATACAAATCTGTTGGGAAATACCCTGACGGCTATTGCCGGGGAAAAAGCGGGAATTATTAAGCCGGGCGTTCCTGTGGTTATCGGCGAGGCTGAAGGAGAGGTCAGGGAAGTATTTGAAGGTGCAGGGCAAAAGGTACAGGGTGGAAGGGTTTTGTTTGTGCAGGATTTTCCGGAGACAAATATTAAGGTAGTTTCTCCCTTGCAGGGGTTTGCGCAGGAAAAGAATACGGCTACCGTATTGTGTGCGCTTGATATTCTGAAAGATATTTTCACCGTCCCGTCCCGGGCGGTAGCGGAAGGATTTGCCGGTGTGATTAAAAATACCGGATTGGCGGGACGCTGGCAGGTCTTGCAGGAACATCCGAAAATTGTGCTGGATACGGGACACAATGCCGGCGGGATGGAATATAATGTCCGGCAACTTCAATCGGAAAAGTACGATGTTTTGCATATTGTTTTCGGAATGGTAAACGATAAGGATATATCTGCCGTTCTCAGGCTTTTGCCGGGGAATGCGAAGTATTATTTTACGCAGGCGAATCTTCCGCGGGCTTTGGATGCGCAACTGTTGGCGGAACAGGGCGGCCGGTTCGGACTGAAGGGGGAAGTTTTTCCTTCGGTAGCCGGGGCTTTTGCGGCGGCAAGGGAACGCGCGGGGAAGGACGATTTTATATTCGTAGGGGGAAGCACGTTTGTTGTAGCGGAAGCGTTATTAATGATTAGTGGTTAATGATTAATGGTTAATGGTTAATGGTTAATGATTAACCACTAATCATTATTTTTTGCTTTTCCGGAAAACATGCTTACCTTTACGTCTGTTATTTTAAAAACCACTATTATGTCAATCGAAGAACAACAGGAATTAAAACAAAAGAGCTGCGCCGAGGCGATGCGCTACATGAATAACGCCAAAGAAACGTTGCAGAAAGCGAAGAAGGAAGACAACTTCTACTCCGACCGGAAATACGTGCGCACCGCCTGCGGAACGGCCTACAACGGCGTACTCATCGCGCTCGACGCCTATCTTACGCTCAAAGATGTGGAGATACCCAAGAAAAAGCGCCAGTCGATTGATTTTTACACGCGGAACATCGGCAAAATCGACGGCAAAATGCTGCAACACCTGAACGACGCCTATGACATCTTGCATTTATCAGGTTACTACGACGGAATATTGAATGCTCCGGTAATAAAGGAGGGCTTTAATGCCGCCTACGACATCATCGATAAAATCAAA
>JAIRNV010000107.1 GCA_031257875.1 Dysgonamonadaceae bacterium
AATGTTGGTAATAAATGCAATAAGAGCCAAACTCGTGTTGCGTATGTTTGCCGTGATTAAAAATAACATCCTGTATGAAAAAAATTATGTGTTTTGCTTGCATAAATCATAAGAATAGGGATTACAGCTCGGTAGAAACGTTTGATTGCACAACGCCCCGCATGACGTCAGTTATGCGGACAAATGCCGTTCTCCATAATTGAGAATTATTTTCTTCATTCTCAATTATCAATTCTCAATTGCCGGATTGCTTCACTGCTTCGCAGTTCGCTGGTGACGTGTGCGATATTTCAACCCCACTGCGTCACCGGCGAAGGCGACAGCCTGAAGCAATCCCCAAAAAAACAATGCACAAAATAAAACCGCGTGAAGTATAATCTTTTCCTCCGTGTCCCTCCGTGAAATCCACTCCGTGAAACTCCGTGTTATAAAAATTATTAAACACAGAGTTTCACGGAGGGACACGGAGTTGATGGTTACATGTTATTTCTAATCTGTTAAAGTATAATTTAAAATAAAAAAAAATGAAACAAATGTTCTTTTCTCTTCTTTCGGCAGCCCTGTTGCTGCCGCAACTTCTGTTCGGACAGAAGGAAACGCTGTATGATTCCATTCCCGAAATAACGGTGACGGGACGCAAACGCACTTCCCCGCTAAAGGAAATAACGGTGGAACCGCTGGCGTGGGAAACATCCATCACTTATATCACACAGGAAGACAACCGGAAAATGGCTGCACACCACTTGTGCGACGTCCTGAAATATTCGGTCAACGGCGTTGCTTCGACCCAGGGCAGGCGGAAAAAACACTACTACCTCCTGCGCGGACAAAATGTGGCTTCCGACTACGCCATCAACGGGGTATCGCTTTCTACCAACGGCGCGGGACCGATGGCCGAATGGGTGGAAGCGCCTTCGCTCCTGCCCGAAAGCATCATCGAATCGGTAGAGATTGTCCGTTCGGGCAATTCCCTGCTGCTCGGTTTCAGCGGACTGAACGGGGTGATCAACGTAAAAACGAAGACTTTCGACAGGGCGACCACGCAGGCGGAAGCGGAATACGGCGCTTTCAACACCCTGCACGCCGGCGCGCTGCACGGAGGAAAAATAAAAAATTTCCACTACGTCTTTTCCCTTTTCAACGACCGCACCGACGGCCCCGGAGGACGGCACAGCTACGAAAACCTGTGGAATTTTTACGGAAAAATCGGCTACAAATACAGGGAAAAACTGGAATTGAACATGGAAAGTTCCTATATCTACGGGACGCGCTTCGTTACGCAGGCCGTCTTCGACAGCCTGGCGGCGCCGCAAAGCCAGCTCGCCGATTTGTGGGAATACGATCCCATGCGCTACAGCATTTCGACCGCCCGCCTGAAATACAATGCCTCCCGGTATGCTTCCACCGAACTGCAACTCAGTTATATCCTCAACCGCATGGATTTGTACCCCGACCGCTATGATTTTAAATCTACCGGAAAAGTCGTTACCCTGTCCGATTCCATCGTCCGGAACCGCATGCTCGGCGAACCCGATTCGATATTTACGGCGTCTGTTTTTCAGGCATTTTCGCCCGTTGAACAGAATGTGGCGCGGGTTGGCGTCATGTTTGCCTCGTCCGCCAATTATGCGCACGGCAAATCGAAGAAGAAAATCCTTTCGGCAACCGTCCTCGACCAGCATACATTCGGACGGACGGATGTACATCTCGGCGTCAAATTCATCCGGGAATATTACGATTATTACGTTCCGTATCAGGGTTTCGGCGACGAAACCAATGCCGTTTCCGGCGAATGGCAACCCATGCTGTTCAATATTAGCGCCGGCGTTTCGTTTCCCGTAAACAACCGTTACATACTGAATTGCGTTGTAAACAGCGGGGCTTTGCCTGCCGACCGGACTGCCCTGCAACAAACGGCAGACGCCGGTGGAAAAACGCTTCTCTCCGGCTTGAAAAGGGAAAACCGGACGGGCGTGGAACTCGGCCTCAAACAGTATCTTCCGGACGCCGGACATCTGACCTATACGCTTTTCCTGCTGAACCAGAAAAACACGTCCGAATATACCCGGCTGCCTTATTACGAGGGGAACCTGTTGCGTTACTACATGAAAAACCTGGATTTGCGCACGGCGGGCGTTGAACTCTCTTTCCGCAGTCCGGCTTGGATGGACATGTTCAGCGCTTCCGGGAACATTTCCTATAAATACGTTTACCGCGCGGAACCGTCGGGCAGGACGCGCTACGACAAACAGCCGCCGCTGATTGCCAACGCCTGTTTTTCGTTTGCAGGGAAAAAGACGGAAATGCACTTGATGGCGAAGTATGTTTCTTCATACCGTTCCGACCGGTTTCTGAAAGAAGAAACGGATATGGGGAATTACTGCAACGTAGATGTGCAGCTTATCCGGCATGTTCCGGCATTGCACACGGAGTTGTATATTGCGGCAAGCAACCTGTTGGATGTCCGTTATGCGACGGTTTCTCCGATATATCCGGATTTCGGGCGGCAAATCAGGCTTGGAGCACGGTGGAGGTTTGCCGCATCATCCCCTGTTTTTTTATAAGCTTTCCACTCGCACAACTGCCACCCTTATAAGTAATGCGAAATAAACAGGATATTGCAGTTTTAATCTTTCCCTCCGTAAAACTCTGTGTTTAATAATTTTTACAACACGGAGTTTCACGGAGGGACACGGAGTTGATGGTTACTTGTTATTTATTTTTTATTCCTGAATATCGGGTGCAAGACCTGTCAGTGCGGTTTTTCCGCCGCATAATATACAGTCAGCAGGTTTTGTTCCCGAAGTATTCGGCGGATGTCGTTAACGGTTCCCATGGGGGTATTTTTATCTATTCTCAAAACAACAACGATTTTACTTCTTTCTTCCGGTTCTGTTTGATTTTTAAAACTTTTCAGTTGTGCCGGCATCGCGTCCAAAGAAGTAAAACCGTCGTTGAGTTGTATGGGCGGACTTTCTCCCGACTCATTCTTTTCTGATTTTCCGACAACAATATATATAAGGAGTGATTTTTCCTTCAGTTTCTGAAGTTCTTTGGTATTGGGGAGTTGCACCTGCACAAGCGCCGGAACGGAACGCATATTGACTACCAGCATGAAAAAAAGCAACAAAGTAAAAATCAAATCTGGCAAAGAAGTTGTGTTCAAAGACGGAACCTCGCGGCGTGTTTTACGAAACCTACTCACCGGTAACCTCCTTTTCCTGCAGTTCTTTTTCCGCAATCCGGAGCGGACAGGCTTCCCTGATTGCCGTTCGCTGTTCTTCGGTCAGGCGCTCGAAAGATTGATTAAACCTTTCGTTTGCCAGTTCATTTCTCAGTTCGCCGTAAGCTGCCGATAATTCGCCCAGTACGGAAATATATGTCCGGTAGGCTGCTTTTCGGCTGATTTCAAGATTGATTACGGCATGAGGCGTTACGGATACAAGGCCTAATTCCGGAATTTCCACTTCCTTTTTCTCCGGCAAATAGTCCGAATTTTCGGAATTGGCAATAAATTTTTTAGCAATATCACGGATTTCGTATAATTGAACCGGCTCGTCTTCCATGAAAACCGCATTATTTCCGTGAATGGAAAAAGTAACGAAATTACGTTTTTCGATATCTATTTTCTTTTTGAGTTTTGCATCGGAAGTATCGGGCAATAATCGCCGGTAAATCCCTGTTTTAGAATTTAATGAACCGGACAGCAGGAAGAAAAGCAACAAAATAAAAGCAATATCAGCCGATGATGTTGCATTAAACGGAGGAATGTTTCGCTTGAAACGCGGCATTTTTACTTCATCTTTTTTAAATGGCTCCATAAAATACCCCCCAGCATGGCGGCAACTGTCGCTGACAGTACAATAATGAGCCAGTAAATCAGGGCAGATGTACCGGCGGTATCGCCGTCGCCGGCTTCCATAATGTAATCTGTGAAAAACCACACTGCAACCGCTGTTGTAACCGACATGCAGGTCCAGAGGACAATAGCCGGTATTTTATTATAAAAAGAAGGTTTCATTTGTATTTGACAATCAAATCCAGTATTTGGATGGCACCGTCTTCCATCTGATTAACGATACCTTCAATTTTGGTAAGAATATAATTATAAAAAAGTTGAAGGACAATCGCCACAATCAAACCCGCAACCGTAGTAATCAGGGCGACTTTCATGCCTCCCGCAATAATGGCCGGACTTATATCGCCGTATTGTTCAATATTGTCGAAAGCCTGAATCATTCCGATTACGGTACCCAAAAAACCGAGCGCGGGAGCGGTTGTAATAAACAGGGTAATCCACGAAAGATTTTTTTCCAGAAGACCCGCCTGGACACTGCCGAAAGAAGTAATGGATTTGTCGATGACTTCGATGTTTTCATTCATCCGCGAAACCGCCTGGTAACAGACAGACGCGACAGGCCCACGCGTATTCCGTGCAAGCGCTTGAGCGCCCTCAATGTCTTTCTTTTGCAAATGTGTTTCTATTTTCATTAAAAATTTTTTCGTGTCTATTTCCACCAGATTCAGATAGATAATTCGCTCCAGACAGAAAGCCAGTCCCAAAATCATCGACAAGGCAATCGAACTCATAAACAACGCCGAACCTTCAATAAAACGGCTTTTGACAAACTGATGCAATCCGCCGGATTCCTGCAAAATATCTTCCGCATCATTCATTGCGGCAGGAATGCTGTCTTGTGCGGAGACATTTAAAAAAAGAACAAGGGAACCGGTTATAAACAGGATTCCCTTAAGCCACGTAAATATTTTCCGATTATTTCTTTGCATAATTGCTTTATTGTTCAAAAGTTGTGCTGGTTCGACTTTACATATTTTTATTCCGTTTCAGAATTTCGAGAATATCCTCTTTGCTCAGGCTGGAGAAGGCCCGGATTTGTTCGACAGTGAATTTATTTTGATAAGCATTTAAAACAATTCTTTCCAATTCTTCGGCTTTTCCTTTGGATCTTCCTGTCGCTTCGCCTTCGGCTCTTCCTTCGGCTCTTCCTTCGGCTCTTCCTTCAGCTTTTCCTTCTGCTCTACCTGTCGCTTCGCCTTCCATCCGTGCAAGGTCTTTTATACCTTTTTCCGTGCGGACATAATCCCAGTATTTGTCATAACGTTCCAGTTCTTCCTCCGTAAATGCCCCTTCTTCGCAGAGTGACAGCGCTTCCTGTATTTCCGAATTGTTTAATAATTCGGGCGAGACTGTCTGAGTTGCATCTTCCACTTCACTGAGGAATTTAAGCCATAGACAGGCCATTGTTCGGTTTGACCGCCTCTTGTCCGGCCATGTTAAGAATTTTGCCTGTTCCGAAGATTTAAATTTCGGTAATTCTATCAGGACAAATTCCAGGCCTTCGATGACTTCTTCCGTATTGTAACGGTTGATGGTCTGATAATGATGGTAAAACTCACCGGTTTTATGATCAAAAATATCGTTGATGAGACCCAGTCCGTAAACGGGCTGCAACAGATGATAGCTTGCACTTTTACCGATCTGGCGGACGTATGCTTTTGAAGCGTTGAATACCAGGCGGCTTTTGAAGATGTCGCTCCAGTACATTTGCATTTCAACAATAAAATGACGCCCCTGATTGTCGGTGCATTTTACATCGACTATGGAATTTTTTTTTGCAGGACTGTCCGGCACCTGTTCGGGGGAGAGGTATTTAATGCTTTCGATTAAACGGCCGGGGGCGAGGGGCATCAGGGCATTGAGGAAACTGACAAGCAGGTGGGGATGTTCGCCGAATATCCTCTTAAAAGTCAAATCATTTTTAGGATCAAGATAACGTGTCATTATATATTTGTTTTTGGTAAAAATTCTTTTTCTCACAACGGACAAAGGTACGGTTTCTTTTTCATTGGAGAAATTGTTTTTAAATATTTACTGTTTGAACTTACCCTTTTGAACAAAAACCTGTTTTTAGGGGTTAACAAAGAAATTTTTTGTACTTTTGCAACGAAAAATAAAAATTCGGTAAATCAAAGGAAATGAAATCTTTTATCATTATTATCATTTTGTATTGTCTGCCTTTGGGGGTTGCCGCTCAAACAAATATGCCAAGCCTGGCAGACATCAAAAAAGACAAAGACTATTTGGAATTACAAAAAGAACTGCAACCAATTGAAGATGAAGCAAACGCTTTAATGACTGAGTATGCCAATCTTACGGATGTTCAAAAGAATGATGCGGCCTGTATGCAATCTTTCAATAACCGTTACTCGGAGATACAGGTGAAAAAAACAGCCATCCTGAGCGCTTTTGTATCCGGACATCCCAATTCTTTTATAAGTTTACTTGTTCTGAAAGAAGGAAATTTTGACTTAAAAGTAATGACTGCTTTATATAATGGCCTTTCGCAACAAATAAAAAACACGGAGTTGGGACAGGCGATTGAAACGAAAATCCAATCGGCGCTAAATACCGCTATCGGTTCAAAAGCCCCTGATTTTACGCAAAATAACGTTTCCGGAAAGCCTGTCAAACTTTCCGATTTCAAAGGGAAATACGTTTTGGTTGATTTCTGGGCGTCGTGGTGCGGTCCCTGCCGGAAGGAAAATCCCAATGTAGTAAAAGCTTATAATGCTTTCAAAGATAAAAACTTTACTATCTTGGGCGTATCGCTGGATGAGAACAGATACGCATGGCAGAATGCCATCCAAAAAGACGGATTAACATGGACGCATGTTTCCGACCTGAAAGGATGGCGGAACGCCGTAGCCGCACTCTTCGACGTAACAACCGTTCCGCAAAATTTCCTGATAGACCCCAACGGTATTATTATCGAAAAAAACTTGCGTGGCGAAGCGCTTCAACAGACTTTATCAAAATTAATTAAATAACGGTTAAACAAAGATTTAACGAATAGTATAAATCATGAAATTATCAATTAAAACCATTCCGGCAGTTGTTTTTTGTTGTGTATACGGCGGATTATCCGCACAAAATGTTAACATATATTTTCCTCATTTTGCCGAAAAAGAATACGTTTATGTTCTTAATCGCGGCAAGGTAAAAGACACGGTGCAAACCGGAACGATAAACGTAGACGGCCGGGTGACACTCTCAATTCCCGAAAACTTCAAAGGCTATGCAGGCAGGGTAACTTGGGCGGTAATCGGTAACGGAGGTATTGATTTTATAGTTAATAATGAAGATTTTTCCATCACTTGCGAAGATTCTGTTCCCAACAAAAACAGTATTTTTTATACAGGCAGCAAAGAAAACGCCCTCATGGAACGGTATGAGGGCGAATTATCTCCTTTGTTTCAAAAGATAGACTCAATTTACAAAACCAACACTGTCTCACGGAATGCTTCATTACCGCTTTTGTTCTTTCAGGAAATGTTGCCTTTACAAAGGGAATATGCGATTTTTCGGGAAAAATTAGTTGGCGATAGCTCTTATGCGGCATTTTTCATAGAAACCTTGAATTACATGCAAGGATTCGGGTCCCGGATTTATAATCCAATTGAACAGAAAGAATTGCGAAATGATTTAAAGCGTTACATTATAGATGAAATCGACATTGCACGTTTATTCAACAGTGGAATTTGGATGTCTGTTATTTCTTCTACTTTCAGCGCATTCGAAGATGAAACCGCCTGGGGGGAAGCGATGGTAAAAATGCTTAAACGTACAAAAAAACAAACTGTTTTTGAAACATTCGCAAGAGATGTGATCACAATCACCGAACAATACGGATGGGAGAAAGCCGAACAGGTTATTGTCAATTACCTGGAAACCTCAGGCTGGCTTCCGGACAATACTTTCGATTTAGTGAGAAGGGCTATCGCACAAAGCAAAGTCAAAATCGGGGGCAAAGCGCCCCTGCTCAATGGAGAAACACCGGCGAATGCACTCCTTATTTTTTATGAATCGGGTTGTGAACACTGCAAAAGCCAACTGGCTGAAATTACCAAACATTATTCCGAATTTGTAGAAAAAGGAATTCGAGTGTATTCTATTTCGGTTGACGAAAGCAAAGAAGTTTACGAATATCATTCCAGAAATTACCCATGGCCGGATAAATTGTGTGATTTCAAAGGTTTTAAAGGCGATAACTTAAAAAATTACGGTGTTGTCGGAATGCCAACCGTCTATTTGATTGATAAAAACGGGATTATTCTTGACCGTCAACCGCGCATACAGGATATAAAAGAATTGAATATACAGTGAAAAAAATGGAAGCATTAGTATCTATTAAAATCATTCTTATATGAGTTTATTGATACCCCTGTGCAATCACTTAAACGTCTCCGTCAATTTCTTAATAGCCAGCACCGCCGATTTCCGCTCATACAAAATGGAATAAACCGTATCTAAAATCGGCATATCCACCTGATAATCATTGTTAATTTCTTTGATACACTTGGTTCCGAAATAACCTTCGGCAATCATCTCCATTTCTATTTGAGCGGTTTTCACCGAATAACCTTTTCCGATCATCGTTCCGAAAATCCGGTTCCGGCTGAAACGCGAATAAGCGGTTACCAGCAAATCGCCAAGGTAAACCGAACCGGAAATGTTTCTGTCTAAATGAGAAACCGCGTCAATAAAGCGCGACATTTCCATGATGGAATTGGAAATGAAAATAGCTTGAAAATTATCGCCATACTTTAAGCCGTGGCAAATCCCCGAAACAATGGAATAAACGTTTTTCAAAACCGAAGCATATTCTATTCCGGTTACGTCACAGCCTGTGGAAGTTTTTATAAAATGCGTGCCAAACATGTTGGCGACGCTCTGCGCACGTACTTCGTCGGAACAGCCAACCGTAAGGTACGACAAACGTTCCAACGCGACTTCTTCGGCATGGCAAGGGCCCGCCAAAACGGCGATATTTTCATCGGGAACTTCGTAAAATTTTGAAAAATAGTCGGATATCAACATATTCTCATCGGGAACAATGCCTTTGATAGCCGATACCAATATTTTATCTTTCAGTTGGACGGTTAACTTTTGAAGATGTTGTTTCAGAAAAGGGGAAGGAATGGCAAGAATCAAAATATCGCTGTTTTTTACTATATCATCTATATCGCTGTAAAAGGTAATATTATCCGTACAAAATTTCACGCTCGTCAAATACGAAGTATTGTGTCCGAAATTTTTAAATTCCTCAATTTGTTCGGGACGGCGCATGTACCAGTTAAAATTGGGCTGGGTCATCGAAATGATTTTAGCGAGTGCGGTCGCCCAACTTCCCCCGCCCATTATTCCTACTTTTCCGGATAATTGCATACTAAAATTTTAAGTGTTAATATGAATCGTTTTGCGCAATATCTTCCTTTTTGTGTATTTTTTCGGGTCTCATTTGCGGGAAAAACAATACTTCCTGAATAGAAACCTGTCCGGTCAGCAGCATGACTAACCGATCCATGCCGATCCCCATTCCTGAAGCCGGCGGCATACCATATTCGAGGGCGCGTAAAAAATCCTGATCAATAAACATGGCTTCATCATCGCCTTTTTCCGAGAGTCTCAACTGTTCTTCAAAACGCTCCCGTTGATCAATCGGGTCATTCAACTCCGAATAAGCGTTCGCCAGTTCTTTTCCGTTCGCCATTAGTTCGAAGCGTTCGGTCAAATCGGGATTGTTCCGGTGGCGTTTGCAAAGCGGGGACATCTCTTTCGGGTAATCGGTAATGAAAGTCGGCTGAATGTAATTGGCTTCGCATTTCTCACCGAAAATTTTATCAATCAGTTTTCCTTTTCCCATAGCCGGATTCTGCTCCACGCTTAATTTTTTACACAACTCCCGAAGCTGGTTTTCGTCCGCTCCGGCAATGTCTATGCCGGTATTTTCCCTGATAGCGTCAATCATGGTTACTCGCCGGTACGGCGCTTTGAAATCAATCGTTGTATCGCCGATTTTCACTTCGGTGTTTCCGAGTACGTCCAGACAGATTTTTTCGATCATCTGTTCCGTCAAGCGCATCATCCAGTTGTAGTCTTTGTAGGCTACATAGATTTCCATCACCGTAAATTCGGGATTGTGGGTTCTATCCATTCCTTCATTACGGAAATTTCTGGAAAATTCGTAAACGCCTTCAAATCCGCCGACAATCAATCGTTTAAGATACAATTCGTTGGCAATCCGAAGATAAAGCGGAATATCCAATGCGTTGTGATGCGTAATGAAAGGGCGGGCGGCGGCGCCTCCCGGAATACTTTGCAAAACCGGCGTGTCGACTTCGAGGTAGCCGCGTTCGTTGAAAAAGCTACGCATCGAATTGAAAATCTGCGTCCGTTTAATAAAAATATCTTTGATTCCTTCATTGACGACCAAATCCACATACCGCTGCCGGTATCGCAATTCGGGATCTTCAAAAGCATCGTAAGCCACCCCGTCTTTATATTTGACGACGGGAAGCGGGCGCAGGGACTTTGCCAAAACAGTCAATTCTTCGGCATGGACGGAAACGGTTCCCATTTGCGTACGGAAAACAAAACCTTTCACACCGATAAAATCGCCGATATCCAAGGCTTTTTTGAAAACGGTGTTGTACAAATCCTTATTTTCACCAGGGCAAATGTCGTCGCGGGTAATATATACCTGGATTCTTCCTTCCGAATCCTGTAATTCCATGAAAGATGCTTTTCCCATGATCCGGCGGCTCATAATCCGGCCGGCAATACAAACTGTTTTGCGGGGGCAGTCATCCGAAAATTCTTCTCTGATAGAAGAGGAATAAGCAGTTACCGAATATTCCGCCGCGGGGTACGGCTCAATGCCTGTATTCCGCAAGTCTTCGAGGCTTTTACGGCGAAATATTTCCTGCTCGCTCAATTCTTGTAGATTCATTCGTGTGTTTTTTTATAAATTGCGGATTATTCTTCACCGCTTTCTTCTACCTGCTGTTCTTCCTTTTTGAAAAAACCGCCGGCAATGATGTCTTCATAAACGCCAGCCGGCATATAGAAACGTACGTCTTTGCCCTGTGCGATGGCTGTCCGGATGACGCTTGAAGAAATTTCGATTTTGGGAGCGCCGTAAATCATTTTTGCATTCGGATGGTCGATATAAATTTTACCTGTTCCCAAACGTGGATATACCCATGTTTTGAAGTTTTTCAAAATCAGCTGGTAATCTTTCCAGCGGTGGATGATTTCCCAATTGTCTGAGCCGATGATTAATTCGAAAGAATGCTCAAGGAATAACATCCTCAATTTTTGGAGCGTATTAATCGTATAGGCCGGTTGAGGCATCTCCCATTCAATGGTACAGATTTTAAGTTTAGGGTAATCTCCAATCGCTTTTTCAATCAGTTTCAGCCTAAGTTCCTGGTCCATCAGGTCTTCCACCGCTTTCAACGGATTTTTAGGTGTGATTAAAAACCAGATTTCATCAAATCTGCTAAATTCTGCAACATAGTTTGCAATTGCTAAATGTCCAATATGTACCGGATTAAAAGATCCGGGAAGAATTCCGATTCTCATGGGTATGAAATAAATTTAATTATAGTGTTTACTGTATCTTGTTTTGCTTTTTCCAAATCGTCATTGACGATTACCTGATCGTAGCGGGAAGCCAAACGCAGTTCGTAATTTGCTTTGGAAATCCGGTCGGCAATCACTTCCGTAGAATCTGTTCCCCGTTTTTCCAGTCTTCTTTTCAATTCTTCCACCGAAGGTGGTTGAATAAAAATAAGCATAGCCCTGTTTCCGTATAACTTTTTGATGCTTAAGCCTCCTGCAACATCCACGTCCAGAATAACGTTTCTCCCTTTTTGAAGGTTATCGTCCACTTCGGACTTTAAAGTACCGTAAAAGTGATCGGGATAGACTTCTTCATATTCTATGAAATCACCTTTTTGAATCCGCTCTCTGAACGCTTCGGGGGAAAGGAAATAATATTCCGTTCCGTCCCGTTCATTGCCCCGGGGCGGACGGCTTGTCGCCGACACCGAAAATTGCAACGGTAATCCTTTTTGAAGGATATGGTTTATAATTGTCGATTTTCCAGACCCTGAAGGTGCGGAAAGAATAATTAATTTCCCGTTCACGATATTAATTAAGTTTGGAATTAAAAGTAATTCCGTAATTTATAAAACATTAAAAATTTGCTCCTTCATTTGCTCCAGTTCATCTTTCATTTGCACTACAATCTTTTGTATGAGTGCATGATTTGATTTTGATCCCAGTGTATTTATTTCCCTTCCGATTTCCTGGACAATAAACCCTAATTTCCTGCCTTGACTTTTTTCATTTTTCAGTGTTTCTACAAAATATTTCAAATGATTGCTCAAGCGCGATTTTTCTTCGTTGATATCCAGTCTTTCGACGTAATAAATCAGTTCCTGTTCAAACCGGTTTCCGTCGTATGTACCGCAATCCGATTTGGCAAGATTTTCGCGTATGCGTTCCTTGATTTTTTCGATTCGCTCGGGTTCATATCTGTCAATTTCTTTCAGGAGCATGTCAATATTTTCAATTTTGGCAATAAAGACATTTTCGAGCATAAGGCCTTCCTGTTTACGGAATTCGTTCAGGGAAACGATGGCCTTTTCAGTGGTCTGTTTCACTGCCGCCCATTCTTTTTCATCCAGTCCCGTTGTTTCCGTTTTTATCGCATCCGGCAAACGGAGGATAATCGAAAACCACTCGGCAGGTAAAGCAATGTTCAGTTTTTCCGATAAATCCTTAATTTCTTCATAGTAATTTTTTACTACGGTCTGATTGATTGCGTTTGGAACAGATTTATCAATGGCATCCAATGTGATTGTTAAATCAACTTTACCTCTTTCGATGTCTTTGGATATCATATTTCTGATTTCGATGTCTTTTCCCCGGTAAGCCGCGGGAATGCGTGTGTTTACATCAAGTTGCCTGCAATTAAGCGACTTAATTTCTACGGTTATTTTTTTTTCCTGAAAATCCACTTCCGCCTTCCCGAATCCGGTCATCGATTGAATCATAAATAAAATTTTTTGCAAAAATAGTCTTTTTATATTTAAAACCGTGTAATTTCAGTTACAAAAGTTGTTTTTTCCTGTTTCCCACCCGGTCAGCAGCCCTTTCTTCCTGTTAAAAGCGGCGCCGATTTTCACAATTTCCCGTCCTTCGGCCTGATAGGGGATAAGATAAGATTTGGCTTCTATTTGTTCGAGAGCCTGTTTGGCGGTGGCTGTGTCGTCCATCTTAAATTCGAAGACATATATCGCACCGGCTGTTTTTACTACGGCATCCGCCCTGCCGACAGCACTTTTGACTTCGGTTTGTACAAACTGTCCCATCAGCGAAAAAATCAGGTAAAACAGGGATTGAAAATAGCTTTCGTCCCGCTGTTTTTTGCGTGGCAAATCGTAGGGGATACTTGCGCAGAAGGCTTGCAGCATCGTCATCATGCCGCCGACATCGCCCTTTTTCAAGGCCTGCATCATGGATATTACCGAAATACTGCTATCATTCAGCGTCTTTCCGGAATATACAGGCAACAGTTCATTCAAAAAACCGTATTTCACTTCCTCGTTCGGAAAACCCAGTGTGTACAGCCCTGTTACACTGTCATATTTTTTAATTGTCAGGTACCCGCTCTGGTAGAGTACCGGTACCGGGTCGGCGGCATCGGCGCGATAGTCGGTAATGTAGTTGACGGGAACATGAATGTCGTTTTCGAATCGGGGCAGGTTGAAATCAATGTTTTGCAGCATTTTGACCAAAAACGTCGGCGTACCGGTTTGGAACCAGTAATAAGCAAATTCCTTTTTGTAAAAAGTATTGAGAACGCTGTACGGATTATATATGTCCTCGCTTTCTTTGGCGAAATGATATCCGTCGTAGTATTTTTTTAATTGGGCAACCGCTTCATCATCAGTTAATTTATTATCTTCTGCCAGAGCGTGGATTTCCGGTTGAAAATTAGCGAGTAATTCTTTTTCCGAAATGCCGCAAATGCCGGCATACTCCCTGTCCATGCTAATATCAACCAGCATGTTCAGGTCGCTGAAAACACTTACTTTCGCGAATTTCGTTACTCCCGTCAGGAATACGAAACGCAGGCTGGCGTCCATGCCTTTCAATACGCCGTAGAAGCCTTTCAGCATATTGCGTACCGTATCGTTAAGTTCCGGATTATTAAAAGTTTCAAGCAAAGGCTTATCATATTCGTCAACCAAAACCACCACCCCCAGTCCTGTTTTCTCATGCGCCCTGCGAATCAAACCCTTGAAGCGCCTTGCATACGTATTTTCAACCTTATCTTTTCCCCAAACGGCTTCCAACCCTGTCAGGTTGTCATCCAGAGCCGCCTGAAAATGTTTGAGCGAAGTATATTCTTCGCCCACAAATTCAAAGTGAAATACCGGATATTCCAGCCAGTCTTTTTCCACACCGTAAATATACAGTCCCTCGAAAAGTTCCTTTTTGCCAAGAAAATACGCCTTGAGCGTGGTAAGAAAAAGCGATTTCCCAAAACGGCGCGGACGACCGAGAAAATACGGACGTCCCAAACGCGCCATTTCATAAACATAATCGGTTTTGTCCACATAGAGATAGCCGCCCCTGCGCAGTTTCCCAAAATCCTGTATGCCGACAGGCATGTCTCTTACTTTTGTTGTCATAATAATAATTTCAGGTAGCAAAGATAGGGCGTTTTTTTTTGAAATGCAATGAAAAAAGGTTGCGACACGGTCAGATCTTTTGCCAACGTTGTCGGGAAGAAATCCGACATGGTCAGATCTTTCGCCAACGCCGTCGGGAAGAAATCCGACATGGTCAAATCTTTCGCCAACACCGTCGGGAAGAAATCCGACACGGTCAGATCTTTCGCCAACGCCGTCGGGAGAAAATCCAACATGGTCAGATGCATTTTAGGGAAAAAGAGCGATTCTTCACCGCAATTGATTACTTTTGCAGATAATTTTTATAAGAAATACAAAAATATGAATACAATCCGTTTCTGGGTAAAAAATTCCCGTACCACTTCGGTGCCTCAAAGTTTGCTGCCTGCGGTGCTGGCTGTCTGCGTTGCTTCGCA
>JAIRNV010000159.1 GCA_031257875.1 Dysgonamonadaceae bacterium
TTCAGCTGTTCGTATTCTGAACGCGGTATGGTGATCATCTCTTCCATTGCTGCAAAGTTAGCTATTTATTTTGATTTTTTGTGATTTTGACCATTTTTAAGCTACCTGAGTAGTTACAAAAAAAGAAAGATGCAAACACGAATCAGTTATTTTACAGAGTTAACCGATCCACGCGTGGACAGAACAAAAGAGCATTTGATGGAGGACATAATCTTCATAACGGTTGCAGCGGTTATTTGTGGCGCAGAAACATGGTTATTGAGCCTGTCGAAATATGGAATGATATTGAGAATTACGGTAAATCTAAAGCAACCCGGTTAAGGCAATATCTACAGTTACCCAACGGTATTCTATCACATGACACTTTCAAAAAGTGCATGGTCAAAAGCCAACCAGTTGAGTTTGGGACAAGTCAAGGTCGATGCAAAGTCAAATGAAATTACGGCCATACCCAAATTATTGGAAGTTTTAGTTCTTCAGGGCTGCCTGGTTACCATAGATGCGATGGGCTGTCAACGGGACATCGCCGCTAAAATAATAGAAAAAGGGGCCGATTATCTCTTAGCCGTTAAGGGCAATCCGGGTTGCCCGGAAGAGAACGCCGAACGAACCGTCCGTTTTACCTGGCCAGTATCGGAATGGATAGAGGATGATTTTGGTCATGGCCGTATTGAACGGCGGAAAAGAGAGGGATATGCTGCCCAAAATTTTTCAATACTCAATCGAATTGCCCTCAATCTCATCAAACACGAACAGTCAAAAAAGAGAAGTGTGAAGGGTAAAAGACTCGATGCCGGTTGAAATAATGATTATTTATTGAAAATCCTAACGAATTAAGATGCGTTTGCCCTGTTGGTTATACCCATGTTGAACAATTTGGAGGAGGCTTCCCTGCTGCTTGCGGATGATTTATATAATACTTACTTTCATTTCTGTACGGTTCTGAAAAGGAACAGCTATATAACTGTTTTCCGCACCGACCGGAAGCCCCCTTCCGCACCGACCGGAAGCCTCCTTCCGCACCGACCGGAAACCTCCTGCCACGAAGCCCCGGGCGCGACCATTTAAAATGCCCCCATTTAAACCGGCATCTAAAAGATATTTTAATTTTTGTATCTTTACGGCGTTTTAAATAAGACAAAGATTAATGATCTATCTCCAACTTTTCCTGACATACCTGAAAATCGGCCTTTTCGGTTTCGGCGGAGGCTATGCGATGCTTTCCCTGATTCAGAATGAAGTGGTGGAAAAACATGCCTGGCTGACAAGCCGGGAATTTACCGATATTGTTGCCGTTTCCCAAATGACTCCCGGCCCGATAGGGATTAATTCTGCGACCTACATCGGTTATACCGTTACCGGAAACATATTCGGTTCGGCGATAGCTACTTTTGCGGTGTGTTTGCCGTCGTTTATTCTTGTCCTGCTCGTGGCGCGGGCTTATACGAAATTCCGTGAAAATCAATATATTGAAGGCGCTTTTTCGGTTCTCCGACCGGTAGTTGTCGGCTTAATTGCATCCGCTACGCTTCTGTTGATGAATAAGGAGAATTTTATTGATTACAAAAGCATTATTATTTTTGCCGCGACATTTATTTTGACCGGGTTTTTCAAAGTTCATCCCGTCTTGATGATTGTTTTGGCAGGCATTTCGGGATTATTCCTTTATTGATATTTTGGTTGGAACAGTGTTTTACTTCAGTTCCAGATAGCACCAGACCGGAAAATGATCAGAATCACGCAATTTCCCTACGGTACAGTTATATGATTTGATATTGCTGCTATGCAAAATGTAGTCGATGCGGAACAAAAACCGGTACCGGTTGTAGGTAATCCCCAGGCCGCAACCGCTGTCTACGAAAGCATCCCGGAGATTTCCCTTGATCTTGTGACGTGCATAAGAAATCGGCGTATCGTTAAAATCCCCGCAAACAATGATATACGGATTTTTATTCTCCGCAATCATTTTAGAAATGATTTGTGCCTGATGCGCCCGGAGCCGGTAAGCAGGAGTCAGCCGCTGGGTCATCATTTTTGTGAAAACATCCAGCGAACGAGAATCGGGGTCTTGAGTCATCCGGTAATAATTATGTCTTTCTTCGTATGATAATTTATTAGATTCCAGATGATTATTTATAATTGTAACTTTTTTCCCCCTGATATTCAACTCACACATAACCGAACCGTTGTACTCGCTTTTATAAGGCGCTTTTTTCACCGATAAAACAGGATATTTGGAAAAAATAGCCACCCCGAAAGTTTCATTCGGATGAGGATATTTCAATTTATTGATATGATGATAGGGGTATTTCTTCAAAGCAACAGCTATATCTTTCTCTGTCAGCCTTTCTCTGCTGTTGCCGCTCAACGCTCCGTATTCCTGGATACAGACAATATCCGCATCGTTTTCCCGGATGTATTGAAGTATTTTGTTTCTTTTCCCCGATTTACCGTCCAGCTGACCAAAACGCATCACATTGTACGTAAGTATCTTGATGCAGTCTTCCGGAATCGTTTCTGTTTTCGGGTGCATGGGAAAACAGGTACGGATGGCGTTTATGCAGACAAGAAAAACCAAAAGATTTAAGCCCGCCAGTTTCCATTGTTTAGCAAACAGACAAACAAAAAACAGCGCCAGATTAATCAGAAAAATAAAAGGGAAAAACAGGCCTAAATAGGAAAAAACCACCGTTCTGAACGGAGAAATAAAATCGGAAAAAGCGGCTATCAGCAAAGCCATCAATGCTAAAACATTCAAAAGCCAGACGATAACCTGAACAAGCCTCTTCATGGGGTTCATCTGATATACCGTCTTTTTTTCCAGTACAAAATCAGAATAATTCCGAATAGCATACCGCCCAGATGGGCAAAATGGGCTACATTATCGCCCGTCCGGTTGGCCACGCCGAAGAAAAATTCAATCAATCCGTAACCGATAACCATATATTTCGCCTTAATCGGAACAGGTATAAACATCAAAAACAGAGGAGTATCCGGGAAAAGCATTCCAAAAGCAAGCAACAGTCCGAAAACTGCGCCGGAAGCGCCGATAGTAGGAACCGGATAAACAATTCCCTGCAAATGGCAAACCAGTAACTGCACCAATCCGGCGCCAATGCCCGTTACCATATAATATATAAGGTATCGTTTCTGTCCCCAGTAATTTTCAAGCACTCCGCCAAACATGAACAGGGCGAACATATTAAAGAAGAGATGCTCAAACCGAGTATGGGTAAACATGTAGGTAATTAGTTGATATGCGGAAAAATACCCTGAATCATAATTAAACAGGGCGAAATAAAACTCCAACTGTTGGGATAAAAGACAAGCGAACCAAATAACTAAATTGATAATCAACAGATTTCTTGTAACTGCCGGAATACTGTTGTAAAAATTATTTTCTCGGTAATAGGACATTGTAATTTCGTTTAATTTTTGTGCAAAAGTACATGAAAATCCCTGTTTGCCCAAATAAAAATCCGTTTCACGGGAAAAAATGGAAAATATTAGTACTTTTGCGCAAAATTTATAGTCTGTCATTATTGATTTTACACATTTCTTATGCAATTAAATGGAAAAATATTCATTGCGGGACACAACGGTTTGGTAGGTTCTGCGATATTAAAAAACTTAAAATCAAAAGCATATAACAATTTTGTTTTAAGAACCCGTTCCGAATTGGATTTGAGGGAGCAGCGGGCAGTCTTTGATTTTTTTGAAAAGGAAAAACCCGATTATGTCATTCTTGCGGCGGCAAAAGTGGGGGGAATTGTGGCAAACAATACTTATCGCGGGCAGTTTATTTACGAGAATCTGCAAATCCAGAACAATGTGATTCATGCCTCCTGGCTGAATGGCGTGAAAAAATTGCTGTTCCTGGGTTCGACCTGCATTTATCCCCGCGAAGCGCCGCAACCGATGCCTGAAAACTGTCTGTTGACTTCGCCGCTGGAATACACCAATGAGCCTTACGCCATTGCCAAAATTGCCGGAATCAAACTTTGCGAAAGTTACAATCTTCAATACGGTACAAATTATATTGCCGTCATGCCTACAAATTTGTACGGTCCAAATGACAATTTCGATTTGGAAAAATCGCATGTCCTGCCTGCGCTCCTGCGTAAAGTCCATTTGGCGAAAAGCCTGATGAATAACGACTGGAACGCTATTCGGAAAGATTTGAACCGGTTGCCCGTCGAAGGCGTTGACGGGAATGCAGAAGAAAATGCAATAACGGCTAAACTGGACAAATACGGCGTGCAAAAAAACAGCGTGGAAATTTGGGGGACAGGGAAGCCTTTGCGTGAGTTTTTGTGGAGCGAAGAAATGGCCGACGCCTGCGTTTTCATTATGGAAAACATTGATTTCAAAGATTTAACGCCACAGGGAAAAGAAATCAGGAATACACATATTAATATCGGGACGGGCAAAGATATTTCCATTCGTAACCTGGCGGATTTGATTGCAAAAAGAATCGGCTACGAGGGCGAATTTGTTTTCAATGCCGAGAAACCTGACGGAACGGTGCGCAAATTAACCGACGCGGCCAAATTGCACCAATTAGGCTGGAAACATAAAATCGACATTGAGGAAGGCGTGGAGAGACTGTACGCCTGGTACTTGGGGAATTGAGAATTAAAAATTAAAATTTATATTATGGGAAAAATTGCATTGCTTACGGGGGTTACGGGACAGGACGGGGCTTATTTATCCGAGTTTCTGGTAAAAAAAGGATATACGGTTCACGGTATCAAACGGCGGGCGTCGCTGTTCAATACCGACAGAATCGACCATTTATATCAGGACCCTCACCAGGAAGACAGGAATTTGATTTTACACTACGGGGATATGACCGATTCGATGAATATTACACGGATAATCGGGGATATCAGGCCGGATGAAATCTATAATCTGGCTGCCCAGAGCCACGTAAAAGTCAGTTTTGACACGCCCGAATATACGGCCAATGTAGACGGATTAGGCACATTGCGTGTGCTGGAAGCCGTGCGCCTGCTGGGTTTGACGAATAAGACGCGGATTTATCAGGCTTCCACGTCTGAATTGTACGGGCTGGTACAGGAAATTCCCCAAAAGGAAACTACTCCGTTTTATCCGAGAAGCCCTTATGCTGTTGCCAAAATGTATGCCTACTGGATTACGGTCAATTATCGCGAAGCGTATAACATGTTTGCCTGCAACGGGATACTGTTCAATCATGAATCGCCCCTGCGCGGAGAAACCTTTGTAACCCGGAAAGTAACGCGGGCTGTTGCCCGAATTGCGTTGGGAATACAGCAGGAAGTGTATATGGGTAATCTTTCCGGCAAACGCGACTGGGGACATGCAAAAGATTACGTCAAAGCCATGTATTTGATTCTGCAACAGGAGGCGCCCGACGATTACGTCATTGCGACAGGTGTTACGACATCTATTCGCGATTTCATCGGGAAAGCCTTCCGGGAAATCGGTTTAACCGTTGAATTTCAGGGAGAAGGTGTTAATGAAACAGGAAGAATAGTACAAATTGATGCTGATTTATTTGTAAAAAAAATCGGAGAACCGTATCTGGAACCCCTTAAAAAGAGAGCAGGAGAAGCCATTGTCAAAGTCGACCCGAAATATTTCCGGCCTACGGAAGTGGAATTGCTTATCGGCGACGCCACAAAAGCCCGCACGAAACTTTCCTGGGAACCCCAATATAATTTGGATATGCTCATCGAAGACATGATGCAAAACGATGTCAGGGAAATGAAAAAAGAAGCCTATTTAAAGGAGGCGGGCTACCGGATTCTGAATTATTTTGAATAAGTGATGCGAAATAAAACAGCTGTTTCCGGCACAAGCACGAAGGTTGCAAATACGCCGGTGCGCCAAAAACAAATACTGAATTTTGGGTTGATAAAATCACTTCCAATTCTCAAAGGGAATAATCCAAAAATGTCCATTAGGAATATCTATACCGGCGGAACGTTTTGCTCACATGGATATCACCCGTCCGGATACGGGTTTTCAACGCTTGTATGGACGGGAACGGATGCCGGAACACAAGGCCTTCGAGCGCTACTTCCGCAAATTTGACATTCCCGCTACCCATGCTGTTTTGGGGACTTTACCGCCGGTTTTTCAAGCAGTTGAAATTTGACAGTTTCACGCTTGACACAGATTCACCGGTAATGACCCGCTACGGATATTATGCCGCATAAAACCAAGAGTATGATATTGGGTACGGTTATCCGGCGCAAAAAATTCAACATTATGAAAGGAATAAGTATAATGTTCTAAATTTTTCACTAAATTTGCCGCCGCAAAAAAGATAAAATCATGCAGAAAAATCTCGTTATCGTAGAATCGCCGGCGAAAGCTAAAACCATAGAAAAATTTTTAGGCGGCGATTATAAAGTGCTTTCAAGCTACGGACATATCCGCGATTTGAAAGAAAAAGGGGGCTTGGGGGTTGATGTGGCAAACAACTTCAAGCCCGATTATATTATAGAGCCTGACAAGGAGGCGGTGGTAAAAACGCTCAAAAAGGCGGCCAAAGAATCTCAAATGGTCTGGCTGGCTTCCGATGAAGACAGGGAAGGAGAAGCGATTGCCTGGCATCTTGCTACGGTATTGGAACTGACTAAGGAAGATTCAAAACGGATTGTCTTTCACGAAATAACGAAAAACGCCATACTGCATGCCATTGAAAATCCAAGGGATATTGACCTGAACCTGGTCAACGCTCAACAGGCGCGACGGGTTTTAGACCGGATTGTCGGTTTTGAATTGTCGCCGGTTCTCTGGAAAAAAATTATGCCTTCGCTTTCCGCAGGGCGTGTACAGTCGGTTGCCGTGCGCCTGATTGTAGAACGGGAAAGGGAAATCAACCGGTTCAATGCCGAAGCTTATTTCAAAGTCGTGGCCGAATTTATTCTTTCCGACGGTAAGACCCTGTTGAAAGCGGAACTAAACAAACGCTTCCCATCCGAAACCGAAGCGGAGGTTTTTTTGGAAAGTCTGAAAGACGCGACGTTTACCATTGAAGACATCAGCACGCGACCGGGCAAAAAATCGCCTGCGCCGCCTTTCACGACTTCAACTTTGCAACAGGAAGCCGCCCGTAAAATCGGCTTTTCGGTTGGACAAACCATGACGGTCGCTCAAAAACTGTATGAAGCAGGGTTAATTACTTATATGCGTACGGATTCTTTGAATTTATCAACTTTAGCACTGAATGCCGCCAAGAAGGAAATCGAAGATGATTTTGGCGGCAGGTACGTGAAAATTCGCCGGTATCATACGAAAACCAAAGGGGCGCAGGAAGCTCACGAGGCCATTCGCCCCACCTATTTTGAGAAAAAGACCATCAGAGCGACTGCACAGGAACAAAAACTCTACGAGTTGATTTGGAAACGCGCGGTCGCTTCGCAAATGGCCGATGCGGAACTGGAACGGACAACGGTAACCATCGGCGTCAGCAACCGTCAAAGCGAGAAGTTTATCGTAAACGGTGAAGTCGTTAAATTCGACGGCTTTTTGCGGGTGTATCTGGAAGACAGTGATGATGAAAACCACGACGATAATACGGAAACGCTTCTCCCGCCGATGAAGGTAAAAGAAATACTGAATCTGTCGGAGGCAACCGCCGCCGAAAAACTGACGCAAAGACCAGCGCGCTACACCGAAGCAAGCCTGGTGCGCAAACTGGAAGAATTGGGCATCGGCCGCCCTTCTACCTACGCGCCGACCATTTCGACCATACAGCACAGGGGATATGTCACCAAAGGGAACAAAGACGGAGAATCCAAACTGTTTACAACGCTTACGCTTAAAAACGGGTCTGTTACAAAAACAGTAAAAACGGAAATAACAGGCGCCGACAAAGGCAAACTTTTGCCTACCGATTCCGGAATCATTGTCAATGATTTTCTGACGGAGAAATTTCCGCTGGTACTGGAATATACTTTTACCGCTAACCTGGAAAAAGAATTTGATAAAATCGCCGACGGTGAAATGTCATGGACGGATACGCTTCACAAATTTTACGACCTGTTTCATCCGGTAGTAGAAACCGTATCTGCCGAGAAATATGAGTTGAAAGTCGGAGAAAAAATTTTGGGAACAGACCCGAAAACAGGTAAATTGATTTCCGTAAAAATCGGACGCTATGGGCCTTTTGTACAAATCGGTTCTGCAGAAGACGAAGACAGGCCGCGATTTGCTTCTCTGGGAAAAGGGCAGTCGGTAGAAACCATCACGCTGGAAGAAGCTTTGCAACTGTTTCAGTTGCCGCGTAGCGTAGGGGAATTGAACGGGAAACCGATTGAGGCGGCCATCGGCCGTTTCGGCCCTTATCTTAAACATGACGGTGTGTTTATTACCATTCCCAAAGGATACGACCCTCATCATATTACCTTTGAGGAATCGGAAAAACTCATTGCGGAGAAGAAAGAAAAAGACGCAAACAAATATATCAAATCTTTTCCGGAAGATGATAGCCTGAAAATCCTGAACGGCCGTTTCGGCCCCTATATTTCTTACAATAGAGACAATTACAAAATCCCGAAAGGTATTGTGCCTGCCGAATTGAGTTTTGAAGAAACGGTGAAAATTATTAATGCGGCGCCGGCTAAACGGCCGAAAACGGCAAGAAGAAAATAGGCGCAGTTTAAACATTGAACATTTTCGGCACGCGATAATTCCTTAGATACAGTGAAATACAAAAACATTCTCGAAGAAGAAATAAAAAACAGGGTTGCGCTGGACTTTTTTCAAGCCTTCGACTGTACTCGAATTTTGGGCAAAATTGACTTTGCCGTAAAAATTAAGCGTCCGCAAAACGCCGCAGACTTCGACGATGAGTACTTGCTATGGGCGGAAGCAAAACAAAAGTCCGCCGATATCCTCGCAATGCTTGCGCAACTCGTGCTGACTGTCGGCAAGGCGCGCACTTTCGACGAGATACTGCCGCCGCCGTTTCTGGGTTGTTACGATAACGAAAAAATCGCTTTTGTGCCTTACAGCGAAATTCAGGATATTTTTTACCAAAACGATTTTAACTGGAAAGTCACGCCTTCCGATACTGCAACAAAAGAATTTCAGCAGATTTACGCGCAAATAAAAAAGGTGGTTGAAAACGATATTTCCCGGAAAACATATCTATTTCACTTTGATCGTGATGAAAAGGAATTACGCCGCTTTATCCGCGAAAATTTCATTGTCGGAAAATCGGATACAACTAAAATCAAAATCAATAAAAACAACTTTATTACCATTTACAACAAATGGTTCGAAACGGTAAAACCTACCATTCAAATAGACAGATGGGATTTGGCAAAGAAAAGCGGCATTATTGACGGTGATTTTTACCTTGCCGACATCCTTTCGGCAGAAAATAAAACGCTGAAAGAAAAGTTATTTGTGCTGCTCAAATCCGACCATTACGAATTGGACAGAAAGATAGACGAAACCGGATTTAAGAATTTCAAAACCACCGCATTTTCCGACAATCAAAAGGCGCATGTGCAATTCTGGGCAAAATACCAGCGCCCTCCGCACGAGGACTATTGGGATTACATCGTCGAGCGTCGCGACCTGCTCGTCCCGCAGGATGTCCGCGAGCGGAAAGGCAGTTTCTTTACGCCCAAAATCTGGGTGGAACTTTCGCAGAAGTATATGGCAGACGTGCTTGGCGAAGAATGGCAGGATGAATATACCGTCTGGGATTGCGCCGCCGGAACGGGCAATCTGCTGGCCGGGCTGACCAATAAATACAACATCTGGGCTTCCACTTTGGACAAGCAGGATGTGGACGTGATGCACGACCGAATAAAAAATGGCGCAAATCTCTTGGAAAGCCACGTCTTCCAGTTTGATTTCCTGAATGATGATTTTTCAAAACTGCCTGAAGGATTACGCAAAATAATTGATTCGCCGGAGGCAAGAAAGAAACTGGTTATTTACATTAATCCGCCGTATGCGGAAGATACAACGAAATTCACAATATCCGGAACCGGTAAAAACAAAATAAGCGTAGCTCGGAACAGAATACATGACAAATATGCATACTTACTAAAGAAAGCAAATCACGAACTTTTTGTGCAATTTTTAATACGGATATATTGCGAAATTCCGACAGCGAAGATTGCAAATTTTTCAACTTTGAAAAATTTACAGTCTTCCAACTTCGTAGATTTCCGAAACGCATTTCAAGCGAAGCTCGAAAAAATCTTCTTAATCCCTGCTGATACTTTTGATAATGTAACCGGTCAATTTCCTATTGGTTTTTTTATTTGGAATACAGAGATAACAGAAAAATTTACCCTTATCCATGCGGATGTTTATGATAAAAACGGCAAATATATCCGGACAAAATCGCTCTATGCAAATGATGACATTCAAACAATAAATAAGTGGATAAAAAGATTTAAAGACGACAAAAATGAACCTGTCGGATTGCTTGTTAGCTGTTCGCCGGATTTTCAACACAACAATCAAGTTGCGATATTATCCGAAAAACAGGCGAGATATTGTTTCCCGATTACGAGATATAATATAGTGGAATTTTGCATCTATTTCTCCGTCCGTAAAGTAGTTTCCGCCGATTGGCTCAACGACCGCGACCAGTTCCTTTATCCGAATAAAAAATGGGAGAAAGACACTGAGTTTCATAACGATTGTTTGACTTACACCCTGTTCAACAATAATATATCTTCAAAGAACGGAGTAAATCACTGGATTCCTTTTTCTGAAAATGAAGTAAATGCACGCGACAAATTCGAGAGTCATTTTATAATCTCTTTTTTAAGCGGGAAAGTTATAAAAAACGGCTATGCCAATTTGTTTGACCCTGATTACCTGGCAGATGTAAAAAAGAACAAGATGCCTGCTGTTAACTGGGAAAAAGGGAAAAAGCGTGAATTTTCCACCGAAGCGCAAGCCGTATTTACAGCCGGTAAAGAATTATGGAAATATTACCACGCACAACCCGGGTGCAACGTTAATGCTTCGCTGTACGACATCCGCGAACACTTTCAGGGACGCAACGACAAAGGAAAAATGAACAGCAAAAGCGACAACGAACAATACGCGGAATTGATTGGCAATCTCCGTGCTTCGTTGAAAATTTTGGCAGGGAAAATTGAGCCGAAAGTGTATGAATATGGATTCTTAAAATGATATAAAAAATATCCCGACATGAAATCAACATTATGCAACGAAACAACGTATGCCGTCGCTTTGCGCAGCAGCATCTCAACCTCCGGCCGCAGAATGGCGGGGGCGCGCTCCTTGTGGAAAGCCAACGGCATGAAACCCGAACAGATGGGGAAACCGGTTATCGCTATTGTCAATTCCTTTACGCAGTTTGTGCCGGGGCATGTGCATCTGCACGAAATCGGACAGTATGTCAAACATGAAATCGAAGTTTTAGGCTGTTTCGCCGCCGAATTTAATACCATCGCTATCGACGACGGCATCGCCATGGGACACGACGGTATGCTGTATTCCCTCCCTTCCCGCGATTTGATTGCCGACAGCGTAGAATATATGGTGCAGGCCCACAAGGCCGACGCCATGGTTTGCATCTCGAACTGCGACAAAATTACGCCGGGCATGTTGATGGCAGCCATGCGGCTGAATATTCCCGCAGTGTTCGTTTCCGGCGGCCCTATGGAAGCCGGTCTGCTGGGCGAACAAAAACTGGATTTGATTGATGCAATGATTCAAAGTGCGGACGAAAATGTTTCGGACGAGCAGGTTGCAAATATCGAGCAGGCGGCCTGTCCCACCTGCGGTTCGTGCAGCGGTATGTTTACCGCCAATTCTATGAACTGTCTGAACGAAGCGATTGGCCTGGCATTGCCGGGCAACGGCACGGTTGTCGCCACGCACAAAAATCGCCTCAACCTCTTCAAAGATGCGGCAAAATTAATCGTAAAAAACGCTTATAAATATTACCGCGACGGCGATGCCGGCGTTTTGCCCCGCAGCATTGCCACGCGCCCCGCTTTCCTCAACGCCATGACGCTTGATATTGCCATGGGCGGCTCTACAAACACCGTTTTGCACCTTCTGGCAATCGCCAATGAAGCGGGCGTAAAATTCACGATGGACGATATTGATGCGCTTTCGCGTAAAACGCCCTGCCTTTGCAAAGTAGCGCCGAATACGCAAAAGTATCATATTCAGGATGTCAATCGTGCAGGTGGAGTTTTGGGAATCATGGCGGAACTGGCCAAAGGCGGACTAATTGATACGTCGGTTAACCGCGTGGAGGGATCGGATTTAGCAAATGCAATTATCAATTATCAATTATCAATTATCAATTGCAAACCGGAGGCTCCCTGCAACCGGTTTAACCTTGTTCTCGGTTCGCAATCGAATTTTTACGATTCCTGGGATTTGGACAGGGAAAACGGCTGTATCCACGACATTGCTCACGCCTACTCCAAAGACGGCGGTTTGGCCATTCTGAAAGGAAATATTGCTCAGGACGGTTGCGTGATAAAAACGGCAGGCGTAGACGGGAGTATACTGCATTTCAAGGGAACGGCAAAAGTTTTCACTTCGCAGGAAGCGGCGTGTGACGGTATTCTCGGCGGAAAAGTGCAAAGCGGCGATGTGGTGGTCATCACACACGAAGGCCCGAAAGGCGGACCCGGAATGCAGGAAATGCTGTACCCCACGTCATACATTAAGTCCCGTCATCTGGGAAAAGAATGCGCCCTGATTACCGACGGACGCTTTTCGGGCGGCACATCGGGCTTAAGCATCGGACATATCTCTCCCGAAGCCGCTTCGGGCGGAAACATCGGCTTGGTGCACGACGGTGACCTCATTGAGATAGATATTCCTTCGCGCAGCATTAACGTTTTGCTTGACGATGAAGAACTGTCAAAACGGCGCTCGGAAGAAGAAAAACGGGGCAAAGACGCCTGGACGCCCAAAGACCGGAGCCGCAATATTTCCAAATCCTTACGGGTTTATGCTTCGATGGTCAGTTCAGCTGATAAGGGAGCGGTGAGGTTAATATGACAAGCAATTCAAATACACCCATAACTATCGTATTATTTTTCCCGCCCCGTTCAGGTATTCAATAAATGGTGGCGATGTAAAAAGTATGCTATTACAAAAATTTGGCAATCAGGGAATAACATGCGTGCGTCGCGCGGAAGTGCAGGCTAAAATCTTGGATAACATACTGTTTCCCCTGATTCCTTTTTCGTACGATTCCACTAAGGTTTTCCCCAAAGCATGGCCATATTCATGTTAAAAACAGTTGCATAATCACGCATCCAAATCAAATTCGGCGTAACTGTCTTCCCCGTCAACGTTGTCTCCAACCTCCGGTCCGTAATCAAAATCATCTTCCAAATCGTCCAAACGAATGTTCATCGGTTTGTGAACAATACTTTCCAAATCGTGAAACGGTTGTTCATTCAAGGTTTTCCAAAGCAGGTCTTTCAAAGCGGGAATCCCCTTTTGGGTAAATGAAGAAATAAAAATAGAAGGAACACTTTCCGGCAAGTCTTCGGCCAAAGCCTGTTCCAGTTCACTGTCCAGCATGTCGGATTTTGAAATAGCCAAAATCTTTTGTTTATCAATCAATTCGGGATTGTAACGGATTAATTCGGTTAACAAAGTTTTATACTCTTCTTTGATATCTTTGGAATCGGCGGGAACGAGGAAAAGCAATATGGAATTTCGTTCAATATGCCGCAAAAATCTGAATCCCAATCCTTTACCTTCGCTTGCACCTTCGATGATTCCGGGAATATCCGCCATCACAAAAGAACGGCCGTCGCGAACGCTCACGATTCCCAAACTCGGTTCGAGCGTAGTAAAAGGATAATCGGCAATTTTGGGTTTGGCAGCCGAAACGACGGAGAGCAAAGTTGATTTGCCGGCATTCGGGAAACCCACCAAACCCACGTCGGCCAATAATTTCAATTGCAGGATAATCTTTTTTTCCCGATAAGGCTCGCCGGGTTGCGCATACTTGGGCGCCTGATTGGTTGCCGTTTTGAAGTAATTGTTTCCTTTCCCGCCCCGTCCGCCTTCCAGCAGAATAAATTCCTGTCCGTCGTAACTGATATCGGTAATAAATTCACCTGTCTCACCGTTAAAAACGACTGTTCCCAAAGGAACATAAATCGTTTTGTTTTCACCGTCTTTTCCTTTGCTCAGTCGTCCCGAACCGCCTTGTCCGTGACCGGCCAAAATATGACGTTCAAATTTAAGATGAAGCAAAGTCCGGTAATTCCGTTCGCCTCGCAGGATCACGTTACCGCCGTCGCCGCCGTCGCCGCCGTCGGGACCGCCGAACGGGATGTATTTTTCCCTTCGGAAATGGGTAGAACCTCTACCTCCCTTTCCCGAACGGGCGTAAATTTTTACGTAATCCACGAAGTTCGAATCTCCCATGTTTATTTATTTTGGTAAATGAGCCGGTCTAAAATTTCCCGAATATCTTCAAAAACATCGTCAACAAACTTGTCTCCTTTTATTTTGAAAAGTTTCCCTTGCTTTTTGTAATAAGCGATCAAAGGTTCGGTACGGATTCGGTAAATCTCCAGGCGTTTCCGTATCGTATCGGATGTATCGTCGCACCGGCCTTGCTCTTCTCCCCGTTTCAACATGCGTGCTATCAAATTTTTTTCTTCAACGTCAAGGTTAAAGCAGGCAGTGATTCCCGTATTTCTTCCATACAACAGGCGATCCAGGCTTTTCGCTTGTGCTATTGTCCGTGGAAAACCGTCGAAAATAAAACCTTTTTCATTCGGATTTGATTCCAAAATATCGGCTAACATTTTAATTATCAAATCGTCGGGAAGCAGGTGACCATCGTGAATGTATTCTTCGGCCAGTTTGCCCAATTCGGTTTGTTTCTCTATTTCCATCCGCAATACGCTACCTGTAGAAATATGAAATAAATCATATTTCTTGACAATCAATTCGCTTTGCGTGCCTTTCCCGCAACCGGGTGCGCCAAAAACAACAATATTCAACATATTTTATTATCCTTATCCTAACTTTTTATTTTATAAATATCTTTCAAATTTCGTCCTAATCCGTCATAATCCAAGCCGTATCCGACAATAAAATCGTTTGGTATTTCCAATGCGCAATAATCCGGTTTTATGTCTGTTTTCACGGCATTAGGCTTAAAAAGCAGACAGGCAATTTTCACACTTGCAGGATTTTCGGCATTCAACCTGTTTTTCAGATAAGACATGCTATGGCCGGTGTCAATAATATCCTCAACAATCACCACATGACGGTTTTTGACATTCTCTCCAAATCCCTGCACTTCTTTAACTGAACCGGACGATTGCGTCCCCTGATAAGATTTCAGGCGAATAAAACCGACTTCACAGGGAATATCAATTCTCTTCATCAAATCGGAAGCGAACATAAACGCTCCATTCAACACACAAATAAACAGAGGAATTTTTTCTTTCATATCCCGCGAGATGTCTTTGGCTACTCTTTTAATCTCTTTTGTGATAACCTTTTCAGGAATAAAGAGTTCAAATCTTTTATCTTTCAGTTGAACTTCGGTCATTTTTATTCGTAATTAAGTGCAAAATTAAGCAAAAATCATGGAGTAATAAAATAATTATGTGTTTACCGGCAATTCAGGGATAAATTTTATCCATTCACATCCTGTGCATAAAATAGCCGGAGCAAAAGCAAAAGCATCCGCTTAAGTATACTTTACGCGGTATGATTTTGTACATCCGGATTTATCAAAAATTAATGATTTGTGGTGAACGGTGAACGGTGAATGGTGAACGGTGAACCGGCATCTCGCAGAGATGCAAAGCTCGGTAGAAAACAGCGTTCCCCCGCCTTCACCGGCATCTCGCAGAGATGCGGCATTTGTCCGCATAACTGACGTCATGCGGGGCGTTGTGCGATCAAACGTTTCTACCGAGCTGTAATCCCTGACGGGATT
>JAIRNV010000185.1 GCA_031257875.1 Dysgonamonadaceae bacterium
TTGAGGGCTGTGCCGGTGAGTTCTTGCTTTACACTGCCGCTACGGTAGTAATACCTGCCTCGCAGGGAAATAGGAACGGAATAGGGTTGCACAATAATTTCAATGTAGTACAGTTCGCCGCCCTGCAAAAGATTGACTTCGGCGGTAATCCCCATATTGTTTTTAATTTTGTTGGGGATTTCTTCCATCAAAGTCTTTTGGTCGGGCAAGCCGACAACGGTGGCGGCATCGTTCATACCGATATAGATTCTACCGCCCTGTGCGTTGGCAAAACCGCATATCCATTTAAGATATTCGTCTTTCCAAATAGATTTGTATTCTGTGTTTTGTTGTTCGGGCATGATTATTGTCATTTTTTATTATTCAACCATTTATAATACAGATTGCTCGGTAAATTTTGTTTCAAAAAGTCTTTTAGCGTTATTGTTGTAATATTTAATCCTTTCGCTTTTATTTGTAAACTATTATCGGAAGTAAACAAAATCGGATTTTCCTGTTTGTATTTTAATGCAACAGACAATATTAAATTGTCAGGCGATTTTTTATTGAAATCATTTGGCAATAAGGACAAATCAGCAGTATCCATTTTAATATCACGTTTGCCTAAATTGTCATTTATAAGTTTCAAGGCCATCTGTACATTCTTTTTTTGTCCCTCCGAAAGCGAAATTTTCAAATAATCCAATTCGTCAATTACTTTGGCAGAAAGAACAATTTGATATGTTTTATCAATCTTTGAAATAACGTCGGGATAATCTACAAACACATTTGTGTCAATGATATAGATATTTTGTTTGTCTTTTTTGATTTCTTTTTTTGCTTTCTCAAATTGCGATAAATCTATTTGCCCAATAATTTTAAGACCTGCACTATTTTCTTTTTTGTCATTTTTTGTGGTTTCTTCTACTTCAATTTGTTTTACCTCTTGTTTTTTTGAAGTATCTTCTTTGTTTCTGCTTTTCAACATTTTTAATTGTGGCGAAACATAAAATGAAAACTCATCATCAAGTTTTTGAAGATATGTTTTTACCTCCTTATTAATGAAAGAGTAAGAAGTAATTACATTTTTGTCTGCAATAATAAGCGTATGCCTCTTGGCGCGACTTGTGGCTACATTAAAAAGCCGTTTTTCCAATGAGTGATTGTAACCCGAATTTGGAATTACGAAAATAGTTATATCAGTAGTTAATCCCTGAACTCGTGATACAGTTTCTACAAGCAGATTCTTATGATTCCCAATTGTTTGATATATTGCTTTCTGCAATGCTTTTGTAGTCTCAACGTAATATGTCAATACAGAAAGATGCAATTTTTCATTTATATTCAATAAACTGACAAGCAATTCTACGGCTATATTCAAGGCATTTGTTGGTCTTTTGTTACCAACTTCCATTTCGACTTTGATAAGCGTAGAGCCGCCTTGCAAATGAAAATATTTGCTACAATCAGGATTCATTTCTGAAAATGAAAGACAAACATCTTTTTTTGCTTTCGACAACAAATTGTTACTATAGAAAATACCTGTGTAGTTTGCCGCTCTTTCCGGCAAGCGATATGTTTCTGTAAGTTGATAGTTTGGAATTGTAGCCATTTCGGATAGCGCCTTTAAGCCGTCAACCAATGCCCCATAGTTCTTTTTCCGAATTTTATCTTCATTAATAGAAACCACAGGTGGCAACTGTTTTATATCGCCTATCCATATATTTTTCTTTCCCAAAATTTTTGCTGCGCCAAACATCGCAAGTAGTGCCTGACTCGCCTCATCTACTATTACATAGTCAAATTGTTTTCCTTCAATTGCTTGTGCCGCTTCGCCGCTTGTAATATAAAAGGTTGATAAAATCAACTGTCCAGGTTGCGGATTGACTTCTTTTGTTTGCCGCAAGTCGGGTATTTCTTTGGCTTCGTCTGTTGATATTTTTGTTTTGAAAATAAAATGTTCTTTCAACAAATCCCGCAAAGCAGGTTTTTCTGCGACTTCCATCAAAGCGCTATTGGTCAATGCCGTAACTAAAACCGACTTCCCTTGTTTGCAAAGTTTCTCGCAAATTTGAGCAATAAGATAGGTTTTTCCTGTCCCCGGCGGACCTTGTAAAATTAAAGTATCGCCAAGCGATAGTTGGCTTACAATGAAATCGGGAATATTATTTTTATTGTCAAGTAATGCGGGTTGCCAATTTATATTTTGAAAATCTTGGTCTAAAATCTGATTGACAGTTTCTGAATGGTTATTCTGAACAACTTTTTGCAAATTGGCAATATACTCGTATGGTGGCTTGTTTGGTCCTAACAGCAAAATCATTCCTATTGCCTCTGAAATATTAACGGCAAAATCCAACTCAACACCTCTAAATCCTGCTAAACAGAAATCTTTTTCTAATTTTCCGTCTTTATCTTTCGAGGTGGATTGCCAAATACATACGGCTTCGGTAAAGTTTCCTTTTTCCTTTATTAAATCGCCGTAAGTTTTGTTATCCCAATTTCGATAATCGCGTAATTCTTTTGGCACAGTGAAACAATATAGGTATTCTCCTTTTCTGGGCAATCCGCGCTTATTTGAAAATTTGAGAATCATTTCGCCGTTTTCAAATTTCAGAAATTGAGCCACAAAGAGTTCCTCGCGTTCCATCAATAAAAATGTTGCGGAAGTATCCAACTTTTGCTGAAATGCTTCTGTTTGTGCCCGAAGTTCTTCTTCGAGGAATTGACGGTGTTCTTGTCGGGTGTATATCATATCTATAATAAATTTCCATCATCGCTGCTTAAATCCGTTTCTGTATTTCGTTGGTCAAAACGATAATCATTGAGATTTGCGGCAGTGCTGTAATTATCCTGTCTAATGCTGTTGAGATCAAAATGAACATCGCTGAAATAATGCAGAAGTTCTGCAAAATTTTCCAATCTGTTTTCAAAATCAAGATTTTCTGTGCTGAAGCTGATTGATAATTTGTCTTGCTTTTTTAGCAAGTCGAAAAGCTTCAAACAACCTAATTTTCTATTGCCAAAATGTACCCAAAACATTGAGTTTGTTTTCATTAGTTGCATCCATTCGTTTGCTCCAATTTTCAATGGAGCATCTTGATATTTGTAACTTTTTACAACGAGTGGATATTCAATGTCATCTTTCATTACGCCATCTATTGTTGAATAACCATCAATACCTTTTGTAAATGCAAATCCTTCCTCTTCTAATCGTTCTTTGACAACTTGCTTTGCTTCTCGGTTTGCTTCTATTTGGTCGTTTACGCTTATACTGTCACCATAATCAACAGCAATAACAGCATCTTCTCTCGCCGTAATTTCATTGTCTTTTCTTCTAATTTCCCCTTGTATGATTGCTATTTCTGGCGAATCAGGATTATTTTGCTCTAATTCTTTAAGTTGTTTTTCTAATGCTGTTTTTTCTTTTTCAATCTGTTCCTTTTCAGCAAGTAATTTTTCCAATTCTTCATTTTTGGTTTTCAATTTCTTATTTTCTTCTTTTAAGTTTTCAATTTCTTTGTCTTTCTGTTTAACCTGTTCTAATCCTAATTCACCTTTAAGATATGACTGTATTATTTCACGGTCTTTCTCACTTAACAGTACATTCAATTCAATTGAATCTTTTTTGCCATAAAAGTATGAAAAATTTTCTTCATTATTTTTATGCTTTTTAAAATATTCTATTAGTAAAGCAACTGCTTTTTTAAAATCTTCGTCATCCCAATTTCTTGAATCTGCAAATTTATCTTTTATTGCCTCATCAATAAGTTTAGCAATATCTGAAACTCCTTTATTCTGTTTTGGTTGAATTGAAAGCGATTTTTCTGCCAAAATATTTTTAAAATCATTTTCGGAATCAATAAGGAATAAAACTGCTTTTAACTCATCAGGAATATTATCGTCTTTATGCAAATCATCAAGAGAGCAAAAATTACCATTTTGATTTGGAATAATATTGCTTTCTATCGGAATTTTCATTGAAGTGAGATAACCATAAAAATCATTCAAAAAAATAACGGTGTCACCAAAATCGTATTTTTTGCCTGATTGCTCTGACAAGTAATTCTTTAACCCTTCTATTGTTGCATTATCTTCTATGCGACTTTGGTAATTATCAATAATCACATTGTTTGCTTTTCGCCACAAATCTTCGTTGCTGCATTGAATTATAGATACAGTATAAGAGTCACAAATTTCGTAATCGTATTTCTGCACCAATTCAAGCAGTTTATTTTGAGAATTATGTAAGATATTGCTTGATTTGTCTGGTAATAAGTGAATTAAATAGACTGCAAAATCTAAATTACTATTGTTTCGGAAAATATCATTTATCAATTCAATAACCGTATTGATGTCTTTTTTATTGCTAATTCGTACTGATGTTATCTCTTTATGTAACAGAGAACCTTTAAGTAATAGTCCAAATTTTTCGGCTTGTTCTGTTTTCAGAATTTCTGGTATATTATTATCAAGCGATAAGTCCTTTTTCAAACAAAAATCCCCGTTTTGATTAGGTATAATTGCCACTTCATCTAATGTACCCTCTTTTATCTCTTTGCTTGCAAAAGCAATAAAATCATTTAGCCACTGTAATTTATCATTAATTTGGTCAGGCAAAGAATCAACGTCTTTATAGCCTGAAACAGAATGCATCAGTTGTGAAATTAACCATTTATGAGTTGCACTCCACGCTTTTGCAGGAATATCATTATTTTTTATTGTTTCAAATTGTAAAGTGTCATACACTATTCTTACATAAGCATTTATTTGTCGTTGTTTTTCAATAAATTCTGCATCATATATTGAGTTATCCGATAAATTTATATTGATTAATGTCAATAAGTTTTCGACAATTTTTTCTATTGTTAAGTTTTTGTCTTTTATGATAATATCTGCCTGTTCATCAATCTTTTCCGCAATACTTTTTGCATCTACTTTTATTGGCAAATGAATAGCGGTTATGTTGCTGTTTAATAAAGAAGGTTTCAAATCAACGCCCAATGCCAACAACGTATCAAGCATAAACTCTGTTAAGCCAACGCCTTCGGCGAAATCGCTCGTTTCTAATGAAACCAAATCGCCGTTACTGTTTGGAACGAGAGCGTATTTTTTCAATAATGTTTCGTCTGTCTCTTTTATGAATTGTAAAAACTTGTTGAGCCAATTGTAACTCGGTAAATTTGAGGCATTTTGTCTATCAGAAACATATTCGCATAAATCGTTAATTCCGAATAGCCCACATTCTTTCCACGCAAACATTGCCCAATCGTTTGCATATTTTTCTAATGGTAAATGATTTGTAAAAAGTTCGGTTGCTAACGAATAAATTTTTTGACGAACTTCTTTATTCCCCTGTGGAATAATGATATTTGGCGTATTGTCGTTATTGAATAGTTTTTGATTTTCGCTTTCTGTTTCTACTATCGCGTATTTTTTAAGCACTTCTCTATAAGGTAAAATCATTTCGTTTTCAAACCAATCTTTGTTGAAATTTTTCTCAAAATCGGGCGTGCTTTTTAGACCCTTTGCCAACAAAAACAATTTTTTATAATCATTTTCTGACAAGTATGCAACTAAAGAATCGTACAACTCAATGCTTTCTTTTAAAATTAGACGGTTTATTCCACCTTCTGAAATTACTTCTTTATCGGCAAGCATATCTTCACCAATTAAAATCAAACTTTCGCGCTCCGAATTAGGTTCAAAGTCAGGGCTGTTCAAATATATTGGTATTATGTGCTTTTCAGAGCCAACAAGCGGAAGAACGCAAAAATGCGAGGGTGCATTTTCATTATCAACAAGGTTGTTTTCGTTATCAATTTCAATAGCGACCATTAATCGCAAATTTCTGTCTTTCTTGAAACGACTTGATAATTCATCGCTATGTTTTTCTAAATATTTATGAATGAACCTTCTTGCATGATTGTTTTCGCTTATAATTTCAAATTCAGATAGGAAAATGTTGTCTGACAAGGATTTTGACCCTTTTCTTATAATTTGTGTTTTGACTCCGCCATTGTATAGTTCGACTGTTTTCAATTCTTTGCAGAATAGCATAACTTGGGCAATATTGGAAATGAAGTTTTTTACCCCAAGTTCTAATGCGTTTTTGTTTTGTGGTGTCTTTAAATAGTAAGTGTATGTAGTCCACCCATCTGAATTGTCAAAATACTTCATACTATTTTCCATTTTTGTCAGCCCATCTAACAAATCGCTTTCATCCAATCCATCTCGATACATTGTTGTTGAAAAGCCACAAACAGATTGACAAGAGTCATCATTATATAGAGGTCCATCAATAGACACAATTTTTGAAAGCGTGTGAGTTGTTAAAAAACCTGTCCCAAAACGCCCTGTACTTTCGCTATCCTCTTTGCCTTCACTATATTTGTAAAGTAATGCTTGTTGCGCATCAGCAGTAAATGGAGAGCCATTGTGTTTAAAAATAACTCGGTCGTCATTCACTTCAACTTTTATATCTACTGTATCTCGATTTGGGTCTTGTGAAATACTATCTTTTGCATTTTGAATCAACTCCCAAATCCAACGTTTACAGTCATTTTCGGTTGGTTCGTTTAATTGACGAAGTCTATTGTGTACATTCGCAACATACATTTTGTGAAATACTTTACTTTTTGCTTTTCTAACACTGTCAGGTTCTTGCCTTACTGTTTTATTCATATTGTTTTGTATATTATTCTCTTGTAATGAATGTGTTTCTGTTGTGTTCTTTTCTTCTTTCTCGTCTGACAAAATATTTCCTATATTTTTTTCAGCATCAATTTTATCTAATACGGTTTTTGAAGGTTTCCTAAAAGTTTTATTTGCCAAATTAAGTTGAAACGGATTGTTACCATTTTTTTTACTAAATGCAACATCAAACAACCAGAATGCTTGATTCAAAAGATTCTCTCTATGCTCAACCCAAATGCGAACTTGACCGAGATTGAATGGGTAATACAAAATATCTCCATTGGTATTTCTCACATCAATAAAAAATCCATATTCTTTGCTGTTTTTGTCAGGCTTTTCGGATTTTTTATATGTGCCAATAAGTTTAAATGGCTCGCAATTAATATCAAATTTCCAAAACTTACTCAAAAAAGCAAGTTTCTCCTGATTGCTTTTGCTTCTAAATTTGTCAATTTCTATCGAAAAATCTTTTTTAATCATGTCTGATTTATATTCTTTTTTGCAATATTCAAAACCTTGTTTGATAATTCTTTTTCATCAGCCACCATTGCTGTAACTTGGTCTACAAGCCAGAGCGTCAAAAGTTCATCTTTGTTTGCCTGTAAAAGTTCGGCAATTATGGGGATATACTCTTTACGAGCTCGGCGTTCGCCACGTTCTATTTTCCAATAGGTAGCTGAGTCTATATCCAGAGCAGCAGCCAATTTACGCAATGGCAACCCTTGTTTTTCTCTTAACTGTTTTATCCGTTCTATAAACATGCCGCTTATTTTTTGATAGTCCTGACAATTTTCGGCAAAGATACAACTTTCTCCTAATATAGAGACGTTTTTTTATTTACATCATGATTTATTGATTATCAACTATGAAAATACTATAGCAACTTGCATATATTAAGTATTTTACCATTCTTCCACATGTGTTATTCTATTTTCTTTGCATAACTGCCGTGTGTTTGCCGTGCTAACAAGCTCGCACTCAAAAACCTTGCAATTTGCTTGTCGGCGGTGCTTTCAGGGATTTGTAGATGTTTGGCCACTTCAATCTACTTGGCTCTGTCGAATTGTGCGGGTAATGCCTGAAACAGCGCCATTGATTGCAATTCCGATTTAGTACTTTCGAGTTTCAAATTAGATACCGAAAAGAGCCGTTTCCGATGTCCCTGCACATCAAAAATGGCTCTTTGTACGTTACGGAGCCAGCTACTTTTTCTCGTTCAGTTCCGCGTGTAAACGTTCGATTTCCTGGCGTTGGCGTTCTACTTCCCGCACTTGCACCTCAAAATCTTCGTGATGCTGACGGTCAAGGGCGGCGGCGAGGTGCGCAGCGAACAAGGGAGTGCAGGTGGTAATTATTTATGGAATTGAAAACAAAATTATGGAAAACTGTATGATATGAGATTCGGAAATAATTTTACCAGTCAATCCGGTTTATTCTTTCGTTCAGTTGTTTTATTTTGTCAATCAGCACATCGAACGATAATGATTTTCCGTATATCATCGTTCGCCTCATTGTTTCGTAATCTTCTTTCCACTGGTCGATTGCTTTTGCCGGCGGAACAATACTGATGCTTTGCGGCGCAAGTGTCGAATAATCAAATCCTTTCAGACCGACAAAGATACGTCGATGTTCCGTTATCGAATTATATAACTGTTTGTTTGCCAATGATTCGTCTGCAATTGGAGTATCCATTATTCTTGCTAAATCGTACAGATGACGGCTCATTCTTTCGATACGTATAAATTCCTGCGGTTTGGCAAATTCTTCGTGCAGAAGGCAGATTTTTTCAATGAATGTGCGCTGCGGAACAACAGCATTCACATCAAAAGCGGCGTTTGTGAAAGGCATGTCCGGAAAAACTTCATCAACCATTGACTGTAGTTTCACCGTTTGCACCGGCTCGCTCATTGACCGTCCGCTGACTTCTATTTTGACAATGGGTTTGATATAATCATTGTCGTCAAACAACGATTGATATTCAATCTCGACAATTTCGGGGTCGGCAGTTGTAACAGGCGTAATATTAACATATACCGAAAAATGATTTGTAGTTATACCGCTCATTTCCAAATGGTTTTTTATATCAAACTGCAACGTTTCCCGCACAAAAGAGCAGGCTGCACGGCGCAGGCGGTCGCTGATTTGCGTTTTGGACAGTGTGCCTGCAAATCCAAGATAATCACGATTTACGGCAATATCAATGTCTTCCGAAAACCGCTCTATCAGTCCCCAGCATTTACTCAATGAGGTACCTCCCTTGAACGATAAATGTTCAAAATAAGACAGTGAAAACAGGGCGCGTAAAATGGCTGTTACCCACCAGTCTTTTTCAACCGCCACGGCAGGCAACGCTTTTTTTGCCGCCGTTTCCGTAAACGCATTGATTTTGCTTTGAGCAGGCAATGTTATGAAATTATCTTTATTCATTCTCTTTGAGTTTTTCGAGCGAATATCTGATTATTTCCTTAATCCATGCGGGAGCAATACGCAAGTCGTGTTCCAGATACGATACTTTTTCCTTCATCAAAGCATTTTGTATCTGTTCGATTTCATTTTGCTTAACGTTTTCCCTACCGATACTTTTCAATGCCTGTATTGCCAGACGGCTTATTTTCCCGATTGCTGCTACATTTTTGGGCGAAGTCCGAACGAATGAAATGGTGTAGTTGCCGACCTTGATATTTCGCGCCGAACCGTCGGTAAGATAAACGATTTTCATTGGCACTTGCGTGGAAAGTCCCAGTCTGTTCAGCGCATAAGCGCCTGTAGGAATAATTTTAGCCTTGTCCCGCCTCGCAATGGCGTCGGCAATGTCTTCAATTTTCGGGGTTATTTTACCAATGATTTTATCCATTTGCGGTCGCACGAAAATTCCGGGCGACACGCGGTCAATTTCGCCCGCTTCGACCAAACGGTTTAATGTTCTCCGTACGGTTTC
>JAIRNV010000213.1 GCA_031257875.1 Dysgonamonadaceae bacterium
TTAACGATTTCCGCCGGAAGTTTGACCCGCCTGATGTCCGCTTCCCTGCGCATCCCGCATTGGGGACAGCTTCCGTTGCAGTAATTGCTTATCTGGATAACAAGCTGTCCGGGAAGCCGGGAGGACCGCGCCAAGGCCAGGGCAAAAAGGCTGGAAACCAAAGCCATCACGAGGCCCGCTTCAATTCCCGCCGCCGCTGTTCTTCAATGACCGCGGTATAGGTGTTTAAAAGCCCGTCAAAGACGTGGTTCCAGTCCCGGACCAGGGCGGCCTTCCGGGCATTCTCCGCCAGACTCAGGCGGAGTCCCGGATCTGCCATAAGGGTAACCAGGTTTTCCAAAAAGGCTTCCCTCTGTCCTTCGGGGCAGAGCAGGGCGTTGTTTCCGTGGGAAAGGAAATCCGTAACGCCGCCGCTGGCCACCCCCGCCACGGGTAGGCCCGAAGCCAGGGCCTCCAGAACGGCGTTGCCGAAGGTTTCGGTCCCCGAAGGAAAGGCGAAACAATCCGCCGAAGCGTAGATTTCCGAAAGTTCCCGGCCCCTTTTGAATCCCGTAAGAACCACATGGGGCAGTTTCTGTTTTCGAATCGTCCCGGCATAGGGACCGTCCCCGGTAAACACAAACGCCGTTTTCCGGGGAAAACGGCGTTCAAGTTCGGCGGCTGCATAGAGCAGCATATCAAGATTCTTTTCCGGGGAAAGGCGGCCCGCATAGAGAAATATACACCGGCCCCTTCCGATCCGGTTCCGCAGCTCTTCATTCCGGTATCCGGGATTAAAGAGGGCCGTATCTATGCCCCGGGACCAGAGGCCCAGGTTCCGGTACCGCCTGCGGAAAAGGTCCTCCAGGGTATGCCGGGAGGGGGCCAGGATACGATGGGCAAAACGGTAAAACCAGGCCAGGTACTTTTCCAGCAGCGGCTTGAAGAATTGAAGGTTAAAATAGCGCAGATACTCCCCATAGTTGGTGTGGTAGCTCATGACCAGGGGAAGGCCGCGGGTAAGGGCGTAACGCATACCCCGGAAGCCGATTCCCAGTTCGGTCGTTACATGAACCAGATCCGGCTGAAAGCCGTCGCAGATTTCATCAATTTTCCGGAACGCGGGAAAGGCCAAACGGCTCTTCGGGGAGAACGGCGCTTTTACCCCCTTGAAGCGGTACAGGATCCGGTAAGCGGAATGCCGGTTTTCCCGAAGGGGAAGCAGATCTTCATCTTCGTAAGCCGGGGCAAAGATCCTGTGGTGGATCCGTTTTTCGTCCAGATATGACTCAAGTTTAGACAGGGTATTGGTCACCCCGTTCACCTCCGGGTGGTAAGTGTCGGTAAAATACGCAATCCTCATTCAGCCCTCCCTCTGTATTAAACTTGACATCATGATGAGGGTTGATTGTGAGAAGCAGAATAAAAAAAAGTGAAATTTCGGTAAAAAGGGAGCCGCCACGGATTGGATCCTCCTGCCAAAATTTGTATAAATATATATAGATCAACGGATGATCAAACACAGGATATGGCAGCCGATATTGTCCTTTCGACGATCAACGCAAAGTGGATTCATCCCTCCCTGGCCTTAAGGCTGCTCAAGGCAAACCTCGGCGAATACGAAGACCGTTGCAAAATTTTGGAAGGCGTGGTCCATACCCCGGAGCAAGCTCCTGGGTTCTTCGTTGTTGCCAAGTGGCTTAAAACAGAGATACCGAGAGGAATTCTGGGACTATACGGCTTCCCCCTATGTTCGGGAGAGATGAGCCCACGACATAGCATAGGGAACCGGCTTTTAAGGGCCGAACTCTGGACATTATAACCCGGCAGGATCTAAAGGATTTTTCTCTTGACCTGGCCGGAAAGGTTGACGATTTGCGGAGGGGGAAGCCCCATGCTGGCAAACATGGCAAACATGTTTTTTTTAAGATACTCCGATTTTTGCACCGCCGTCATTCCGGCTGTTTCATCCTGAATCATTAGTCTGGCGGCGTGTATCTCCCGGACAGGTTCTAACGCTTCCGCCATTCCCGGATCATTGAGAAGCCGGGGATCATTCATGTATTCCTGTATCGTCTTCATAAATCTCTAAAACCTCCGCTGGTTTGTAAATACCGATAGGCTGATAACCTTCCCGAAAATTACCTGCCTGACCCGCTCAATAGTCCAGGGCCTGGCTATGTGGGTGAAATTCAGGCTCACTATAAAATCCAAACCGCTGATCGTGGCTATGGCAATATGCGCCGCATCCGTTTCCCAGGCAGGGGAGATTGCTTTTTCCTGAACATACAAAGCCGCAAGATGATCTGCCTCATCGGTTTCATCGAGTACCTTAATGCCGTATTCGGAAACAAGGGCCGCCATGCGTTCCCGTTTTTCCTGGTCCTTTTCATTGCCGATTTCCCGCATTGCATACAGCGATGTATACGGCTCATATTCCCTGGCCTTTATCAGTTCAAAAATCCGGTGAACCTCTGCTTTTAATTCCAGGTATGGCGGGGCCGTCCGCTTTTCGTAGTAAAAGCTGAACATCGTGGTCTCAAGATAAAACAGGCAATTTAAGCGAATTTAATCAACATTCTTTTGTATTATTCATGTTCACTTTCGCCATAAATCATAATGAACGGCGATAACAACCGGCATCTTACAGGAAATAATTTTAATATGAAACTTAACAGTTTCACCATTTTACGCAACAGCATATTTTTATTCTTCGGTTCAAGCCATATCATCGGTTTACGGGTGTATTCCACGGATATGTTTTTTAATCCCAATTCAGTTACTGTCTGTTTCAGCAACGTGATGTTCATACTGTTGAGATTATGCGCTTTCAGGTTTTTTTTATCAAAAAGATACTGTATACATCCGTTTAATCCCCGAAAGTTTGGTAACAAAATCAAAAGCCGTCCTTTTTCTTCCGGATTCATCAATGCACAATGACGTGCTATAACATCTTTCGTGTTTTCAAAATGTTCAATAAAACCGTACGAAAATACAAAATCATAACGTTTGCCTGTTTCAAATTGGAAAAAATCAGACTCAATACAATTTATAGTATTTTCCGGAATATTATTGATTTTTTCAAACTTATTCACTATATTTTTGTCTATATAAAAATCAAGTAGCGATACATCGGGACATCCCCGTTTGTAAAAGTAAGCGGCATAAACACCGGGAAAACCGCCAATTTCTATAAAACTGTTTATTTCGTGTAATTTAGGTAAGAATTTTTTAAACGGAACTTCTGAAGGTATTTTTCCATATTCATAATTTTTCCAATATTCTTTCCAGTAATTTCTGTCTGTTAGAGTTTCCATCTTTTCTATTTTCATCGTTATACATTTTAATGTTGAGCAAAAGTACAAAAAATATTTCGCAATTAGTAACACGAAATAAATAATACGCAAAAGTTTTTTTCAAATTCGTTTTGAGGTATCTTTTATAGTTTTCTTATGACATAATACGCACAATTAGGCGCTATTCGCTGTAAATAATTTTTAGGGTGATAATGATAATTCCATATAAATAACTCCGACAAAATCCGGTCTAATTTTAAATACCATTTACTGTCAAGAAATTTTGGAGAATGCAACTTTCGAACCAAAAAAGAATAAACAAAATGATGATACGTAAGTTTAATTATTTTACATTTATGAGAAAGGATGATGTTTTTTAAATATTGGGGAGGAATACCTCTTTCGTGCTTCGTTAAGCCTTCTCTATTGTTCCTCCAGTCGCCCATCGAATTAATAGGTTCTCGTAACAGCAAATAGCCTCCTTTTTGCAATACGCGAAAAAGTTCGGATACCACAAAAGTCACATTTGGAATGTGGTGCAATACACTGAAGCATGTAATTAAGTCGAATGTTTCGTCAGGAATATCAATTTTCCCGGATATAGTTGCTTTTAAATATTTCGGTGCCACATTACCCAGTTTTTTCGATACCGTTTGATCGGAAGAATCAATAATGTGAATATTTTCTATTTGGTTTATAATCGGTAAAAGTTCATATCCCCAAGAAGAACCAAACCCCAACACGTTATACATAGTATGCTCCGATAGTGGAATATATTTATATCCGAACAAAATATCCAAATTATTATTGTAGATATTATCCGACGCCTCTTTTCCATACATATCGGCGTAAGCTTCCTCTTCCTCCTTATACCATTGTACTATTTCTTTTATGGTAAAATTATCACCATATAAATTTTCACCTGAGAAATAATTTGTCATATCCATAATGTGATGTGAATTTTAGAATGTTAAACAATAAATATTCTATTAAATATAAGCTGCAAATATAATTAAAAAATCATTGCTGAACAACAAAAATTTTAGCAGATAAAAAAGCGCAGCTTCAAGTTGTAAATTAATTTTAGTAACAACTGATTACAACAATAGGCAAAACAGTAAAAAAATTTGATCGGACAGCCAATTAATTTGATACTGCGCGAGAGGCCGTTAATGGTATGATTTTAAAGCGCAAAGCGACGGTTTTCTATCTTCGATTCAATAACAATACGGCTAAAGCTACGCCGATTTGGAGTTGCATGCCCTGCAACAATTTGAAATGACCCTTATTTATCGCATAATTATTTTATCTGCAAAAACCCTTCCCCATAGACGCCAATTACAGAACTTTGGGATATAAACGCATGAGGGTCAATATTTTTTACGATGCGGAAAATCGTTACCGATTCGTTTTTTTTAGCTAATACGACAACGACTTTTGCCGATTTTTTAGAATACCAACCGACGCCGTCCAAAATGGTACAGCCTCGATGCACATCTTGAATAACCGTATCGGCAATTTCGGCATATTTATCGGAAAAAATAAAAAATTGCACCGACTGGCGAGCGCCGCTCAAAACCATGTCAACAGTGTAGGACGTAACTCCCATCACTACTAATCCGTAAACGATTTTTTCAATGCTTTGAAAAACAAAATAAGAAGAAGAAATGATAATTACATCGCAGATTAATAATCCCTTACCGATAGAAATGTTCCGGTATTTATTGATAATGAGTGCAATAATGTCGGTTCCACCCGTACTTCCCTTGTAATTGAAAACCAGTCCGAGTCCTGTTCCGCACAACACGCCGCCCAAGATACAGTTCATAAACGGCTCTCCTTTGACAAGCGGCTCTTTGATCCAGGGTTGCAGTAGCGACAAAAGGGAACCGATAATTATTACGTTGAGAATGGTTCTGAAACTGAATTTAAATCCGAATATTTTAATGGAAAGCAACAATAAAACGCCGTTGATACAGAAATAGGTAATCCCGACCGGAATTTTTGTGCCGAAGTAAACGATGGCCGCTATACCGGTCACACCGCCTGTTGTGATTCCATTGGGCAGCAGAAAACCCGTCCAACCCAAGGCATACAATATCAAACCGACAAAAATGATACTTTGGTCTTGTATTTCCTGTAAAACAACCGACCTGTTAATTCTAATTTTTTTGTTGTTTTGCATTATTTATTTGTTATACTCTTGTTATCCGCCAGCCTCCCGGTATTTCCCGTCCGATTCATCATCCATCATACTCAAATAGCTTCGATAGCGCGACTCGCTGATGTATTGCGCTTCCACCGCTTTCCGCACTGCACATCCGGGTTCTTTGCGATGGCTGCAATTGTTGAATTTGCAGTCATGAGAAAACCGGAATATTTCGGGGAAATAATGTGAAATTTCAACGCCTTCCATATCAAACGCACCAAAACCTTTAATACCTGGCGTATCAATAATATAACCACCTTCCGGCAACTCAATCATTTCCGAAAAAGTAGTCGTGTGCATCCCTTTGTTGTGATAGTTTGATATTTTCTGTGTCTTTTGCCGGGCGTCGGGAATCAAGCGGTTGATAATTGTTGACTTACCTACTCCGGAATGTCCCGAAAACAATGTAATTTTATCTTTCAACAAATCCTGCATAAAAGATAAATCTTTGTCTTCCAGGGCGGAAATCGAATGACAAACGTAACCGACGGTTCGATAAAGATGAATCAAAGCGCCCATATATTCCTTTTCTTCGCCGGAATAACAGTCGATTTTATTGAAAAAAATAAAGGTGGGAATCCGGTAAGCCTCTGTCGTAGCAAGAAAACGGTCAATAAAAGTCAGCGTCGTCACGGGGTAATTGACGGTAACAATCAGGAAAGCCCGGTCGATATTCGCCGCAATGACATGCGACTGTTTGGATAGGTTGGAAGCCTTACGAATCATATAGTTCTTCCGGTCTTCGATTTCGGAGATAAGAGCAGTAGCGCCGGGATTTTCTTCAACCAGAACAAGGTCTCCGACAGCTACCGGATTAGTGCTTTTGATGTCTTTTAATCGAAAATTTCCCTTCAATTTTGCTTCCATCAAACGGCCATTTTCGGTTTTCAACCGGTACCAACTGCCTGTGTTTTTGACTACGAGCGCTTTCAATTCACACCGTCATTATTTCTTTTTCTTTGGCATTCAGTACGTCGTCAATTTTTTTGATGTACTTGTCGTGTAGTTTTTTAACGGCTTCTTCCGTCTCGTTTCCGTCGTCTTCGGAAGTTCCTTTTTTTGTTACGGCTTTCACTGCGTCATTGGCGTCGCGGCGGGCATTCCGCACGCCTACTTTAGCGTTTTCGGCTTCGGCGCGCGATTGTTTCACCAGTTGTTTACGTCTTTCTTCCGTCAGAGGCGGGATTCCCAAACGGATAACTTCGCCGTTGTTTTCGGGCGTAATGCCCACATCCGAATCCTGAATCGCCTTTTCAACCGGCTTTATCATACTCTTTTCCCACGCCAAGATCGTAATCGTTTTTGCATCGGGCGTCGAGATGTTCGCTACATTGGATAAAGGAACCATACTTCCGTAATATTCCACTTTAATTCCGTCCAGGATATGCACGTTTGCTTTTCCGGCACGAATACGGGACAACGCTTCTTCCAAATAAACCACGGAATGAAGCATTTTTTCTTCCGCACGCTGTTCGATGTCTTTAATAACCATGATAATAAGATTTTTTTGCAAATATAAGATTTTTCTTTGAAATTCGGGAATCAATTATGCACTAAAGTTCCTGTTTTTTCCCCTGACAATACTTTTTTCAAATTCCCAACCGTATCCATATCAAAAACAATGATGGGTAGCTTATTGTCCTGTGCCAAAGCGACTGCTGTTAAATCCATGATTTTCAGACCTCTACGGTAAACTTCATCATAAGTGATTTCATCGAATTTCACGGCGGCAGGGTCTTTTTCCGGATCGGCTGTGTAAATGCCGTCTACGCGGGTTCCTTTCAACATGACCTCCGCTTCCAGTTCGACACCGCGCAGGGCGGAAGCCGTATCGGTGGTAAAAAACGGATTGCCGGTGCCTCCCGAAACAATAGCGATTTCGCCTTTTTGCAACGCTTCGATAGCCGTTTCTTTAGAATAATAACGGCCGATGGGTTCCATACGCGTGGCGGTAAACACGCGGGCTTTGACGCCTTCCCGTTCCAACGCCGAACTCAACGCCAAGCTGTTAATTACGGTAGCCAGCATACCCATTTGATCGCCTTTTACACGATCAACGCCTTGGGCTGTACCGGACAAACCCCTGAAAATATTTCCGCCGCCGATAACGATGGCTGTTTGAATGCCCATTCCGGCAATTTCACCGATTTGGTGTGCATAATCTTTCAAGCGGTCTTCGTCAATGCCGTATTGTTTGGTTCCCATTAAGGATTCGCCGCTGAGTTTGAGGAGGATTCGTTTGTACTTCAACATATTTTTACTTATAATTAAATGTGTATTTTTTGCAAAATTAATATAAAAATATGGAATACAGAAATATATGATGCAGGTGCAAATCAAATTGTTATATCCCGTCGTTCCCGCGAAAGCAGGAATCCCACGTAAAAGCGCACGAATTATTATGGGATTCCCGCTTTCGTGGGAATGACAGGATGCAACAACATGGGATTCCCGCCTGCGCGGGAATGACAGAATACGACGATGCGGGAATGACAACGTTTTCAGAATACGACAATTTAAAATGCACTCATGCAGGCAATAAAAAAAGCCAACCTTCCGGCCGGCTCTTTCCTTTTTGCATTATGAACAATTTAGTTAATTTAATTTAATTTAATTTATTGATATGTAAAGCTAATTTGGATTTAAGATTACCCGCTTTGTTTTTGTGGATAACATTCTTTTTAGCCAGTTTGTCCAACATCGAACTTACTTTTTTGTAAAGTTCCGCCGCTTCGGGTTTTCCGGTTGTTGCACGAAGTTTCCTCACTGCATTTCTTGCCGTTTTTGCATAATACCGGTTACGCAATCTTCTCGTTAATGTTTGTCTAATTCTTTTTACTGCTGATTTATGATTTGCCATCTCTGTAAATTGCTTATTTTTAATCTGTTTTTGTTATTCTGTAGTCCATAGGGGAATCGAACCCCTCTTTCAAGAATGAAAATCTTGTGTCCTAACCGATAGACGAATGGACCCCGTTTCTCGTTTGCGGGTGCAAATATAGAATTTAATTTTGAATTGGCAAAATTTCCGTGCGTTTTTTTACAAAAAAAGAAAGTGATGGTCAATTGTGTGGGGATATTTCAAATTGTCGCGCCCTGTCATTCCCGCACAGGCGGGAATCCTGTGATAATCCGTACGCTTTTACACGGGATTCCCGCTTTCGCGGGAATGACAGAACGCGACAACGTGGGATTCCCATCTGCATGGGAATGACAGGTCTTGCAACAGCGCTGCAACAATTTGAAATGCGTTCAATTGTGTTCATCATTAATCGGTTTTTCTCCAACTCTGATTGCAAAATTTCTATCCATTTTGATTCTTTTAAGCGCCATTTGAGCGGCTTGCTGGTGGGATTCTTTTTTGGAATAACCTGTTCCGACTCCGGCCAAAATGCCGTTCAAAAACACCTGACTCTGGAAAACCGAATTATGTTCATTATCCGTGAAATTTTCCAGTAAATGAAATTCTGGTTCTATGCGCTGCTTTTGTCCCCATTCCAGCAATTTAGATTTGAAATTGACTTCTTTTCGGGCTAATGCATCAATATTGATAAACCGTTTAATGATTTTTTCATTGATAAAACGATAAGTTTTCCGGTACCCTTGATCTAAATAAATGGCGCCGATAAGTGCTTCCAAGGCATTTCCCGAAATATGGTTTTTCTGTGTGAAGAGTTGCGACGAGGATATAACCAATTTACTTAGTCCCAATTCGCAGGAAATTTTATCCATCGTTTCTCTTTTTACAATCTTGGAGCGTGTATTGGTAAGAAATCCTTCGTCCCGGTTTTTAAATTTCTTAAAAACAATATCGGCAACAACTGCACTGAGAATTGCATCACCCAAAAATTCAAGACGTTCGTTATTGTTGCTATAACCCAAAGTTTTGGCAGACGATTTGTGAAGTAAAGCTTCTTCGTAAAATAAAATATTATTTGGAAAAAAACCCAATAATTTCCTTAAAGCAAAATAAGCATTTTTTTTCGGACTAAATAAAAGTCTTATAAGCCTAAAGAAAATCATCGGACGGTTTTAATTATATTTTTTTGACAATAACACAAGCGTTGTGTCCGCCGAAGCCAAAGGTATTAGACAAGGCTATCTGCACATCTCTTTTTTGAGCTTTATTAAATGTAAAATTCAAATTATAGTCAATTTCCGGATCATTGTCGTCAGGAGCATGATTGATAGTCGGCGGAACAATTCCATCCCGAATCGACAAAATACAGGACAATGTTTCCACCGCGCCGGCAGCTCCCAACATGTGGCCGGTCATTGATTTGGTCGAACTGATATTTAATTTATAAACATGTTCGCCGAATACTTCTTTAATGGCTTTGACTTCCGAAGGGTCTCCCACCGGGGTTGAAGTCCCATGCACATTGATGTAATCTATCGCATCGGGAGTTAATTTCGCATCGGCCAATGCATTTTGCATTACTAAAATAGCGCCCAAACCTTCCGGATGGGAAGCCGTAAGATGATAAGCGTCTGCCGATTCGCCGCCGCCAATCACTTCGGCATAGATTTTCGCACCGCGCGTCAAAGCATGTTCCAATTCTTCAAATACCAGACTTACAGCGCCTTCTCCCATCACAAAACCGTCCCGGCTCGCACTAAACGGCCGCGAAGCGGTCTGCGGGGAATCATTCCGTGTAGAAAGAGCATTCATCGAATTAAATCCGCCTACGCCAACAGGAGTAATGGCTGCTTCCGCACCACCCGTCACAATAATGTCCGCTTTTCCCAAACGAATCAGGTCGAATGCGGAAATCGCTCCGTTGGTCGAGGAAGCGCAAGCCGAAACCGTACCGAAATTAGGTCCCTGAAATCCGTACAATATTGATATCTGACCGGCCGAAATATCGCCGATCATTTTGGGAATGAAAAAAGGGTTGAATTTCGGACCCATTTCCAGATGTTGATAATAGAAACCTACTTCCTGTCCCAAAGTAGATAATCCGCCGATACCCGAAGAAAAAATAACGCCAACGCGCGTTTTATCAATTCCATCTTGAGTAATTCCCGCATCTTCAACAGATTCTTTCGCCGCTACAATAGCCAATTGCGCATATCTATCCAATTTTTTCGCCTCTTTGCGATCGAAGTAGTTAATCGGATCAAAATCTTTTACTTCACAGGCAAATTTGGTTTTGAAATCTGTCGTATCAAATAAAGTAATAGGTCCGGCACCACTTACTCCATTCACCAAGGATCCCCATGTTTCTTTTACATTGTTTCCTACCGGAGTAATTGCTCCCAGACCCGTTACGACAACTCGCTTTAAGTTCATAACGATATTGAAATTCTGTTTTTACTTACCTGCTTTTTCCAAATACGTAATCGCATCGCCGACGGTCGTAATTTTTTCCGCATGGTCGTCAGAAATTGTAATACCAAATTCTTTTTCAAACTCCATTATTAACTCTACGGTATCCAAAGAGTCTGCACCTAAATCATTTGTAAAACTTGCATCATTGGTAACTTCAGATTCTTCAACACTTAATTTGTCAACGATAATACTTTTAACTCTATCCGCAATTTCAGACATAATTTTTATTTTTTAATTAATAATATAAAGAATTTTTTCGATATTTTGCGCCGCAAAGGTAAGCATTATTCTTGAAAACAAAAAGAAAATCACAAAAAAATGCACAATATTTGATTTTTTGTGCATAATGTCGGGGGGCGTCTATTTTCTACATTTAGTGTGGATGTACAACAGTTCGCATTCGGTGGTGTTCTCCAAAGTATGCCGATTCAAACAAATCCAAAATTGATGTAAAAAAAAGCGAGATTGAAAGCTTTAAGATGATTGAACAGTTTCTTTGAAAAACGGCAGGTTTTACGGAATGACCGCCGGATACGGTGTCTCAAGCGGCAGTTATTTCACTCTATGCCAACCGTATATTTCTTCCCCACAAGATGGTTTTCATTCTTAAATGCTGTCGTAAAACTATCCCGGTCATCAGTGG
>JAIRNV010000220.1 GCA_031257875.1 Dysgonamonadaceae bacterium
ACCCGTTGATATTCCCTCAATACGCTTTCGCATGGAGAGGATAAACTGTTTATTTTTTCCTGTTCTTTCCATGAGAGGAAAAACAGTGTAAAAAATGGCGCCGGTATGAAAAAAATAGCAGTATTTATTTGTATTTCAATAAATTATTTTTAATTTTACAGCAGTAAAAACAATAGCCGCAAGGATCAGTTATCTCAACTCCCTTGCGGCTTTTATTTTTCTAAAATGAAAGAACACTGTAGTTAGAATCTCGGCACCCATAACTTGGGGGCTGAGGCCCTTTCCTTGTGTTCTGTTTGCAAATTTAGCCGGATTTTTTATTTTTCCTATTTTTATAGCGTATTTATTTTCAACTGTTTAGTATTTAGCTTTTTTTCTCCCTGAATTGATGGTGATTTTTTATATTTTACAATTGTCTATAAAATTATATCTTTATAGACAATTTATAAATTTAAGATTTAAAGATTCAAGAATTTAATTTTTAAATCTTTAATTCTTTAAATTTTTAAATTTATAAGTTGTTTGCGTCTGGTAGATGCTGTCGGGAAACAGTTCCGTTGTCGGAAACGAGGGAATATTCGGCGAATTGGGGAAATGTTGCGTTTCCAGGCAGATAGCGGTTCTGTAATTGTAAGCAATCCCTTTTTTGCCGGTATCCGTACCGTCTAAGAAATTTCCCGTGTAAACCTGCAATCCCGGCTCGGTCGTGTAAACTTCCAGAGCAATTCCGGTAACCGGGGAAACCAGTTTGGCGGCTAAACGGTTCATGTCGCCGGGTTTGTTTAATACGTAATTGTGGTCGTAGCCGTTGCCAAATTTAACGGCTTCAAAAGTTGTGTCATTGATGTGAGTTCCAACAGCTTTCGGCGCTGTGAAATCCATCGGCGTACCCTTTACCTTAGCGATAACGCCGGTTGGAATTAATTCGTCGTTTGTCGGCGTATAACTGTCGGCGTCCACAAAAAGCAGATGGTCGAGAATCGTACTGTTCGGGTCGCCCGACAAATTGAAATACGAATGGTTGGTGAGGTTTACGACGGTCGATTGATTGGCTTCCGCTTCGTAATTGATATGAAGCGCATTGTCATTTGAAAGAGAATAGGTTACAGTTACCAGCATGTCGCCGGGAAAACCTTCTTCATTGTTTTTGGATAAATATTGGCAAATCAAAGTAGCGCTGTCCGGCTGTTCGATATCGAAATAGCGGGTATGAAAACCGCGCACTCCCCCGTGCAGGGTGTTTTTCCCGTCGTTTTGCTTGAGCCTGTAGGTAGCCCTGTTGCTGAGCGTCATTTTCCCGCCGGCGATACGGTTGCCGTAACGGCCGATAATGGCTCCGAAATTGGTTTTAATCGGAATATAGGGTTGAATGTTGTCGAAACCGAGTACGACATCCCTGAAATTTCCCGATTTATCGGGTACCCAAACGGAAACAATCCGTCCGCCGATGTTGGTAACGCAAACTTCCATGCCGTTTGCATTTTTGATTGTGTACAAATGTGTTGTTTGTCCGCCGTCTAAAGTCGTTTCAAACCTGGAAGCCAGTAAACCGGAAGCCGTTGTCAGTTCGGCAGTTTCTTTTTTACCGCAGGAAACTGATAAAATTGCAAATGCAACTAAAATAAAAATGTTTTTTTTCATGATGTTGTTAAATTATAGTAAACGAGTTGACAAGTAGACAAGTAAACGAGATGCGTGTCTACTTGTTATCTCGTTTACTTGTTTACTCATTTTCTCAAAAATATTTCTTTTTCCTGAAATACAACAGGAATGCCACTATAAAAATCGCCATTAAGAGGTATGAAAACGCATATCCCCATTTCCAGTGCAATTCGGGCATCACGTCGAAATTCATCCCGTAGATGCTTGCAATCAGGGTGGGCGGCAGGAAGATTACCGATATAATCGTAAATATTTTGATAATCTTGTTTTGCTGTATATTCAACAAACCGAGGAAAGTATCCTGCAGGTAATCCAAACGGTCGAAACTGAACCGGATGTGTTCCAGCAGGGAATTAATGTCCTTAATCAAAATGGTCAGTTTCGCGTGCAGTTCGCGGGGGACAAGGCTGCTTCGCAACATGTTGGAAACAGCGCGCTGTTTGTCGATGATATTTTCGCGGAACATCATGGTTTTTTCCTGCAAGTTTTTGATTTCCAATAAAGCGTCTTCGTCTGCATCCTGAATACTGTTACTCATGTTGGTAATTTCCATCGTGATTTCCTCAATCATATCCGCATCAAATTCGATTCGGGTTTCGAGCAGTGCGAGGAAAATATGATAGCCGGATGTAAAGTTGTGCGGATTGGCAAATATTTTTTTCACGGTTTCGGTGAAAGAACTCAAATCCTCGCTTCTGACCGAAATGAGGATATTGTTTTTCATAATGAAAGAAACCGGATTTTTGTCATAAGTGCCTAACAGAAAGTTGGTATTCACGACCAGCGTGTCGCGCGTCTCGATATAACGGGAAGACGTTTCGATTTCAATCATTTCTTCCTCTTCCTGGATGTAGATTTTCAGGTAGTCTTCCAGTTGGAACTCAATGGCCTCATCAACGTCGTTCAAATCAATCCATAATATATTATTTTCCGGAATTTGTTTGATAAATTCGATGCTGCGGCTAACTTTAACCGTATCATCCTTTCTATAAAAAAGTTTGAATTCGGACATAAATACAGATTTAAATAGTGTGGGAATATTTGTGTTTATCTCGATGTTCTTCGCAAAAGGCTTGCAAAGATACGTAAATTTTTCCGGCTTATGCATAAAACGGAATGAAATATTTGTAATTACGGGCATTTCAAATTGTTGCATTCTGTCATTCCCGCCTTCGCGGGAATGACAGAATGCAAATGTGTAACATTTCTATTTAAACCACAAAGATGCAAAAGTCGCACGATCTATATTTTCCCATATTTGAATAGCAGACAGTTAGGTTCGTAATTGATAACCAAGTTAAAAGCAAGGCTCCAGCCTTGCAAAACACTAAGTAATGCGAAACAAACAGGATATAACAGTTAATAAAGTGCTGTCCCTGCGGGACAAGCACTGCAATACCGTAAAGTTGTGCAACCCCAAGTCCCGCAGGGATGATACTTTATTAACCGTATGCTTTAGCTTACGGCCTGAACTGAACGGTTGCCTGCCCGCCAAGTCTCGCAGGGACGACACTTTATTAACTGTTATATCTTGTTTATTTCGCATTACTTAGCCCGTATTACCGTTTTTTTCACCTTGTAACCCATTTTGTAACCCTGCAATTCATATAATTGCAAGTGCATTTCAAATTATCGCGGTCAACAACCCTGCATTCCCGCGCAGGCGGGAATCGCGTGTAAAAATGTGCGGATTATCATGGAATTCCCGTTTTTTCGATTAATGTAAGTATGCGTAAAAAAATTAAGTTATATTTCTGTAAACGCGAAAACACAAAAACACAAAGATACAAAGTTCTTATAAAAATATTACATTGTATCTTTGTGCCTTTGTGCCTTTGCGTCTTCGTGTTTACAAAATAATATAAACTACTGCTTTGTACTTATTTTTAATTAGCAATACTTTTTTTCCGGCTCTTCCGGAAAGACCGGAGGAAGAACAATTAAAATTATTTCGATACACACCGGATAGGAGCGCCGTCAATGCGGTAGTGTGGTTGCGACACGTCCCACTCGGATCCGGAGCTACTCCATTCTAACATGTCCGCCTTTGTCAAGTCCGTCAACAGTGAATTTAACCACAAACAGGTGTACCACGAGTTACTATCCCAATTGGACGGAAAGAACGAGCCTGTATGTATCCGGATGTTGCCCATCGGGATGTAAAATGACGGGTTGTCCGAATTTCCCGGATACACGGCAACACCCCTCACATTCACTGTACTCAGCCACGCAAGGCGATTATTTTCCCTGATTAAATTCCACTGGGAGCGGGTCATGACGAACCATTCGCCGGAAATAGTACCCATCGCAGGACTACACGGGTCAACACCGGTATCCGGTTCTTCCATCGTCCGCCAATACCAATTTTTCCTTAATTCGTTTGTAGGCATACCGGTCGGGTAAAGACGCCAGTCGCCCCCGCCGTCGGCGGTAATAAACTTACCGATATATTTATCTTTTGCCTGGCCAGTGATGGGGTCAAGCATGGATACCGGTACGATTTCGTTCAGGCTTTCACTGCCCGCAATCTCATGGCCGTCAGGCGACCGTCCCCACTGGAAACGGTCACCCATGACCTTGCGATTATAAGCAGACATGTGGTCTTCCGACAACTGCTGCTGCAACGTTAAGGACTGGTCGCCACCCACGTTGGCGTTGGCGACATTTAGCCATTCTTCCTGACCGATCCAGGCGCCTGTCCCGTAAACCACCTTACCCGCATCAACCCGCTCCGTTTCATAATTATTTTTCCCCACACGCACTGCGCAAAAGAGTCTGTAGACTTTCCCTCTTTTAATTTCATCCTGTTGCCCAATCGGTATCTGCAATGCCGGCCGGTTTGTAACCACATAGCTTGTAACTTCCTGTTGAGTTACCGTATCCACAAAATACCAAACATATTTCACCGCATAGCCGCTCAAATCCGGCATGATTACATCCCACTGTTCACCCAATTCGCCATCCCTGCCCAGCCACAGCACTTTGGGTGTCGTGGAAATTAAAAAACCGGGACCCTGATAATCAAGTTCTCCACCTTCGTCTTTTGCGCCTGCACCACCGATAAGTAGCCATTCTTCACCGTCATAGCAATAAACTCCTTCCGGTGGACGACCGGCTTCGTTGCCATTCAGGTTGTAAACCACAAGCCCTCGTTCGAGTGTAACTGTAGCGCCAAACACAGCGCTATCTTCCACAGAATCCAGCCTGACCCGCGGAAGCAAAACCCCCCCTTTGGCATCTGCCGTATCGCTGGGGTTCAAGTCCAGAACAGCCGAAAGATGCGGAGCATTGTCACCACCTATACGAACCTGGGCCTTTATATTAACCGCCACGCAAACCGACAGGGACAACAAGAATAAAAAAAATACTTTTCTCATTAATTAAACCTTTTATACAAAGGACTATGCGTTAAAATTATTCCGATACGCACCGAATAGGATAGCCGTAACTGCGATACGCGTCACTAACAGTATCACCATCGCTTGAAGCGATCATCACTCTTGCCTCCGTCAGGGAACTGCCGTATGAGTTTAGCCACAAGCCTGTGTACCGCATGGTACCATCATATACGCCTCTTGGGTTGTCCCCGCCGAAATAGTCTCGAAAGCCGCCAATCGGAAAATAAAAGGATATGTCAACAACATCCTCTTTCGAATTCTTGTTGGGATATATAGCGATGCCCCTTGCAATTCCCATATCCAACTCCCCAACGCGATTGTTTGCACGAATCAAATTCCACTGAGACTCGGTCATCACGAACCATTTGCCGGGGAAACCATCCATAGCAGGACTACACGGGTCAACCCCCAGAGTAGCGTTTTCCATTGTACGCCAATACCATCCTGACCTCATTGGATTTGTAGCATCAACATTTATGGACTCATCAGAGTTGTAATAGGTCATACCATCGGGGTATTCACGCCATTCACCTTCACCTCTATGAACCGCGACAAACTTACCGTAAGCGTCGCCAGTAGGAGTACCTTTGTCATCAAGTTCATTCTTCGGGACAATACGCCCATACGTTTCACTGTCCATACGCTCGTGGCCGTCAGGCAACCGTCCCCATTGAAAACGGTCGCCCATGACCGTGCGATTATAAGCAGACCTGTGGTCTTCGGACAATTGCTCCCACAAAGAAAGGGATTGGTTGGCGCCTACGTTGGCGTTGGCAACGTTAAGCCATTCACCGGGACCGATCCATGCACCAATACCGTAAACCGCATCACCTATATAAGTCTCGGCAGTCTTAAACCCCACCAGGCTTACCTCGCAATAAAGGCGGTATACTTTCCCTTCCAGAACTTGACCTTCCTGATTGTCCGGTAATCGCAGAGACGGGGTCGATGTAGTTATAACGCCTACCTCGTTCCCCGATTGATCCTTGAAATGCCAAGTGTACTTTGCCTTATACTCACTCAGGTCAGGTATTGACAAGTCCACCGGCACCTCCAATTTACCATCCCTGCCAAACCATAACAACCGGTATTCTTCCAGAATTTTAAAAGGAGAACCGCCATACGGGAGCGTTTTCAAACTTTCACCGCCGAGATACAGCCATTCCTGGCCCTGCCAAACATAAAGCCCTTTGACAAGAAAACCGATCTCCGTATCGGCTTCATTCGTGTTATAAACCACAAGTCCCGGTACCAGACCAATACCGGCGCCAAACAAAACAGTATCTTCCACAGAAGCCAGGCTGACCCGCGGAAACAAAAGCCCCCCTTTGGCATCTGCCGTATTACCTGGATTCAAGTCCAGGACAGCCGCAGGATGCGGGGCATTGTCACCGCCGATACGAACCTGGGCCTTTACATTAACTACCCCGCAAACACACAGGGACAATAAAAACAAAAAAAACTTTTTTTCCATAAAATTATAACCGTATATAAAAAAAACTGTCATGAAAAGGTCGAATAAAATCGGTGCTATACCCCCTCAATAACAGGTCTATAAGAAAAAAAGTACATAGCACTGTACCAAAATCAAAACAGCAAACCACATAGCAAAAATGGTTGCGATTGCAAAGCAACCAAAAAAAAATGACAAAACCAAAATATTAATAAAAATTAACAAAATACTTCGTAAAAATTAATGAATATTAACGCACAAGGACGGGAAAAGGGCTACAAGGCACATTAAAAGGGCGCATTAAATAGTGTCTGTCTATAAAGTCTGCTGTTCAGAAAATAGATTTGTTTGAGTTCCCCCAAAGTATTATTTTTATGCATATAAATTGTAGCAGAAACAAAATAATGAAAATGCAGATATTTGAACCCTTGAAATTAAAATTTGATCAGCCCAACTGGGCAACTGATATTGAATTAGCGTTGATTGACAGTGTTTTGGAGAATCGTCCCGACCTGATAAGAATCTTTGAGACTGACATCCGCAAAGAGAGCAAAAATTCGGTTTTCGGTCGCGGTGATGTGCCCTCGGTTGGGCAGATTGTTCGTGCGGCGATTTACAGGGAGCTTAAAAAGTTAGATTACAGAAAATTAGAATATCACCAGGAGGATTCTCGCATTTGCGAACAGTTTTTAAAAATCGACCGTGAACGTC
>JAIRNV010000073.1 GCA_031257875.1 Dysgonamonadaceae bacterium
TTCTGCCGTTTTTCTTTATCTCTGTGCTTTGGCAGTCGGGGCAATGAAGTGTGATTTTTATTTGCATTCAACTAAAATACATACTTATTCCCTGTTTGCCAAATTTTTATAATAGCATACTTTTTACATCACCACCCAAAATGATACCTGACAAACAACTCCAATGCCTGATACTCAGCCATCCCCAACTTATCGTATTTCACAGCAGTATCTATGTTACGTTCTTCGGCGCGTTGCCAAAATTCGCGCGGATCGGTTCCGGGGAATAACGGGCGATCTTTTTGCGACTGGTGCTTGAAAATTGCCATCCGTTTAATCCGGCTTTCTTCGGGACTGAGCGGAACAGCCATATCTACTTCGGCTATGTCCCATTCCTGCCATGCTCCCCTGTACAGCCACAAGCGGCAATCTTTGAGCCATGCTTCGTGTTTCAGTTCTTTTAAAGCTTCCAAAATAGCCATAAAACAAACTCTATGCGTTCCGTGGGGATCGGATAAATCACCGGCGGCAAAGATTTGATGCGGTTTCATTTCTTGCAGCAAATCGACAATGATTTTAATGTCTGCGGGACCAATTGGTTTTTTCTTGACCGTACCGGTCTCATAGAAAGGCATATCCAGGAAATGCACATGGTTTTCGGGAATTTTCAGATAGCGGCAGGTCGAACGGGCTTCTCCCTGTCTGATAGCCGTTTTAGCAGTTGCAATTTGCGGAAGATCAATTTGTCCCGGACGTTTCTTTTTGAAAAACTCCAGTGTTTCGAGATAAGCTGCCTGCGCTTTTTCCTTGTTGAAATTGTAAGCAGGAGCGACGTCGCGCACAAAATCCAGGAAACGGGTAACTTCATCGTCAAAGACAGCAATATTTCCCGATACCTGATATGCAACATGCACTTCATGTCCATGCTCGGAAAGTCGCGCCAGCGTACCGCCCATCGAAATTACATCATCGTCGGGGTGCGGACTGAAAACGACCACCCGTTTGGGAAACGGCGTCGCTCTTTCGGGACGGGTACTGTCGTCGGCATCGGGTTTTCCGCCGGGCCAACCGGTGATGGTATGTTGCAGGTCGTTGAATACTTTGATGTTTATCTTATGAGCGTGACCGGCTTCGGAAATCAATTCGCCCAAACCGCTGTCGTTGTAGTCCCGTTCGGTAAGTTTGAGAATCGGTTTGTCTAATTTGTCGCTGAGCCAGAATACGGCTTTCCGAATCATTTTGTTCGACCACCGGACGGAACCTGTCAACCAGGGCGTTTTGATTCGAGTCAAATCGGCAGCGGTGGACATGTCAAAAATGAAAGATGTATTCGGATGTTTTTGCAGGATGGAAGCCGGCATCATTTCCGTAACCGGGTCTTCCACTATCTTGCGAATTATCTTGGATTTCCCCTCTCCCCAGGCCATCAGAATGATTTTTTTTGCTTCCATAATGGTTCCGAGTCCCATGGTAATGCAATAATCGGGAACATTTTCTTCGCCGAAAAAATCGCTGGCAGCTCTCATCCGTGTCGAATAATCCAGGTTAATCAAGCGGGTACGTGAATTGAACATCGAACCGGGTTCGTTCGCCCCGATTTGCCCGCGGCTGTCCAAACCCAACAATTGCAAATCAATTCCGCCCACATCTTTGATTTTATTTTCATATTCGAGGCAAAAATCGGGAATATCCTTTTTTGTCAGGTTGCCTTGAATTAGATGAATATTTTCGGGTAGAATGTCAATTTCGTCCAGCAAATATTCGTGCAGGTATTTCTCTCTGCTTTGCAATTCGTCCTTTGCAATCGGATAGTATTCATCTATATTGAAAACGATTACATTTCTAAAACTAAGTCCTTCTTTTTTATGCAGATTCGTCAACTGTTCATAAACGCCTATGGCTGTGGACCCGGCAACCAATCCCAATACGCAAGTTTCGTTTTTTTCCGCTTTCTCTCGAATGAGGGCGGCTATTTGCTTGGCTACCAACTCAGAAGCTATGTCTGCATCCGTAAAAATTGATACAGGCGCTTTTTCGTACCTTTTTTCAAAATTATTCATAATAAAAAAGTTACGTTATTTAATAAACATATTCCAGTCCACCAATCGCATATCGCCGGTTTTGTTGAAAGTATTGTGGAAAGACAAAGCTGCCGACATACTTTGGGGCGTATGGCCTTTTTGTCCGAGATGCAGGTATTTTCTCAGCAAATCCTTATAAATCGGATCTGCGCAATTGTTAATGATTTCTTCCGCCCGTTGAATCGGTGATTTGCCTCTTAAATCGGCAATTCCATGTTCGGTAATCAGGATTTTCACGGAATGTTCGCTGTGATCGACATGCGAAACCATGGGTACGATTGAACTGATTTTCCCATTTTTAGCTGTGGACGGAGTTGTGAAAATCGACAAATAAGCATTCCGGCAAAAATCGCCCGATCCGCCGATTCCATTCATCATTTTTGTACCTAAAACATGAGTAGAATTGATATTTCCGAAAATATCCGCTTCCAAAGCCGTGTTAATGGAAATTAATCCCAAACGGCGCGCGATTTCAGGATTGTTGGAAACTTCCTGCGGACGGAGCAACAATTTGGGTTTAAATTCCGAAAGATTGCGGTAAACTTCTTCTAAAACAGGTGTACTTAAAGTTAGCGAACAACCGCTGGCGAATTTCACATTTCCTTCTTTCATCAACTTGATAACCGCGTCCTGAATTACTTCGGTATAAACTTCAAAAGGGGGAATATCTTCGCTGGCTCCCATAGCGCCGAGAACGGCGTTTGCCACATTTCCCACGCCCGATTGAACGGGAAGGAAAGAAGCCGGAATCCGTCCCGCTTTGATTTCTGCGGACAAAAAATCGGCCACGTTTTGCCCGATTTGATTGGTCACTTCATCCGAAGGCGTGAAAGCGCCCACTTCGTTGGGAAGATGAGTTTCAACGATACCTGCAATTTTTCCCGGATCCACTTGAATATAAGGAACGCCAATCCGGTCGCCCGGCGTGTAAACCGGAATTTCCCTGCGTACGGGAGGATCGGCCGGTTCGTATATATCGTGTATTCCCGCTAATTCTTCGGGATGATACCGGTTCAGTTCAATAATAATCCGGTCGGCCAGATGCGCCACAGTTGGAGCGATACCCACTCCCGAAGTCGGATAAATTTTCCCGTCATCGGTAATAGTGCATACTTCCAATATAGCCCAATTGGGTCTTGGAAGAAATCCGTAACGAAGATATTGCGCCAGTTCGGACAGGTGCAAATCAAAATATTGTGCATCGCGGTTGTTTAGCTCTGTCCGCATGTCTTTTGAAGACTGGTAAGGTGCGCGGAACTGGACTGCGTGGGCGCGGGCTAAACTTCCGTCAATCGAATCGCCGGTGGAGGCGCCGGTGTACATTCCTACCTTGAAAGGATTTCCTTTCGCGTGCTCTTCTTCCGCTTTTTTAGCTAATGCTGCTGTTACTACTTTCGGACAACCGGCGGCTGTAAAACCGCTAAATCCAATCACATCGCCGTTGGCAATGAGTGAGGCCGCTTCCTCAGCCGTTAATTTTTTGTATGCCATGTTTTTCTATTAAAAATTGAACTTAGTGATAAAAAATAAATAACATGAATAATCAACTCCGTGTCTTTCCGTGTCCTCCGAGGTTAATATTCTACCACGGAGGACGCGGAGGGACACGGAGTTGATTTATTCCTTAATTCTCAAAAATTCGGGGACAAAGGTACAATAAAATCTTTTCTGTTAAAAATTTCGGAATAAATAACGGCCTTTTTCATTTCTTCCGGATCGGAAAGATCTATGCTGATGCTTTCGTATTCATCAACGTTCGGCATCTCGATGTTTTTTTTATAATCGGCAGGTACTTTTTTCGCAGGAGTCCGGATTTTGTGATAAATCGGCGTTGCCGCCAGTTTTTTTTCGGCAATCGGCTTTTCCGGCACGAAACAGGGTTGCGGTTCTTCGGGTTCAAGTATGTCTTCAGGCAAACTGATTTTTCTTGCCTGCTGCTTGGTTTTCCGTACGATTGAAATAATAGCCGAAGCAACTATTATTAATAAAGGAATATATTCTGATAAATTATCCATAAAATATAAGTATTTTTGCACCTCAAAAGTACAAAAAAAACATGAAATATAAATAACGATACATTTAAAAACAATTATGAGTGACTTCGCAGCCACTCATAACCCATTTAACCAAAACCTTAACTATGAAAAAATTTTACGTTTTTCAAGTACAAAGGTAATATAATTTTTTTATAAACAAATTATTTTTGTAAAAAATTTAATCTTTTTATGTTAAATATAAAAAAAAAGTAGTTTAAAACAGGTGTTATTATATGGGAAAAGGCGTGGATATCGACTTTAATTGTTTGCCGAATAATGGATTAAAGAAATTTTTCATTGAAACATACGGTTGCCAGATGAATGTAGCCGATAGCGAGGTGGTTGCTTCCATTATGCAAATGGATGGATTTGAAACAACCGACAATATTAATGAAGCCGATGCAATTTTTGTAAATACCTGTTCGGTAAGAGATAACGCCGAACAAAAGGTGCTTTCCCGGCTCCAGTTTTTTCAATCTTTGAAGAAAAAGAACAAAAAATTGATTGTTGGCGTACTGGGTTGTATGGCCGAAAGGGTGAAAGAAGAACTGATTACGAATCATCATGCCGATTTGGTTGTAGGGCCGGATTCCTATCTGGATTTGCCGCATTTGATTGCGACTGTCGAAAAAGGCGAAAAAGCGATTAATGTGGAACTTTCAACGACGGAAACTTACAAAGACGTCATTCCGCTAAAAATTTCCGGCGTAAAAATTTCGGGATTTGTTTCCATTATGCGCGGATGCAACAATTTTTGTACCTATTGTATTGTTCCTTATACACGCGGGCGTGAGCGGAGTCGCGATGCGGAAAGTATCCTGCGGGAGGTCGGGATAATGAAAGAGCAAGGTTATAGGGAAGTTACCTTACTGGGACAAAATGTAAATTCCTATTTGTGGAAAAACGAGGGAAAAACCGTTGATTTTCCCCGTTTACTGGAACTGGTAGCCTTGGAAGTTCCCGGAATGAGAATCCGGTTTACGACTTCACATCCGAAAGATATGAGCGATGCAACATTGGAGGTTATCGCCCGATACAATAATCTCTGCAAACAGATTCATTTGCCGGCACAATCGGGAAGCTCGCGTATTTTGAAAGCCATGAACCGGAAATACACGCGGGAATGGTATTTAGGACGAATTGCAGCCATCCGGCGCATTCTTCCCGAGTCTGCGATTTCCACAGATTTGTTCTGCGGCTTTCCTTCCGAGACGGAAGAAGACCATTGGGAAACGCTTTCGTTGATGCGGGAAGTCGGATTCGATTCGGCGTTTATGTTCAAATATTCCGAGCGCCCCGAAACGTATGCGGCTCGGCATTTTCCGGATAATGTTCCCGAAAAAGAAAAAGTGCGCCGTTTGGAAGAAATTATTGCTTTGCAACTGGAATTTTCTCTGATGCGGAATAAAGAGGATGCCGGTAAAATTTTTGAAGTTTTGGTCGAGGGATTTTCCAAACGTTCCCGCGAACAGTTGTTCGGGAGGACTTCACAGAACAAAGTTGTTATTTTCAACAAGGGAAAATACAGGGTAGGAGATTTGGTAACGGTAAAAATATCGGACGCCTCGGCGGCTACGCTTTTTGGGGAGGTTTGTTGAATGAAGACGGCATGTGTAAATGAGTGTATTTCAAATTGTTGCATTGATGTTGTCGCGCCCCGTCATTCCCCCGCTTATTATTGCCGTTATCATAATCCTTTTATACAAACAGATAAAAAAAAACGTTGCCGCATCACTGAGGCAACATTTTTTTTATCTGTTTTTACTCAATGCTATATAGCCACTTTCCTTACCCAGCCGGAACCGCCTTTCACGATAAGAATTCCTTTCGGAAGCCCCTGAAGGGATACCTTTCCTGCTGGCTTGTCAAGGCTGTAAAGCAAACTGCCGGAGGCGGTATAGACGTCAATGCGTTCAGCCAAAGAAGCGCTTATATGCAGTACCCCGCCGCTGATATATACCTGTGCGGACGAAGCCGAAAGCGGTAAAATACCCGTTTCGTCGTCGGCCCTGAATACCGTTATATGATATTCCTTTTTCGTCTCGTTCTCGGCGGTTACCGTAACCGTAAAGTGATTTTCGCCGACTGCCAGTTCCTATTCGCCGGCACCGGAAACGCTCGCATACTCATTGGAGAGTTCCGTGACAAAATATATGAAATCCTGTACATGGGGTACACTCACCGAATATTCATACGTTTCGGGATCAAAGGCCGGGGCAAGCTCGCCCGGCGTTACCAGAAGACGCTTCAGGGAAGCGTCGCCTGAGGAAGTCAGCAAGCTAACCTTATATTCCTTTTCGCCTTCATCCGCACGGCCTTGACATATAGCCTGACCCTGGCAACGTAGCTGCCGTCAGTGCCAACCACGGATTTAACCGCGGTGACCAGATCCGATACCGGATCGGCTTCCACTTCAATATCCACAAAATTCACAGTCGCCGGTACCTTTACAGCTTCGAGCTTTTTCGGATCGACATCTACGGTTTTATCGCCGATTTTCAAGGAAAAATTTTTCAGAGAGAAATCAATCGTCCTCTTTACCACCGCCGTATATTTCTTACTGTTATTTCCATCTTGGACGGTGAACAGGAAAGTCCTGCTAAGACCGGCTTCTTCCAGCCCCAGTTTGTACTTATGCTCATATTCTTTTGCATCTTTAACCTCTATTTTCCTGCCAACCTTTCCCAGTGCCGCCACATCAAAATTACCACTGTTGAAAGAGGTATCGTTTGCGGCAAACGACAGGTAAACCGAATCTACGTCAAATTCCACCGTGTAACGGCCTTCACTGTCCGATTCCATGGGGGTGCTACCGGCTGCGTCCTTACTCAGGACAAAACGCGACAGGGAATAGTCCGGATGTTTTAGCGCTATATTGTAGGTCTTCAGCAGACCGTCCTTATTATTCAGCAACCTGACTATAAAAGCGGTGTCTCCTGCTGGATATGCCTGTACGCTCCCGTTGCTGTAAACGGTCCATATACTGTCGCTGCCATTGCTGACGCTGTCTACCCTCCATGTATATCCGACAAAAAGATTGACGCCTGCAGGGACGGATGCTTTCAAATTCAATTTATGTACCCCTCCTTTACTCATCTGATAGGTCGTATCAAAATCAGTTTTGTAATAATTATCATCAGCGTCCTGCAGCCAAAGGTCTCCAAAGTGTGGAATGCCGGTTGATACGGAGTCCAACTTTTCGCCACTTCCTTGGTTAGTTTGTTCAACCGGTCGGGAATACACGACAACCCTGTAAACACTGTCCGTTACTCCGTCCTGAGCGGTTACCTTGATTTCGACCTGAGCATCCGGCTCAATGTCATATACGGGATGGGACTCGCCCCATGGCGTATGATAATCCGAAATCTCGTCCTCCCTTCTGTTTAACAACAACCGTACTCAGCGGACTTGTTTTCTCCAGACGGAGAGTAACCTTATCGCCCGCATCGACACTGCATTGGCAACATACTTGCCGGACAGCACCGGGGAGGTAGCATCAAACTTGTCCAGAAGCACGCTGTCCCTGCTCTTATCGTCAGCTACATGCTCAAAAGCTGTTTTCCAACTCTCCGCAGTAGGTGTAGCCACTTTAGTACGAGCCACGGTCAAATACTTGAGTGTACTGACCGTACTTGCCTGAGCCCTGGAAATTTTAAGGCTGTACGACTTCGTACCGCCACCGAGAGCGGAAGGCAAATCAAACCCGAAAGTGCCGTTAATGTCATAATCGGTCTTACTCTTAAACTGGACCACATAAACGCTGTCATACCAAGAAGACGCGCTGCTTTTATCCATGTCGGCCCAAATCTGTTCATTCCCGTTTTTAACAATTGCCGGTAGCGTGTCGGCACCGTTGCTGCGGTTTCCCACCGAATCCCACTTGACATGAAGCCGGAGATACTTTGCATCATAGGGAACAACAGCCGTATATTCCTTTATGGTGTCAACAAAATTGGGAGGCGTGGTCTCGACAATGATCACACTGTCCTTGTTGCTCCAATCACTGTCCCAACCACCTGACCAGAATAGGGAAGGCACAGGCGCATAATACGCATTCTTAGCTGCTGCGTCTGCAACCGAATGCAACGTTACCGTGAACAAGGCAAATAACACCGTCCACATCAAAAAGTTCTTGTTTTTTTTCATTTTCTAAAAAAAAATTTTAATTAATTCTACTTTAACAGATTAAAATTTGTTTACCCCCCCAGCGTTATTAATGTCAGCCTGCCGTCTGCAATGACGCTCAAACATTTGGTCAATCATATCATCTTCAGAGACTTGTCGATGCAGCTTAAAAATAATCCAACGTTTAATATCGCGTGCGGAAAGCAGTGGAATATCATCGAAGCAAAGCAGCTT
>JAIRNV010000150.1 GCA_031257875.1 Dysgonamonadaceae bacterium
TACTCTCTAAAAAACGACAGCAGCGTATTGTTGCAGATCCCTTCCATTTCGCATATTTGACGGTTTGACATCCCTTTATGTTTCATCCATAATGCATTATGCTTCTGCATTACTCGCGGGTGTAATTGATTGTATCTCCCCTCTTGCAGGGATTCTCTGTCTCCTTCTTTTATCTCTATTTGTAGCATGACTTTTTGGGGCAAAGTTACGTTACAAAATTATTCTCACGTACAAACCGAGTTTAGTATAATTAGCTCCACCGATTTTTGCGGAGGAACGAATTGGGTTTGAATTAGCTCCACCGATTTTTGCGGTGGAATGAATTGGGTTTGGATTAGCTCCGCCGATTTTTGCGGAGGAATGAATTGGGTTTGGATTAGCTCCACCGATTTTTGCGGAGGAATGAATTGGGTTTGAATTAGCTCCACCGATTTTTGCGGAGGAATGAATTGGGTTTGGATTAGCTCCGCCGATTTTTGCGGAAAGGAAGCTATTCGTTCCTTTAGCTGAAGGAATAAAAAATAAATCACATGTAACAATCAACTCCGTGTCCCTCCGTGAAATCCACTCCGTGAAAAACTCCGTGTTGTAAAAATTATTAAACACGGAGTTTCACGGAGTGGATTTCACGGAGGGACACGGAGGAAAAGATTAAAACTGCAATATCTTGTTTATTTCGCATTACTAAGGGTATGTTATCGCAGGCAATCAGAAAATAGTCGTAAACCGGTAATTAATTGCCATGATTCAGGTTTTTACAGCAAAGATATTTCCGAATGTGCGCCAAAAAGTGGCCACCCATCCGCATCCATCCAAACCGGAAATTTCTTCCGGAAATCCGCTAATGCATCTTTCTGTATAACGCCGGTCACAACGGAAGTTAAATTCTGTTCCGTTTCAATAACAGGAATCGCCTTGAAATCAAGGAGTACCGAATCGCCTTGATAACGAGTATTGCTGCCATCGACTCCGATACGGTTCACTCCGCAAACATACGCCTGATTTTCCAAAGCGCGCGCCTGCAAAAGAATTTGCCAGACTTTGGAACGGACTGCCGGCCAGTTTGCCGGACAAACCAGCAAATCATATTCGTTACCGAGATTTCTCGTCCAAACAGGGAAACGCAAGTCATAACAGATAATGAGCCGAATATTCCATCCCTTGTACGGGACAGTCAGTTTCCGGTCGCCGGCGGAAAAATGCTCATTCTCTCCGCTCATACGGAAAAGGTGGCGTTTATCGTAAAAAGTTGATGTGCCTGCCGAATCGCCGGGGGTGATAAAAAAACCGCGGTTAAAAACTTTACCGGCATCACCCTGCGCAAGGAAGCTGCCGCAAATGGCAGCATCTAAATCTTTTGCCCAGGAACAGATTGTCGAGATTGTCCGGTCATCGTTTGTTTCCGCCAAATGCCCCACGCGCATGGAAAACCCCGTGGAAAAAAATTCCGGCAAAACAACCAAATCGGTTTTTCCGGCCAGCGCCTCCAGTAGATCGCCGTAATATTTGAGATTTTTCTCTTTGTTTTCCCATGCAATATCTGCCTGTACAAGGCTAACTCTCAATTCATTCATTGCTGATTATAAATTTTTTAGGATGCTTTGCCCTGATATGGAGATAATGCTGTTTGATTTCTTCAATATCCTGCTTTTCGTTTCCTGACGGATAAAAATTTTTGATTACGCCGATCTCTTTTTTGGAATAGTCAATATAGGCCAAAGTAATCGGAACCCCTGCATTCAGAGCGATATAATAAAAACCGGTTTTCCACTTTGCACTTTTTTTCCGTGTACCTTCGGGCGTAATCGCCAGTCGGAAATACGCATTGGAATGAAATAAAGTTACCATTTGTTCGGAAATAAACGATTTTTTGCTCCTGTCCACCGGAATTCCGCCCAAAGATTTAAAAATCACATTCATCGGGAAGAAAAACCATTCTCTTTTTATTAAAAAATGAATCGTTCCACCCATGGATTTATAAAAAATAATACCAAGAATAAAATCCCAGTTACTGGTATGCGGAGCCACACAAAACACACATTTTGAAGGGATTTCCACATTCAACACGGATTTCCATCCGATTAACCCGAAAAAGAAAGTAAAAAATTTTTTCATCTTCATTTTAACAATAGTTTAGCTGCAAAATTACAAAACAATTATATAAGATTTCATGGCAACGCATTAAAAGCCGATAATTTTTACAGGGAAAATATTTTGTAAAAAATAACCGGTATCGTATCTTTGCCAAATCATTAAAAAACGAAATTATGTCAAACAATAGAAAATTGCCCGTTGGTATGCAGGATTTTGAAGATATGCGTACGAACGGTTATTTATATGTAGATAAGACGGCATATATTTACAGGCTGGCAACAACCGGCAAACCGTATTTTCTCTGTCGCCCGCGCCGTTTCGGCAAAAGCCTTTTTCTTTCCACGCTCAAGGCTTATTTTCTTGGAAAGAAAGAATTATTTACCGGTCTGGCGATTGCCGGTCTGGAAAAGGAATGGACGGAGTATCCGGTGTTTTATTTTGATTTTAACGTGGGCGTTTACACCGGTGCACAATCGCTTCACGACACTTTGCATACAAAATTACACCGTCTGGAAGAGCAATGGGGCAAAGACGCCGAAGAAAAAGACATTGCCAGCCGTCTGGAAGGACTTGTTCGCAGGGCTTGTGAGCGAACCGGAAATAAAGTAGTTGTGCTGATAGACGAATACGACACTCCACTGATCGCCACAATGGACAGGCCGGGCGTCAACGATGAAATGCGTACCTTATTGAAAGGTTTCTATGGCGTGTTCAAAAGCGCCGATGCTTACCTGCGTTTTGTTTTTCTCACAGGCGTTACCAAATTTTCAAAAGTCAGCATTTTCAGCGATTTAAACCAGTTGCGGGATATAAGTATGAGTAACACGTTTTCCGGTATTTGCGGCATTTCCGAAACGGAGCTTACCGTAAATTTTCATCCGGAAATAGCGGCTCTTGCCGAAAAACAAAAACTGACTTACGAAGAAACACTTGCTAAACTGAAAAAACATTATGACGGTTACCGTTTCTGTGAAGATATGGAAGGTACGGAAGATATTTACAACCCGCACAGCCTGTTGAATGCATTTGAAAATAAAAATTTTGCCAACTACTGGTATCAGACGGGAACGCCTACCTTCCTGGTTAAAATGCTGAAAGACATAAATTTTGACATACGGAAAATAGGAGACGGTCAGGTTTCGGCTACTGCCGAATTTTTAACCGATTACCGCGTTGATAATAAAGACCCGATTCCGGTACTGTATCAAAGCGGTTATCTGACAATCAAAGGCTATAATGAGCAATTGAACAAATATTATCTGGGATTCCCGAACGAAGAAGTAAAGTACGGTTTCCTGCGCAATTTACTGCCTGCCTACGCGCCCGCCGACTGCATCTTATTAAATGAATTTTATGCGGGCAATTTTATAGAAGATTTGTGGGCAGGCAATGTTGACGGTTTTATGAGCCGCATGCAGGCCATGTTCGCCTCTATTCCCTACGATTTGAGCGACCGCTCGGAACGGCATTATCAACTGGTTTTTTATCTGCTGTTCACGCTGATGGGACAGTTTGTCCAAACGGAAGTGAAAAGCGCCAAAGGCCGCGCCGATGCGGTGGTAAAAACTTCGGATACAGTTTTTGTCTTCGAGTTCAAAATGGATACTAACGGCACGGCGGAAGATGCGCTGCAACAAATCGACAATACGGGTTATTTGATACCGTATATCGCCGACGGACGCAAAATTGTAAAAGTAGGGGCGGAATTTAGCGCGGAAGAACGCATGTTGAGCCGGTGGATTACAGGTAATTCGTAATTATACTCTCATGTTACGCATCAGTTAATAATTCATGTCCGGATTGCTTCACTGCTTCGCAGTTCGCAATGACGGTGCGACAATTTGAATTGAAAATCGACGCAGTCAAATGCACAAAAAAAATTTCATTTTTTCAAAACAATGGAAGGATTAATCCGCAAAAACAATCCGGCGGAAGAGCCGAAATATTTTCCCGTTTTTGCCGGAACAGTTCCTTCATATTCGGTAAACTCAGGGGCAATAAATCCTTCAAACACGGCGCCAAAATAAAGTCCGGCGCCAAATTTCCGTTCATACTTAATTCCCGGATTAAAAACCGTGATTCGGGGAAAATTCCAGTTTTCCTTTGAGGCGGACACATTTCCGAAAACAGGATTGCCAAACAGGTTGATGAAATCGCCGCTCCGCCACACATTCACTTTCAGGTCAAAATCCCAAAACCTGATATTCAGACTGGAACAGGCAGCCCAGCCTTGCTGAAACAAAAGCGGTTTTTCCGAATACAGGCTTTTATAACCGGCTCCCATCAGATTCAGACCGAGATATTTGAATACCGGTTTGTTTAGATTAAACCCGAATTGCAGGCCGGCAGCGCTGTTTACCAAAGAACTCATTTCGCCGTAGATTAAATCAATTTCACCTCCGTGGTGATTTACTACCGTCTGAACCGGCACACCTATGTAAAAGAACGACTGTGGGTTTGTAATGTGAAAACAAGCGGAAGTTCCCACCGTTAGCACCTCGCTGTTCGCTTCTTTTTTAAATATGAAAGTTTCCCAGTTTGCCCAGGTGTCGAAATGCATAAAGCGCGAATTGTAAATGATTTGAACACCCATTTCGGGGTCTGCCGTGAGATTCAGTTCCGGATTATACAGAGGCTCAATCAAGCCGTGATTACTTCCCCCGTAAATATGCCCCCAAACAATGTTCAGTTGCGGGACAGGCTGGATTTGCGCCCTGAAAAAAGGCAGAAAATGAAATCCCGACTGATAGCCCGGCGCTTTCCATTCGGAAATATCGCGATACGCATAATTAGGGTATTGATCCGCACCCCAGTATTTCAACAAAGAAATACCGGCTTCTATTTTAATCATGGAAGCCGGATAATATGTCAAACGAGGATAGATGCGAAATCCCGGCAGGGTATAACCTTTTTGTACGTCGCCTTCGGTTTCGAGATTGTTAAAAAAACTGATGTTGTCGATACACAAATCCAATTCCCCTTCCTTTTGGGAATCAATGGTATAAGCATCCGTAAAAAGACTTTCACGTACAGGAGTTTGTGCCGGCAAAGCCTGCGAAAACAGGCAGCAGGAAAAGAAAAGCGCCAGGTTTGTTTTCACTGTCTTAACCGTTCATTGAGGCCAGAAATTCTTCGTTGCTATAGGTGTTTTCCAAACGGTTTTTTACAAATTCCATTGCTTCCAGACTGTTCATATCAGACAGATATTTACGTAAAATCCACATGTGATTGATCGTATCCCTGTCCTGTAACAAATCGTCGCGGCGCGTGCTGGAAGCCACAATATCCACGGCAGGATAAATCCGTTTGTTGGAAAGTTTGCGGTCTAACTGCAATTCCATGTTACCCGTTCCCTTAAATTCTTCAAAAATTACATCGTCCATTTTCGAACCGGTTTCCGTCAAAGCCGTAGCAATAATTGTCAGTGATCCGCCGTTTTCGATGTTTCGCGCAGCGCCGAAGAAACGTTTGGGCTTTTGAAGCGCATTGGCGTCCACGCCGCCCGACAGTACTTTTCCGGAAGCCGGCTGTACGGTATTGTAAGCGCGTGCCAGACGGGTAATCGAATCCAGAAGAATAACTACGTCATGGCCACATTCAACCATCCGTTTTGCTTTATTCAGAACGATTTCTGCGATTTTCACATGTCGGTCGGCAGGCTCGTCGAAAGTCGAAGCAATCACTTCGGCATCCACACTCCGCTGCATGTCGGTAACTTCTTCGGGACGTTCGTCAATCAGCAGAACAATCATGTAAACTTCGGGGTGATTCCAGGCAATAGAGTTGGCTATATCTTTCAACAACATTGTTTTACCGGTTTTCGGCTGGGCTACTATCAGTCCTCTTTGTCCTTTCCCTATCGGAGCAAACAAATCAACGACGCGGGGCGCAATTTTATCCGTTACCTTGGGACCCATGCTGGCTACCAGCCGGAATTTTTCGTCGGGAAAAAGAGGTGTCAGATGGTCGAAAGGTACGCGGTCGCGCACTTCTTCGGGACGAAGGCCGTTGATTAAATCCACTTTTACCAGGGGAAAAAATTTCTCGCTTTCTTTCGGCGGACGAATGGGGCCTTCGACAACGTCGCCCGTACGCAAGCCAAACAGTTTGATTTGAGACTGCGAAACGTAAATGTCATCGGGGGAAGATAGGTAATTATAATCTGCAGAACGTAAAAAGCCGTAACCTTCCGGTATGATTTCAAGCACGCCAGAACCGATCAGAATCCCGTCAAAATCAAACGCCTTGTCCTTTTCTCTCTGGTTGTTTTGATTATTGGGGGCCGCCTGGGATTTATTGTTGTTGTTTTCAAAACTGTTGTTCTTGGGCGAGTTTTGACTGACTTTGAGATTTTGTTGATTGTTTTGTTTCGGCTGTAGCATTTTGGGCGAAAACAAAACTTCGTCCATTAACGTTTTTGCTTCGGGATTATGCCGGAATACCAGTTTCCCCGGAGGCGTGATTCCTTCTTTTTGAGCCGGCGCTTCGACAGGTTCAGTGGCCGGCGCTTCGGCAGGCTCTGCGTTCGATGTTTCGACGGTGTCAATAGCAAGTTTGACAGCCGGCGTTTCGGCAGGCTCTGCGGGTGGCGCTTCGACAGGTGCGGCGACAGGTGTTTCGAGAGACTCGCCCTCCGGTCGCTGAGTTTGTCGAAATGCCGGCGTCGGCTGGGGAATTTCAATCCGTACCCGTTTTTTCCTGGGTGGGTATACTTTTTTTGGCGGTTCTTTCAAGGACGTTTTTTCTTCTTCCCGATTTTCTGTTTCCGCAACAGGAGGCGTTTCGACGACGCCCGTCGCGGGTTCTTCCGTTTTTTTCTTCAGGTCGGGGCGCTTTCTCGGCCGCCCTTTATGTTTTTTTACCTGTACATTGGAACTATCCGTTTCAACGGGCGTTTTCGGCGCTTCGACAGGCTCGGCGACCGACTCCTGAACCGTGACTTCCGGTTTGGTAATTTTTTTACCTTGTTGCTGTTGTTCCGATTTCGACCTGCGCCCCCGATGTTTCGGCCTGTTATCGTCGATTTTACCGGAGGCCGCTTGAAGAGCCGCATTTACAATCGCTTGCTGGTCTAAAATCTGATACACCAGCGCATCTTTGTCTAATTTATCGACTTTTTTCAGGCCTAACTCTTTTGCCAAAGCAACTAAATTGCTTTGTTCCATTTCTTTCAGTTGCAAAATATTATATTTCTGCATAAAATAAATTATAAAATTATCTGTAAATACTACTGTGGTGGTCAACTTTCACGACATTAACCGTCAGTATTTTGTCTTCGATTGTGTAGATGATACGGTAAATACCCACCCTAATGCGGTAAGAATTTTAGGAGTTGGCCAACTTTATACATTGCTTTCAATTCTTTTGTCAATGTATTCGTTAAATTCATTCAGGCTTATTGTTTCACCGCCTTTCCTGGCTTCTATATCAAGCAAATCCGGAAAGTCCTCAAGCAATTGATTTTCCCCATACATATCCAGGTCAATACGTACATAATGTTTATACCCTGCAACGTCTTTTGTGTATTTTATTCCCGCTGTTTTACTCACAATCATCCTGTTTTGATAATTCGTTGCAAAGTTACCTGTAATTTAACCGTTAATTAATATAAAAGCTGCTTAATACATTTATGGAGTGAACAACCTGCAATGTGTTAATGTACAAATTTATGGAGTTGTGTACTATTTTGTCTGTAAACAAGGTTATTTGGCTGCAAAGATACATATTTTTTTATTAAAACAAGCAATTTTTATAAAATTCTCAGGATATAGGCATTTTTCGTGTGCAAATCAATTTTAAACCGGTCGTCAATCCGGTAATTAACCACCCACACAATATCTTCACCGGAGAGAAGCGCCCAGATTCTTTCCTTTTGGGGTTTACTGATTTTACGGTTTGTGAAAAAATCGCTGAGTTTCTGAAAGCCTTTCATTCCTAGCGGAATAAATTTATCGCCGGGTTCCCATTTCCGGAGAAGCAAAGGGAAACGAAGTTTGTCCTTATCCAAACAGGCAATATGTTCCCGTGACTGTACCGTAAACTCATCTGTACAGGTAATTTCCATTTGGAAAGGAAGATTTATGACGCCCGTTTCGCCTGACTGAATCAAATATATTTTTCCTTTTTCCTTTTCATCCTCATGCGATGTAAGCAAAAAAGCATCCCTGTCTTTTACCAGTCGGTGGGTACCGGAATAAAATGTTTTACCCGACTGACTGTCAATTGCTTTGTGAATATCCAAAATAACTTCTTTTCCGAACCCGAAATCTTTTAACAACTCAAACAGTAGCGTTTCGGGCGAGGGGAAAGTTTTCAGCAAAGGAATATGGATGCGCCCCGACTCCTTATTATATACGGTTTTCTTCTTTTCTTCGATTTCGGCTTCATAAATCCTGGCGGCTTCATTCAGGTTGTACATCATTTGCAGCAAAGCCTCGTTTATCGAAGGATTCAGCGTTTTCAACAGGGGAATCACCTGCAGGCGGATTTTATTGCGGGTAAACTCCGGCAAAAGGTTGGAAGAATCGTCGACAAACGGAAGTTTTTCCGTTTGGGCATACTGTAAAATATTCGCTTTGGAAACGCAAAGCAAAGGACGGATAAGCTGTCCGTTTCGGGGCTTTATTCCGGTCAGGCCCCTGATGCCTGTTCCCCGGATCAGATTCAGCAGCAAAGTTTCAACGCTATCGTCGCGGTGGTGAGCAACGGCAATCGCAGCGGCATTTTCATTTTCCCGCAATTCCTCAAACCATCCGTAACGCAAATTCCTCGCCGCCATCTCAATAGAAACGCCACTTTCTTTCGCTACGGTGCGCGTATCAAAATCCCGCCTGAAAAACGGAACCCGCAGGGATGCGGCAAATTCGGAGGAGAATCTTTCGTCCCTGCCTGATTCTTCCGCCCGCAAATGAAAGTTGCCATGCGCCGCCAGACAGTCGTAACCGAGCCGGCACAAAACAGACAGCAAAACCGTAGAATCGGCGCCGCCGCTCAGTCCGACAACGACTTTCCCGCCCGGCTTCAACAGATTATTCCTTTCTATATAACGTTTGACAGTTTGTAACATCGCATACCTGTTTGTTGGGTGAATTTCAAATTGTCGCAGTGCTGTTGCAAGACCTGTTATTCCCGCGCAGGCGGGAATAATATAATAATCCGTACGCTTTTACTTGGGATTCCCGCTTTCGCGGGAATGACAGGGGGCGACAATTTGAATTCAGTTATTCTAAATAAAGGTAATCATAATGCACTACTGGCTTGTTGCCTTTACGTCCGATTAATTCCCGCGTTTTTTCATTGTCGTAACTTGCTTTTCCGATGCCTATTACCTGTCCTTCATCGTCAATGATACGGACAATATCGTCTTTTTCAAAAGCGCCTTTTACCGAAACGATACCGACCGGCAAAAGAGAAATTGCTTTTTCTCCCCTCAGCGCTTTGGCAGCGCAGGCGTTGATATGAATTTCTCCTTTCGCAAAACTGTCCGAATGGGCTATCCATTTTTTAATTCCCGAAGGAGCTTTAACGGAAGGAACAAAGCGCGAATAAACGGCTTCAGGGTCCCTTTGCAGAATGCGGGGAAGAATATTCCCGGTTTTCCCGTTGGCGATAATCACTTCGATACCTTCGCGGGCAACTTTTCGGGCAATCCGGTATTTGGTGGCCATGCCTCCGCGTCCGAAAGTCGATTTGGAAGTATGAATACAGGCCGAAATGTCTTTTTCAGGGTCAATTTCGCGAATGATTTCCGAATCGGGGTCGGCAGGCAGACCGGTGTAAATCCCGTCAATATTGCTCAGTATAATCAGGGCTTCTGCGTCCATCATGGCGGCAATCATCCCCGAAAGTTCGTCGTTGTCGGTAAACATCAGTTCGGTAACGGAAATCGTATCATTCTCATTCATAATGGGAATAACTTTGTTTTCCAACATAATGCCTATGCAGTTTTTCTGGTTGAGATAATGATTCCGCGTACCCAAACTTTCTTTTGTTGTAAGCACTTGACCGCAAGTAATCCCGTGTTCACGAAAAAAATCGTAATACCGGTTAATCAGTTTGACCTGTCCCACAGCGGAATACAATTGCCTGGCGGAAACATCGTCCAGTTTACCTTTGACCTTGATTTCATTTTTACCCGAAGCCACTGCCCCCGAAGATATGAGAATAATTTCCAACCCTTCCCGATGTAACCCGGCAATCTGGTCGACCAGCGCCGACATTCGCGTCACATCCAGCGAGCCGTCATCCCGGCTCAATACATTGCTGCCTACTTTTATAGCGATTCGCTTCAACCTGTGCATTTTTAACATTTAACGCTTTTTAGTTATAATTCAACAGATTATGTGAATTAGCCGGGCAAAGGTATAACAAAAATCCGACAAATAAAGTAAATTTTCATTAAAATTATTTGTCCCGTTCAACTATTATCTCTACATTTGTCGCTTGAAATAAGCCGCATATTGTCGATTGGAAAACTCATCAAATAAAAAAACAATTCCGAGACAATTTTTGCTGTGAATGGCGGGCCGCATCCTTTGGGACTGCTTTCGGGTACAGCGGATTACAGACACAGCAAAATGCTCAAAACATGTTATACGGAGTTTTGTTTACATCCACATGTGCGGTTTTTCTTATCTTTCCCCGCGTCTTTAATGATATTGCTCTCTTCCCTATCCTGTTTATTTCGCATCACACAACGTAACTTATAACTCATGTTACGCAGACGTAACATGAGTTGATAATTGACAATTGTCAACTCTGGATTGCTTCACTGCTTCGCAGTTCGCAATGACGCGGTGAGGTTAAATAACCGCAGCCGTCACCAGCGAAGGCGAAGCCTGAAGCAATCCAGACATGAATTATCAACTGATGCGTAACATGAGTTATAATTATATTTTTTCAGTCCCTTACAGTATAATGTTACGTTTCTTGCCTTTACATTGTCTATAAAGAAACATGGAACAGGAACAATTTAAAAAAGAGATTCTTCCGCTGCGGGACCGATTGTTGTCGTATGCCCGGCGTTTGCTTGGAAACAGGGACGATGCGGAAGATGTCGTACAGGAAGTTTTGCTTAAATTGTGGTCTATGCGGAACGATTTGGAACGGTACGATCATGTTCCGGCGCTTTCGTTGACGATAACAAAACATTTGAGTTTGAATTTATTGAAGAAAAATGAACGGGAATACGACGCTTTAGACGAAAACACGGAAGCCGGCGGTCTTTCTCCGCATTCCGGCCTGGAACAAAAGGATGAGGCGGAACAGCTACTAAAAATAATCAACCGCCTGCCCGATTTGCAGCAAAGCATCCTCAGGATGAAGCACATCGACGGACTGGAAACAAACGAAATTGCAACACTGACGGGAAGCGCTCCCGAAGCCGTCAGAATGAATCTGTCCCGCGCAAGGAAAAAAGTAAGGGACTGGCTTTTAGACAAAGGAGGTTACAATGGAAAATAAAAAAATAGAGGAATTAATCGACTGCTTTTTCGAAGGTTTGACCTCGAACCGGGAAGAACAGGAACTGTATGCTTTTTTCGCACAGGAAAATATTCCCGAATATTTGCAAAAGTACAGGCCGGTTTTCGCTTATTTTGAAAACGGGATTCGGGATGAAAAACCAAATGATTTTACTCCGAAAGTTTCCTCGCAGCCGAAGAAGAAACGGATTTGGATTTGGTCGGGCATTGCCGCTTCGCTGTTGCTTGTAATCGGACTTCGCATTTTTCATCCCTGGGACAGAGCGCATTTTAATCCCTACGAAGGCAGCTATATCATTCGGAAAGGCGTGAAAATATCCGATCCCGAAATCATCCGGCCTGAAATCGAACGGTCGCTTTACAGGGTTTCCATGCAGGAAGAGATTTCCGCACGGTTAATTGATCAGTTTGAATATCAAGAGTTAATGTATGAACAGTAAACTATTTAATATGATAAAAAAAATGAAAACAAAAAATGTAAGATTATTGATGCTGGGTCTGATTTTTTCCGGTTTTTCTTTTGAAATATCGGCGCAAAACAGTTTGGATGCTTTGATAAAAAAGTGCGAAACACACAAATCCGTGGATATGGAAGTGGTAAAAAGCAAACGGAAAACAGACAGGGATGTTGAAACAAAAACCGTTCATATCCGGATAACGAATGACAAAAAATTAGTGAACGAATTTTTGGATGCTTTTAAGAAAGATGCCGACAGCGCCGAACAGGCAATGTTCAAAAAGAGGAAAGAAAGCAATGAAATCAATTATTACCAGTGCCGGTTTTCAAACCAAACGTATACAATGGTTATAAAAGAGGATGGAAACGCAAATGTAACGATCGGCAACGCCTGGGGATTCCGGTTCCGGCAATTCGAACCTTTTCCGCCACCGCATCAACCGAAAAAAAGAGAAGAACAGCGCAAAAAACGGATGAAGCAGCAGCAGAAAAAGATAAAACAACACCTGGACAGGATACAGCAGTATAAATTAAAAAATCTGGATTCGGTCTTTGCAAAACACAATATAATTGCCGATTCATTAATCCTGAAATCACCGGCATATTTTAATTCCATCAATTGGGATTCGATTGCCTCAAAATTCGGAAAAGATATTGATTCTCTGGCATATAAATTAGGCGTAGGGTGGGATGAAATTTTGGAAAGATATAATTCCAACAAAGACTGACTCATTTTTTCCGTTTGGGAAACCATCCTTTTTCAACCCGTCCCTTCTGTTCAAAAAGCTCGCGGACGCCCCAGAAAGAAGAAAAGGCAAAGACGCCGCAGGAGACCGACACAAAGGTATTGCCGTGAAACCAGACAGCAGCGGCAGTGCCTGCGGTTCCCATGAGGGCGAACACCCACCAGCATTTAACGCCGAAATAATATTCCCCCTTAATTACCAGGGGATGAAATAAACCGATAATCACAAAAGTGACAAAACCAACCAAAACACCCGTCAAACGATAAGTTTCTATAAATTGCATCATAAATTAATCATTAACAAATTGTTCCGCTACCGATACAAACCGTGCAGGTTTTGTCGTAAATCACGCCAAACTGTCCGGCAGCAATTCCCTGGATTTTGTCGTCCGATTCGATGCGGTAAATATCGCCGGTACGCCGGACAGTTCCAAAGGTAAAATCAGGCGTGTGCCGGATTTTAAAAGCAATCTCTTTCCCGTCCTGACAATCGCCCCAGGGATCTTCGGTAATGAAATGAAAACCTTGCAGATTAACGGTTTTGCCGTATTGCGTTTCCGTATCATAACCGTTGGAAACATAGATAATATTTCGCTCAATATCTTTCCGGATTACAAACCAGGGACCTCCGCTCAAATACAAACCTTTACGCTGTCCGATGGTATGAAACCAGAAACCTTTGTGTTCTCCAAGTTTTTTTCCCGTTTCCAACTCGATAATTTCGCCGGGACGTTCACCCAAATATCGCCTGATAAAATCGTTGTAATTGATTTTTCCAAGGAAACAAATACCCTGGCTGTCCTTGCGCATGGCGCTCGGAAGGCCTTCCCGCGCAGCAACAGCGCGAACTTCCCGCTTATGCAAATGTCCGATCGGGAACATCAACCTGGAAACTTGCAAATAATCGACCTGTCCGAGAAAATACGTCTGGTCTTTGACCCTGTCTGCCGCTGTGGAAAGGAAAATTTTGCCGTCAACTTCGGTCGTCGTCGCATAATGACCGGTAGCAATCCTGTCAAAATCACGCCCCCATTTATCTTCAAAAACGCCGAATTTAATGAGTTTATTGCACATCATATCGGGATTGGGAGTCAAGCCGCGGCGCACCGCATCAATGGCGTAGCCGACTACTTTCTCCCAATAGTCGTCCTGCAGGGAAACCGTTTCCATCCGGCAACCGTACTTTTTAGCGATGAAAGTTGTGATTTCGATATCTTCTTCGGAAGGGCAATCCATATAACCGTCCGTATTTTCCATACCGATTTTGATGTAAAAGATAACAGGATCATAACCGGCTTCTTTCAGTTGGTGAACAACAACCGAACTGTCCACTCCACCGGAGACCAAAGCTGCAATTTTCATTAATTTTTTTTGAGCTTGCAAAATTACGATTTTATCGGCAGAAATAAAAAATATAATTTATTAAAGAGTGCATTTCAAATTTTCGCAGTGCTGTTGCACAAATAACGTAAACTTATGTACGAATTTACTGTTTTTGAATACGTTTTTACTATCGATAAATAAGTATTTTATTAAAAGACAGGCATATCAGTTAGCGTAAAAAATTCGCCGAATGGTAAGACGAACGGACTAAAGGTCCGCTCTCCACATGGTTAAATCCTTTGTTGTAGGCGATTTTTTCGTACCTGTTAAAAACTTCGGGTTGCACGTAATTTTCAACCGGGATGTGCTTTTTGGAAGGCTGCAAATATTGCCCGATTGACAAAAGTTTGCATCCCACGCTTAACAAATCGTCCATCAATTCGTAAATTTCATCTTCCGTTTCACCCAGGCCTGCCATCAATCCGGATTTGGCTGCGATTTGCGCATTTGAAATTTGTTGCAAAACGGCCAAACTCCATTCGTATTTGGCGACACTTCGTATCCTGGGAGTCAAGCGTCTAACGGTTTCCATGTTGTGGGAAATGATTTCGGGACGGGTTTCGACAACTGTATTCAAACAATCCGTATTTCCTTTGAAATCAGGGATAAGCGCTTCAAGAGTGGTGTGCGGGTTCAGTTTTTTAATCTGCCGGATGGTTGCCGCCCAGTGTCCTGCTGCGCAGTCTGGCAAATCGTCCCGGTCTACGGAAGTAATTACCGCATGTTTCAAATCCATTTTCCGGATGGAACGGGCGATTTTTGCAGGTTCATCGGGATCAAGCGGCAAAGGCCTGCCGGATTTCGTGTTGCAAAATTTACAGGAACGGGTGCAAATATCCCCGCCAATCATGAAAGTTGCGGTTCCGCGATTCCAGCACTCGCCTAAATTCGGACATCTTCCGCTTCGGCAAATGGTATGCAAGCCCTGGTATTCTACAAGATTTCCCAAAACCGAAAACTGCCGGTTGTTTCCTAAATTAATTTTTAACCATTCCGGTTTGTTCATTTTTTTAGTTGACGAGTTAACAAGTAAACGATGTTGACAAGTTTACTCGTTTACTTGTTATTCAAAAAATCAATAATTCTGCGATATAAATGCATCCGCGCCTCAAAACCCGAAATACTGTGGTTTTTATCCGGATATATTTGGATATCAAACATTTTCCCTGCTTTTTCCAAAGCCTGTATATAGTACATCGTATTTTGGAAATGCACATTATCGTCGGCAGCGCCATGCACCAGCAGCAAACGCCCCTGCAAACCGTCCGCCAAATTGACAGCCGAAGAAAGATTGTAGCCTTTTTCATTTTGCTGCGGCGTTCTCATAAACCGCTCCGTATAAACCGAATCGTAAAATCGCCAGTCGGTAACAGGCGCGATAGCTACGCCTGCTTTGAAAATGCCGTTTCCCCGGCTCATCGCCATCAAGGTATTGTATCCGCCGTAACTCCAGCCCCAAATGGCTATTTTGTTTTTATCCACGTAGTTTAAACTTCCCAAATATTTAGCGCCTGCAATCTGGTCGTCCGATTCGAAAATACCTAACTGCATGCAGGTACATTTGCGGAAAGCCTCGCCCCGCGCACCTGTTCCGCGACCGTCGACGGCGGCGACGATGTATCCGGTACCGGCCAGGTAAGCCGTCCAGTCCATTTCGTATCTGTCCAGAACCGTTTGGGAATTGGGGCCGCTGTATTGCACCATCAGCACGGGATATTTTCGCGCGGCGTTGAAATCGACCGGCTTCATCATCCATCCGTTCAACACATCTCCCGACGGACCGGTAAAGGTGAAAAATTCCTTTTTCGGATATTGAAGCGTTTTCAAAACGTTCTGCAAAGCCCTGTTATCATTCAAAGTCAAAAGCCGTTTGCCTTTTTCGTCGTGAACGGTAATAATTGTCGGCGTTGTCGTATTTGAAAAATAATTGACAAAATACCGGTAATTACTGCTGAATGTTGCCGAGTTGGTTCCCTCATTGACAGACAGTTTTGTTTTAACGCCTTTTGCATCCGTTTTATATACGGAACGCCGCAAAGGATTTTCTTCGGCCGACTGGTAATAAACTGTTTTTGTTACGGGATTAAAACCGTAAAGCGCTGTTACATCCCAATTTCCGGCAGTCGCTTGCCGTTCCGGAATGCCGTTGACGGTATACAGGTAAATGTGGGCGAACCCGTCTTTTTCGCTCACATACAGAAAATGGTCTTTGCTAAAACAGATAGCGCGAATCCAGTCGGAATCAATGTAATATTCGTTTTCATCGTGAAGAATCAGGCGGGCGACGGTCGATTTGGGATTGGCGTAGTACATGTCGAAACGGTTTTGATTCCGGTTTAAAGTCATAACTGCCAGTTGATCTACGTTTTCCGTAAAACGGATTTCAGGAATGTAGCCGTCGGCGTCCATCGGGATATTCATTTTCTTCGTGCCTCCGGTATCTGTATTGTAAGCATAAGCGCCTACGACGGAATTATTTTCACCCGGTTTCGGATATTTGTACTCATAAAAACTGGGGTATAACGAACCGTCGAAAAGCTGAAACCGGTAGACCGGCACCTCCGATTCGTCGGATTTGACGAAAGCCAGCATTTTGCTGTCGGCCGACCAGGTCATCAGGCGGGTTGTTGCAAATTCTTCTTCATATACCCAGTCCGTTACGCCGTTCAGGATTTTACCCTGTTCGCCGTCTTTGGTAACCTGCGATTCGGTATCGTAATCGAACTTTTTTAGCCAGATATTGTTATCTCTCACGAATGCGCACATTCTTCCATCAGGTGAAAAGAGCGGTATTTGCAGTTTTCCCGGCGTGTCCGACAACGGTTTCAGGAAATTTCGCCGTACATCGTAGTCATAAATATTCGCTTTCCACGAACGGCGGTAAATAAATTCCCTGTCCGTCCATACCAAAATGCGGGAACCCGTATTGCTGACAGCGTACCCTTCAATTTTTTCCAGTCTGGTTTCCCTCGTTTTATCCGTTTGAAACAGCGTATCGGTTATTTTTCCGGTTTTGTAGGCATATTTGAGAATCGCTTTGCCGTCGGCGCTCAGCATCGTGTAATGCTCCCCGTCGGGTAGCGACCGCATTTCGCCCGCATTTTCCGGAGTATAGGCCTGTTTAAGTATGTCATTGAGTTGTATTTGATTATCTCCGGTTCGGGCATATAAAAAATGCAAGGAAAGAATAAAAGAAAATAAGATGATCCCTTTGTTCATATCGAAAAGTCTAAAAAATCTTGTGCAAATATAGCGCATATTTACCGGATAAACTAAAATTTCAGGAGGATATTATCATTATTCATTGCTACTCAGGTTGCTTTGTTGGAAAAAATCAGGTTGAAATAAGGTTACCGCCGGTTTAAACCGACGGCAAGGAAGGAAAAACCTTATTACCTTATTATATCTTATGAATCTGATGTTACGCATCACGCAATGACTGGCAAAACCCGACGCCGTGAGACGTCGCCTAATGTCGTCAACTTAAGAAAAAAATCACTATTGTCCGGTAAAATTGGGAAACAGTTATTTTTCATTTATAAATTACTGATAATAAGATGATATATTTTTGATTTTCAAAAGTAAGCCCCTTTCATTTCAGGGAACCAAGGCCGAAGCATTAAAATTCGTAATCATTTTATTATAAATTGCTTATAATGATTAATTTTCACAAAACAGTATTTTATCACTATTAACCGACTAATTAAAAAAGCAGTCGGTTTTTATATTTATATTGTTTATTTTCAGGCTGTTATAATTCCATATTTTGATTTTTCAAAGGTATTTGCGGCAATCGGTCTGTATTTATAAATCAATTGGGGCTGTCCGGGCCATACCCCGGTATTGAACCGGACGAAGAAACAGGGAGTGGCAAATATCAGGGAGAAAGAATACTTTAACACGCGGAGGTTTTGATAATAGATGAAAGTATTCAGTTCGGCGATAAAAAATTACTGCTTGCCGCTGCGTTTCCCGAAGAAAAAGTTGCAGAAAAACGGGCTGTCGGCTTTAAGGATTTGACTCCGCTGCTTTTGCAGGTCGGCAAGTCATGGAAATCGTCTGATACTGGTAATTTGCTTGCGGAATCAATAGAAAGGGCACAAATATCATGTGTGGTTTCGGATGGTGGAAACAATTTGAGGAAAGCTGCAAAGAGTCTAAACATTAAACACATACAGGACGTAAACCATAAATTTTCGCTGATAATTCGTGATGTCCTTGAAAAAGATGAAACATTTGGGAGGTACACGAAAGAACCTGCAGCGATGCGGGCGAAACTCTCAATGAGCAAACAGTTCCGCATAGTTCCGCCCAATCAGAGCGGATAATGAGTTGTTTTGTGAATCTTACGCCTCTGTTTCTGTGGGGAATGAAAATGATTCGGTTAATGGACGGGAAGATGTTGTTCGGAAGAAGAAATGGAAAAGTTATCGTTTTTAAGTCCGTTGCGACTGTTTGTGATGCAGATAAATTACATTCTGAATGTACCGGAAAAGATTCAGACACTGTTGAAAAACAATGGTTTTAATGCCGGAAATTGCAGAACCGGCGCTGAACTGTTTTGCCGAAACCGGCGGCTGTTATATGCAGGCGGTCAAAGAAAAGGTGTCGGATTATTTCCGTGAAATGTTAATTCGGGCGAATGGAAAAAACTGTTTGCTGTTCATCCGACATAATTGAATCGTGTTTTGGCAAATACAGGGAACTTGTAAGGGGTAATCAATCAATGGGGATAAGTGATTTGCGCCTGTGTATTGCAGCCATTACGGGAAACTGCAACAGTGAAAGTACCCGCTCGGCAATGGAAAATGTTAAAACCGAAGATATTAGAAATTGGCGCAGGGAAAAGATTCCCGTAACTCTGCCTGCGGAAAAACGAAATTTACTGAAAAAAACGGGGTGAATTATTTATTATATAAATGAACATCTTTTACACCCCGTCAGTGCGCGGTCAAAAGCCAAACAGTTGAGTTCAGGTCAAGTCAGGATTGATGAAAAGCCGGATGAAATTACGGCGACACCCGAATTACCGGAAGTTTTAGCGCTTCAGGGATGCCCGGTTACCATAGATGCGACGGGCGTCAGCGGGATATCGCCGCCCCAATAATAGAAAAAGAAGCCGGTTATCTCTTAACTGTTAAGGGCAATCAGGGCAACCCGGAAAAGGATGTCGAACGAACGGTTCGCTTTACCCGGCCGGTATCGGAACGGATAGAGGATGATTTTGGTCACGGCCGTATTGAACGGCGGAAAAGAGAGGGATATGCCGCCCAAAATTTTTCCAGGCCTAATCGAATTGCTCTCAATCTCATCAGACATGAACAGTCAAAAAAGAGAAGTGTGAAAGGAAAAAGACTCGATGCCGGCTGGAATAATAATTATTTATTGAAAATCCTGACGAATATAAGATGCGTTTGCCCTGGCCTGTAATAACAATTTATTTTGTATTTAAATAAAATATACTACCTTTGCAAAGTCAACCGGAAAAATGCTTTTGTCAAAAGATATAAAGGCAAAACAAACTTGAAAAATGCTTTTGTAAAAAAACACAAAGGCAAAACAAACTTGAAAAATGCTTTTATCAAAAGATATAAAGGCAAAACAAACCGGAAATACAGTGTTAATTTTTAATTAGAGTTTATGTAAATTAAATTTTGCATATTACGCGCGCAAGCGTATCTTTGCAGAATGAAATATATGGATTATCACAACAACGAAAAGAAATTCCGTTCCCTGACGGGTCTTAGCC
>JAIRNV010000161.1 GCA_031257875.1 Dysgonamonadaceae bacterium
GGCCAATGGATCGACACGAAGTTTTGGCCGGCGCTCAAAGAGTTCACCGCAGCCTTTAACAGCTGGAAAAACCCGGCCGAGCGCACGCCGGTGAAAACCGCCCGGCTCGAGGCGGCCGAGATAGTGTTCCGGGAGATGTTCCGGCTGCTCTATACCGGCTTTTTGAGGAGCAGTCCGTTAGTGGCCGACGAGGATTTGGTGTCCATGGGCCTGCCCACCCGGCACAGCGGCGGCGGCGGTCACGTACCCCCGCCCACGAGCTACGTGGAGGCGACCGTCACCCCGGTAGGGCCGGGGGTGCTCGACGTCCATTTTCGCGACAAGGGCAGCGACCACAAGGCCAAACCGGCCGGCGTGCACGGCGCGGATATGATATGGGCGATCCTCGACACGCCGCCCACGAACTGGGAGCAGCTCGTGCATTCGTCGTTCGACACGCACACGCCGTTGCGCATGAGTTTCGAGAACGACCAGCGCGGCCAGACCATTTATTTCGCTCTCCGCTGGGAGAACACCACCGGCGCCAAAGGCCCCTGGAGCGAAATACAAAGCGCGATAATTCCATAGCCCCACCCCAGCCCCGGCCTCACCCCCCTGCCCCTCTCCTGAAGGAGAGGGGAGAAAGGCAAGGGGAGGGAGCACGTCATTGCGAGGGCGAAGCCCGAAGCAATCTATTCCCTCCCCTTTGGGGAGGGCTGGGGTGGGGCCGATTTTAGATAAAGGGCTGCTGGCAATTAGTTCTTCTTCTTTACGTTTTTCTGTTCTTTCCATCTATCGCGAGCCGGCGGCCCTTTTTTTAGTGATTAATGGTTAGTGATTAGTGATTAATGATTTAAAGACAGACTTTTAGATAATAGACAAATTTATAATTCGTATCAATTCGTAAAAATTCGTGTAATTATTAAAAATTATGAAAACAAAATTCTTTAGTACTCAGCGCGTCCTCGTCGTCGGCCGGCGCCGTGATAGACTGGCACGGCGCCGACTCCGGCGACGAGCAGGCGCTGTTGAGTGGCACTACCACCTACGCGCCATTCCCTGTTCGGACAAGGTTTTACCTTGTCCGGGATATCGCGGCAGGCTTAGCCTGCCTGAATACATCGAACGAAGGGGAGGCCGATTTTAATTGTTCGTTGTTAATTGTTAATTGTTCATTGATAAAGGGCTTCCGGCAATTAGTTCTTCTTCTTTTTTTACGTTTTGTTTTTCCGTTCTTTCTTATTTATCGCGAGCCGGCGGCCCTTTTTTTAGTGATTAATGGTTAGTGATTAGTGATTTAAAGACAGACTTTTAGATAATAGATTTTTAGATAATAGACAAATGCAAGTTAAGCGTAAAGGGTAAGGCGTAAAGCGAGAAAGACAACATTGTTCATTATTCATTGTTAATTGTTCATTGAGAGAGGCGTTCACATTCCGTCAGGAATGTGTCGCTCGGTAGAAACGATGCCACACACACGTAAACGCATCCCATGGGGATGCGACCTTTCGGCGTCCTCACCCCCCGACCCCCTCTCCCAAGGGCGAGGGGGAGCGAGGAAGCGTTCCCCACTCCTTCCGGAGAGGGGTTAGGGGTGAGGACGATGTTCCCCTCTCCTTCAGGAGAGGGGTTAGGGGTGAGGACGATGCTCCCTCCCCTTTGGGGAGGGCTGGGGGTGAGGACAAAATCAATGATTAGTGATTAATTCGTATCAATTCGTAATAATTCGTATAAATTCGTACCAATTCGTATAATATGAAAACTCAATTCTTTAAAAAAAACAAACTCCCTCCCCTTGGGGGAGGGCTGGGGTGGGGCTTGCTACTCTTTTTGTGTCCTGTGGCATTATCGGCGCAGAACGGCGTAACCGTGACGAACCTTGTGCTGGACGCCGGGACGGTGACCTTCGACGTGAGCTGGAATAAGAACACCATGCCTGTGGAGGTGTGGAGCGACTCGGTGTGGGTGTTTGTGGATTACAACAACAATGGCAAGATGGAGCGACTGCCGCTGTTGCCGGGCGCCACGTTAACCGCCACCTCGGCGCCGGGAAGCGCTGCCGTAATTCAATATTCCGGCAACAATAAAGGCGTGTGGGTGGTTGGCAATGCCCGCACCGCAGGTACGTTCAGCGCCACCGTAAGGGCGGGTTTCAAACCCGCCCTTACAGGTGGCGCGTGCGTCTATGCCTCGAACTACCCGCCGGTGGCGGAATATACTTCTCCCACGCAACTTGTGTTCACCGGAACGCCGCCGTATGATATTGTACTTAAACATACCGGGGGCGGTACTGTTGTGACCCAGTCGGGCAGCAATTTTTATGTGCCGGCGAGTTACACGGTGGAGTCATTTACCGATAAGACCGGCGCGCCGGGTACTTTCACTTGTATACTACCCACCATCAGCGCCCATCCCACGGTGTCCACTTCTATCTGTTCGGGTGGTACGGTGAGTTTAAGTGTAACGGCGAGCAGCGCCGCCACCTATCAGTGGAAGAAGAACGGCAACAATATAACAAACGAAGGCACCGGCTACACGTCGGCCAATTACACGACTGCGGCCTTGGGCGCCAATGCGACTTATTCGGTGGTGGTGAGCAATGGGCTCAGCGCCTGTTCGGCCACCTCGAGCGATGCGTTGGTGACGGTACATGCCATCCCCACCATCAACACCCATCCCGCGTCCACTTCTGCATGTTCTGCTACTACGGTGCAGTTAGGTGTGACGGCGAGCAGCGCCGCCACTTACCAATGGAAGAAGAACGGCGTCGACGTATCGGACGGCACTGGCGGCACGTCGGCCACTTACACGACTGCGGCCTTGGGCGCCAATGCGACTTATTCGGTGGTGGTGAGCAATGGGCTCAGCGCCTGTTCGGTCACGTCGAGTAGTGCGTTGGTGACGGTGTATGCCATCCCCACCATCAACACCCAGCCTGTGTCCACTTCTGCATGTTCTGCTACTACGGTGCAGTTAGGAGTGACGGCTACTAATGCCACGGCTTACCAGTGGAAGAAGAACGGCGTCGATATAACAAGCGGAGGCTCCGACTACACATCGGCCAATTACACCACGGCGGCCTTGGGCGCCAATGCGACTTATTCGGTGGTGGTGAGCAATGGGCTCAGCGCCTGTTCGGCTACCTCGAGCGATGCGCTGGTGACGGTGTATGCCAAGCCCAACATCAACACCCATCCCACGGCGTCCACTTCTGCATGTTCTGCTACTACGGTGCAGTTAGAAGTGACGGCTACTAATGCCAACCTCTATCAGTGGAGGAAGGACGGCGTCGACGTGACGGACGGCACCGGCGGCACGTCGGCCACTTACACGACTGCGGCCTTGAACGCCAATGCGACTTATTCGGTGGTGGTGAGCAATGGGCTCAGCGCCTGTTCGGCCACGTCGAATAATGCGTTGGTGACGGTGTATGCCAAGCCCGCCATCAGCGCCCATCCTGCGGCCACTTCTACGTGTTCCGGCAATACGGTGCAGTTAAGTGTGACGGCTACTAATGCCACGGCCTATCAGTGGAAGAAGAACGGCAACAACGTGACGGACGGCTCCGGCGGCACGACCGCCAATTACACGACTGCCGCCTTGAGCGCCAATGCGACTTACACGGTGGTGGTGAGCAACACCCTTAGCGCCTGCTCAACGACGTCCAATAGTGCGGTGGTTTCGGTAGCGACGTGTTGCCATGCTTCTGGCGCTACCGTGACGTTTGCTGCGTTTAACCCTTGTAGCAGTGCTGCCACTGGTGATTATTGGTACCTGACCGATACCCGGGAGTCAGGAAATAAGCAAACGTATAAAGTAAAGAAGCTGGCCGACGGTCATATTTGGATGGTGCAGGAGTTGAAGTTTGGGGACAGGTGCGATAAAACCACATTTTCGGGGTCTTCTTCCGACCAGACCGGGAAAATCACGAGCCTTACTGATACGTATTATGGGGATTGCCGCAATACGACGCAATCCGGCGCCGGGTATTTATATGATTGGGCTGGGGCGATACAGAAATCCGGAGCCTATTATGGTAGTAGCAGTAATGTGGGTTGTTCCGGCGTTGCTGCTGGAGTGGATGGTACTAACCCTGGCGCTTGCCGAGGTATTTGTCCCGTAGGTTGGCACCTGCCCACCGGCGCCTCCGCCGGCGAGTTTCAGGCATTGCATAGTGCTATTGGAGGGTGTTCTACGAGCAATGGTGATTGTTGGGATTCGTCCTCGGCATGGGAGGGCGTGTTAGGAGGCTACTGTACCAGTAGTGGCGGGCTCTACAGTCTGGGTAGCAACGCCAACTATTGGAGTAGTACGTACGACAGTAGCACTCACGCGTACCGCCTGTACTTCCACAGTAGCAACGTGGACCCCGGTACGATCAACGGCTACAAGTTCGACGGCCGTTCAGTGCGTTGCGTCAGGAATTATTAATGGTTAATGGTTAATGGTTAATGGTTAGTGATTAATGATTAATGATTAATGATTAATGACTGGTTTTCAGGTAATAACCGGAAAAATAGATTTAATTGCGGGAAAATTAGTTTCAATTGCAGGAAAATAGAATTAATGATTCTCTGTTAAAATGGTTGTAGAATTAATCACTAATCATTAACCCAGGTCTGGCCGCAACCGCTTAGTCCGCTCAATAGCCTGCTGCAATTCCCAGTCCCGGATATTTGCTTCATGCCCCGAAAGGAGTACGTCGGGTACTTTCCATCCCCTGTAATCCGCAGGACGGGTGTAAACCGGAGGCGCCAAAAGACTGTCCTGAAACGAATCGGATAAGGCAGACTGCCCGTCGCCGACAGCGCCCGGAATGACGCGGACAATAGCGTCGGCCATCACGGCGGCGGCCAATTCTCCGCCGGTCAGCACATAATCGCCGATGGAAATTTCGCGGGTAATCAGATGTTCACGGATGCGGTAATCAATTCCCTTGTAGTGGCCGCACAGAATAATAAGGTTTTCGCACATGGACAGTTGGTTGGCAATCGACTGGTTAAAAGTCTCCCCGTCGGGCGAGGTGTAGATCACTTCATCATATTTCCGCTGCCGTTTCAGGAAGGAAACAGCCCGGTCAACCGGCTCGCATTGCAAAACCATCCCGGCCTGTCCGCCAAACGGATAATCGTCCACTCGCCGGTGCCGCTTATCCGGAGACCAGTCCCTGAGATTGTGTACGTGTATTTCGGCCAGCCCTTTTTCCTGCGCCCTTTTCAGAATAGAACAGTTTAGCGGTTTTTCCAGCATTTCGGGCAGAACCGTTATAATATCAAGTCGGAACATAACTGTTTCTTAAATTCGTTTATTTGTCTTACCTTTGCCGCAAAACTACGCTTTATGATTAAATATATCAACTTTATTTCCTTATTTTTATTCTATTGTTATCATTCAAACGCTCAAATTCAGGAACCTGTCAAATGGCGCTGCCATATTAACGAATCGGGCGCCGTAATATTTCAGGCAACTGTTGAAAAAGGCTGGCATTTATACGATATGGATTTGCCGGAAGGCGGCCCGATTTCCACTTCTTTTGAATTTGAACAAATAAGCGGCGCCGAACTGTCGGGCAAAGTTTATACGGATTCCAAAGTCCACAGCCAATATGAAGAAATGTTCGGAATGACTGTCCGCTGGTTTGCCGAAAATCCTGTATTCGTCCAGAAACTGAAAATTACGGACAAAGCCAAATTTCAAATCACCGGAAGAATTGATTATATGTCCTGCAATGACGAAAACTGCATTCCGGGCGAAGAAGAATTTCAATTCACTGCCAAAGATTTATCTGCCGGATTAGTTGATGATACGGCACACGTTGCACCAGTTCTTAATGATATTAAAGACTTTGAAGACCTTAAAGTCTTTAAGGATGACGCCGATTACTGGAAACCGGTAATTGACAAACTGCAAAACTTCGGACAGGATTCTTCTACAGCCGGTAAATCGTGGCTACTCATCTTTATTCTGGGTTTTGGCGGCGGATTACTGGCTTTGCTCACGCCTTGCGTCTGGCCGGTTATCCCGATGACCGTCAGTTTTTTCCTGAAAAGGTCGAAATCCAACCGCAAAAAAGCAGTTGCGGACGCCATGACTTACGGACTGGCTATTATTGTAATTTATTTGCTGTTAGGGCTTTTAATTACGGCTATTTTCGGAGCCGGCGCCCTGAATGACTTATCGACAAACGCTGTTTTCAACCTGCTGTTCTTTGCTTTGCTGGTCATTTTTGCCGCCTCTTTCTTCGGCGCTTTCGAGCTGGTATTGCCTTCATCGTGGAGCAACAGGATGGACAGCAAAGCGGAATCAACCACGGGATTAATCAGTATTTTCTTCATGGCTTTTACCCTGGCGCTGGTATCTTTTTCCTGCACAGGCCCTATCATCGGAACGCTGCTGGTTGAAGCCGCCGGGTCGGGAAATATCGCCGGGCCGGCCGTCGGGATGTTTGGTTTTGCTTTGGCATTGGCGCTTCCGTTTGCCCTGTTTGCCCTGTTCCCCTCGTGGTTGCAGAACCTTCCCAAATCGGGCGGATGGTTAAACTCCGTCAAAGTCGTGCTGGGATTCCTGGAACTGGCACTGGCGCTAAAATTCCTGTCGGTAGCGGATTTGGCGTATGGGTGGCGGATATTGGACAGGGAAGTTTTTCTGGTTTTGTGGATTGTTATCTTCGCACTTTTGGGGTTTTATTTGTTGGGAAAAATCAAATTGCCGCACGACAGCGATTTGAAACACCTGTCTGTTCCCCGTTTATTCCTGGCGATTATTTCTTTGGCATTCGCCGTTTACATGATTCCAGGCCTGTGGGGAGCGCCTTTGAAAGCCGTCAGCGCATTTTCTCCTCCTTTATATACACAGGATTTCAATTTGTATGAAGGCGAAGTACGTGCGAAATTCTTTGATTATGAAGAAGGAATGGAGTATGCCCGTAAAAACCGCAAGCCGGTAATGATTGACTTTACGGGCTATGGATGTGTGAATTGCCGGGAAATGGAAGCCGCCGTCTGGTCGGATCCGCGCGTCAAAAGAATTATCGACAACAATTACGTGTTGATTTCCCTGTATGTGGACGATAAAACCGCATTAGACCGGATGATAGAAATAACGGAAAACGGAAAAACGCGGAAACTGCGAACCGCAGGCGACAAATGGAGTTATCTGCAAAGGCATAAATTCGGAAAGAACGCTCAACCGTTCTATGTCCTGCTGGATAATGACGGTATGCCGCTTGCTCCTTCATACGCTTACGACAAAAATATAGAAAAATATATCCTGTTCCTGCAAAAAGGGCTGATGAATAATGGTTAACTTGAATCTGCGACGTCACCGCTTTTTGTCAGGCACAATTATACCATACCCGGTCATAAACCATGCAAAACAGATTATGCTTTATTTGTTTTTTTTTGCCACGAATACACTAATTATTACTAATATTTTAATTCGTGTATTCGTGGCAAAAATATTCATTTTACGACCGGCCACAGTATAATTAACAGCTCTCTCCGGTCTTAAAAGAACGTTCTTTTTCCGGTTGGGAACGTTCTTTTTTCAATTGGGGACGTTCTCAATTCAATTGGGAATGTTCTCTTTTCGCCGGCTTTAATCCGTATTATTTATACTGTACCCGGTCGGAAACTGTGCAAAACAGGTTATGCCCCATTCGGTTTTTTTGCCATGAATGCACGAATTGGATACTGATATATTCGTGAAAAACAAGTGCATTCGTGGCAAAAATATTCAATTTACGACCGACCGCAGTATAGTAGCGTGTATGACAGTCTTGGTAGATTAAGAGGAACCCGGAGTGCTAATTCTTTGCAATCTGAAGAAATTGGTATAGTTGTCAACAAACTCAAGGGTTATAAATTTATTAAGAGATAACTGGTAGTTCATGAATCATTCTCATGCTACCTCATCAAAACTCCTAAGATGTTAAATTAATTTCAATTATTATGCTAAAAAGGTTTAATTTTATTTGTGTTAAAGTGTTGTTAATGGTTATTTTGGCAACTAAGTTTAGTGATTGTAGATCTCAGGTTACACTTGGTTCAGATTATATCCTTGCTAAATACGACTATTTTGATGTAAGGGTGGTGGATGGTTTTTACGAGAAGATTATTAGATACGATCAACCTATGTGGGACGATAGACCAATCTACGGCGTTACTTATTATGTTTATAAATTATTTGATGATGTGATACCTCAAGTTTATGTGCAGACTAATATGGACTTGTATTATGGATATGGAGAATATACTAAGTTAGAGTGGCGTGAGTTCTGCGATCCCCCCTGTGATTATTTAGGTTACAGCACAGGTTATTCGTCGAGTGATCCACAAGGAGGCGTAGGGAAGTCCTTTCGTGTCTCTAAATTGGCATACACCTATATTGATGAAAGTGATTATGACGAAGTGAATCCTAATAGTAGAGTGTATGACAGTCTTGGTAGATTAAGAGGAACCTGGAGTGCTAATTCTTTACAATCTGGAGAAATTGGTATAGTTGTCAACAAACTCAAGGGTTATAAATTTATTAAGAGATAACTGGTAGTTCATGAATCATTCTCATGCTACCTTATCAAAACTCCTAAAAATGTTAAATTAATTTCAATTGTTATGTTAAAAAGTTTTTATTTTATTTGTATTAAAATGTTGTTAATGGCTATTTTGGCAACTAAGTTTAGTGATTGTAGATCTCAGATTACGCTTGGTTCAGGTTACGCCCTTGCTAAATTTGACTATTTTGATATAAGGGTGGTGGATGGTTTTTACGAGAAGACTGTTGAATATGATAAAACCATCTACAATGTTACTTATTATATTTATAAATTATTTGATGATGTAATACCTGAGGTTTATGTGTGGTCCGATTGGGATGCATTTTTTGGGAATAGTGGGTATACCAAGTTAGAGTGGGATGAATTCTATAGTCCGATCTGTGATGATTTACGTTATGTGAAAGATATAACAACGGTTCCCGAGCAAGAAGGCGTACAGATATGCTTTCATCTCTCCAAATCACCATATACCTATATTAATGAAATTGATTATGAAGAGGTAACCTCTAATAGTAGCGTGTATGACAGTCTTGGTAGATTAAGAGGAACCTGGAGTGCTAATTCTTTACAGTCTGGAGAAATTGGTATAGTTGTCAACAAACTCAAAGGTTATAAATTTATTAAGAGATAACGGGTAATTTGAGAATCGCTCTCATGTTGCCTCATCCCCATAAAGGAGGTATGGTTTTATACCTCTGTAGATTTGATAGATTCTATCATTGTATAAAGTTAAGTACTTACAACTAAGATATATTTTTGCGATTAATTTCAAATTAGACACTTATGATTCAAGAAGAATTACAGAAGTTTTCAAAAGAAGACCGGATTTCGCTGTTAATTCGCCATTCAGACAGGTATGAAATCCCCGATGGTGATGAAGGACGTAGTATATTATTGACTGACACAGGTAAAAGAAATGCCATTAAGTTTGGCGAAAATTTATCTGCTTTTAAGGTAAATAAAATCATTACAACACCTGTTGAAAGATGCATACAAACGGCAGAATGTATTGTTGATGGATACGGACAAAAGGTTGTTATAGAGCCGTCAAATGTATTTGGCGGTTTGCATGTCAATGATTGGAAAATTGCTAATGACTTTTTAATTGCTTTTTACCATTTACGAATTCTCTTGACAAAACAATCTATACTTGGGAAAATTGGGTTAATTATCTTTCAGGTTTGATTTTAAATAATGGACAATATGTGGTTGGATTTCAAAATAACAAACAGATGTAACAATAACTGCGTTTATTGTGGCGTAAAGGAAGAGAAATAAGGTGATGATCTGTTGAGATTTTTTTTTCGATGCGGCTATAATGTTACATAAAATCAATTCAAATAGAGAATTAACTGTACTAAATGACTCAAATTTATGATGAAATATAATCCTTCACATATTTATTATATGATTACAATTCAATGTAATCAAAAATGCACCAAATGTTCACATTGGAAACAGAAAGATAAAGCTGATAGGTTGCCAATTGAAAAAATTGTGCAGGCAATAAAGAGCATTTCGACGGCTAAAGAATTCTGTATTGTTGGGGGTGAACCGGCGCTTTTTAAAACCGAAATATATGATATTATTAATGGTATTTCGGATATGTCAATTAGAACTGCAATAATAACAAATGGCGTATTGGCAGACAAAGATTTTATTGATAAAATTGCAAATTTCAATATCCATATCGTTTTTTCAATTGATACTTTAAACAAAGAATTTTGGAAATTTGTAAGAGGAACAAACTCATACAATGTTGTTTTTCGGAATTTTGAATATGCCACAGATGCTTTGAGTTCTGATAAAATCAGTATTCAATCTGTGCTGTCTAAAGAAACTGAACCGTATATTTCAGAAGTGGCAGATTATGCCAAACGCAAAAATCTTTATCATTCCATACAGGATTATGTTTCAGATGGTTTTAATGGCTCTTGGACTGAAAAAACAGACAAACAGATTGTAATTTCCGATAATGGACAGCAATGTTTTTCGGTTGATAGAAATTTATCAATTATGCAAAACGGCGATGTCTTTACCTGCTTTCAACAATCGTGGATTGACGGTTGCCAAAAACCGCTTGGAAATTTGAATACACAAGAAATGAGCAAAATATTATCATTTGATTATGCTCTGTATATCAGCAAAAAGATGAAAACTTGTAATTTGCCCTGTAAGGTTTTAAAATGTAATATGAAGTAGATATGCAATTTGACGAAATAATCCTTGAATTAAGTTACAATTGCAATTTAAACTGTACGATGTGCGGGTTTGGGAAAGATGCCAATCCGTTTAGTAAGAACAAGTTTTTGTCTTTCTACGACTACAAAACTATTCTGCAACAGGTTGGCGACAAAACAAAAACTATTCGTCTGAATGGGCGCGGGGAAAGTACAATACATCCCAATTTTGCGGAAATATTGAATTACACAAAACAAACATTCCCGCAACTGAATATCAATCTGTTTTCTAATTTTTCATTTAGAAACGATAAGGTAATTGATGCTTTAATTGAAAATGGCGTACAACTTTTTGTTTCAATGGACAGCCCGATAGCAAGCGAATTAACGGCTATCAGAAAAGGTGCAAATTTTCAATTTATTGAGGATAATATAAAGAAAGTCAGTAAATTATCAAGCAGACCTTTTATTATTTTCACAATACAGGAGGCAAATATTCAACGTATTTTTGATATGGCAAAATTTGCCTTTGATAATAATTGCCAAATTCTGTACAATACAATTCGTAGAAACGAAGGAATAGAAACATTTGTAGAAACCGTCAAAAACAGTTATCACACAATTATTGAACAATTTGAGGCAGTTGACGAACTATATAAAAACTCAAATCTGCAATGTTTGTATCCCGACCAACTTGCAGGTATTGAATTAAAAGCCGACCAACCAACACAAACACACGGAACAATGCGTCAATGTCCTGCATTAAATAAGGAATTGTGCATTTTATATGACGGCACAACAACGCCCTGCAATATGTTTAACCCGTATGTCTACGGCAATATTTTCAAGCAGTCGCTGAATGAAATTTGGAATGGTAAAAAACGGAATGATTTTTTAAAATCGTATAAGAGTTATTATTACTGTAAAAATTGCGCAAATTTGGGAGTATGAGTTCATTATCAAATTTTCCTTACGGCAAAATATTAGATTATTGGTGCGAGAAACTTTCGGGCAATACAAACCGCACGAAGTTCTCATTAACGAAATGTGTAGAATTTTCTGCATTCAAAAGCAAAAACAAAAAAGATAAACCAGTTGCAAATATTAAATTTGTAAAGTTTCCCGATGCGATTGCTAAAAACATACCTGAAAATCCTGTTGTGAGTATAGTAATTCCTGCCTTTGTTAGAACGGAAAAAGACAAACAAAATATTGTCAATTTGTTTAATTCTATTCAAAAACAAACCCAAAAACCCGACTATGTGATTTTGATTGACGATTGTTCGCCTGCTGATTTCATTTGCCCAAATACTGTAATTTATCACAGATTGCCACAAAATTCAGGACCCGCAAAGGCAAGAAATGCAGGGAAAAAAATTTGCATTAGATAAAAGTTCTGATATAATTGCTTTTACAGATACAGATTGCATACTTTCTGAAAATTGGCTTGAAACGATTTGTAATTCGTTAAATAAAATGAAATTGACAAGCATTCTTTCAGGCAACACAATTTCTTATGACAAAAATTGGTTTGGAACTTATCATAATCTAAATGGAACATTAAATGGCCGAAAATTCAAAAATTCTGAAAAACTTTTATATGGAACAACAGCCAATTTAGCAATAACAAAAGAAATTGCGGCAAAAATTGATTTCAGTGAAAATTTTCCGCTTGCAGCAGGCGAAGATATTGAGTTTTGCTTTAGGGCTAATCAACAGGGCTTTGTAATTAAGTACGTTCAAAAAATGATAGTTTTCCATAATTACGGATATACCCGTAATTTTTATAAAAATTTGCAGAAGTTCAGAAATCAATTTAAGAAATATGGGCAGGGCGAAACAACTTTGGTAAAAGAAGTTCCTAACTATTATGCTTATTTTGACAAAACAGAAGAAATACCGTCAAAAATATGAAACGAGGGTGGTGATTTAAAAAGTATGCCGCTATATTTTATTTAAAAACAGACTGTTATATGCAAGTTTTGGATTTTGCTATTTACCGTTTTCCCTTATTTTTTTACTGTATTTTAGGCTAATATGATTCGTCGTGTTTATCACAATTCCTTAAAGTTGCATTTTAGCAATTTCTTTTTCAGATGATTATAACGGCATACTTTTTATGATACCACCGAATATTTAACGCTCTCTCAACATAAAATCACCGGAAAGCAGGGAAAATTGCTTACCTTTGATGCTTCTGTTATAGAAAATGCCTTGCGGATTTTAAGATTGTTAATTATCAATTAAATAAATAAAGTTTATGTCAAACAAAAGAGAATCACAAATGCAGGCCTTCGGCCGCCTGCTCGACATATTGGACGAATTGCGCGAAAAATGTCCCTGGGACAGAAAGCAAACCAATGAAAGTTTACGTGCCAATACCATTGAAGAAACATACGAATTGTGCGAAGCCATCATCAAAGATGACGTTTCCGGCATTAAAAAAGAACTTGGCGATGTGCTTCTTCACATTATTTTTTATGCAAAAATAGCGGACGAAAAAGGTCAGTTTGATATTGCCGACGTCTGCAATGCCCTGCGCGACAAATTGATTTTCAGACACCCCCATGTTTTCGGAACAGAGAAAGCCAGCACTTCCGGACAGGTCGAACAAAACTGGGAACAAATCAAACTCAGGGAAAAAGGCGGAAATAAAACGGTTTTGGAGGGAGTCCCCGCTTCGCTTCCGAGTGTAGTCAAAGCGCACCGGATTCAGGACAAGGCGCGGAACGCCGGTTTTGACTGGGAACAGAAGGAAGATGTCTGGGACAAAGTCCGGGAAGAATTTACCGAACTGGAACAGGAAATCAGTTCCATGAATCCCGAACGGATGGAAGCCGAGTTCGGCGATTTGTTTTTCAGCCTGATTAATGCCGCCCGCCTGTATAAAATCAATCCCGACAATGCTTTGGAGCGCACCAACCAGAAATTTATCAAACGGTTCAATTATATCGAACAGAAAGCGCGCGAAACGGGAAAATCACTGAAAGAAATGACGTTAGAGGAAATGGAAGTTTTCTGGCAGGAGGCGAAGGGCAAGTAATTCGGATTCGTTTCTTTGTCTTTCTACAATTAGAAAGTTTCGGGCGGACACAGTTATCTACTGCTTCCTGCGGCCTGCATTTTTTATCTATATTTGTATTTTATAAAAACAATTAAAATCAATGCACGAAGAAATTCATCCATGGGACAGTTATGTTCCCGCAGGAGCTAAAAGCATCATTATCGGAACTTTTCCTCCTATGCTACGGAATTGGTCATACGATTTCTTTTATCCGAATCGGAATAATTATTTTTGGCGAATCATGTCCCGGATTGCCGGCAGTCCTTTGCAATATTTTTCCGGAGCAGAAGCCGTTGAAGAAAGGAAAAATATGCTAAATCAATTGGGAGTCGGAGTTTCCGACATGGGTAAAGTCATTTGTCGAACAGATGAAAATTCATCGGATGAAAACCTTGAAATCGTAGAATACATGGATATTTTCGGCATCCTGAAAGAAAATCCTTCCCTTCGGAAAATCATTTTCACCAGTAGCGCCGGCAAATCAAGCGCTATCGGGTGGTTTAAATCCTGCCTTACTCTTCACGGTATTGATTTTCGCATTCCAAAAGGGAAAAGACCTTTACGAACTTTTGTACAAATAGCCGGCAAAGATATTGAAATCGTTCTTCTGTATTCGACCTCAGCCAGAGCCGGAGCAACCATTTCTTTAGATTCTCTGACGGAATTATTTAGAAACGAAATAAGCGTTTAATTCTTTTAACATAGCCGTTACCATCCGTAAGTTACGCTACGCTTCACCTACAGTAGCGGCTATGTTAATCCGGATTACGGGTGGAACTCTTTGAATTAATTTTTTTCACAAAAGGCTTGTTAATTCAAAAATAATATCTACCTTTGCAACCACAAAATAATAAAAGGTGCCATAGCTCAGTTGGTAGAGCAACGGACTGAAAATCCGTGTGTCCCTAGTTCGATTCTTGGTGGCACCACTTAAAAAGAAGCAGTTACGGGAAAGTAACTGCTTTTTTTGTTGGGAAACAGGGGAGAGAGTATTGCTATAGTAGAAAGTTATCGAAATGAAACAGGCAGAGTTTGTCATCGAACTTTGCTCAACGAAACGCAATTTACCGCAACTGCCCGTGCATCGCAGCCGCCGCTTTCCGCCCGTCGCCCATGGCGAGGATAACGGTAGCGCCGCCCCTCACAATATCGCCGCCGGCATAAACGTCCGGCAAATCGGTTTGCAGGCTGTCCTGATTCACCATAACCGTTCCCCACTTACTGACGTTTAATCCGCTAAAAGTGCTTGGGATAAGCGGATTAGGAGAAACCCCGATTGCTACGACAACCAGATCCGCATCTATCGTTTCAACGGCTCCGGGAATTTCAACCGGACGCCTGCGCCCGGAAGCATCCGGTTCGCCGAGTTGCATCTTTTGAAGAACCATCTGTTTGACGCGGCCTCTTTCGTCGCCGATGTATTCAACGGGGTTATGGAGGGTGAGGAAGATAATGCCTTCTTCCTTGGCGTGTTTTACTTCTTCAAGCCGGGCAGGCATTTCTTCTTCCGAACGGCGGTAAACAATCATGGCTTTTTCGGCGCCCAAACGGCGGGCTGTCCGCACAGAATCCATTGCCGTATTTCCGCCTCCGATGACAGCGACATTTTTTCCGGAAAAGACAGGTGTTTCCGCTTCTTCACGACTGGCGCCCATCAGGTTGATGCGCGTAAGGTATTCATTGGAAGACAAAACGCCCGAAAGGTTCTCTCCCGGAATATTCATGAAATTGGGCAGTCCGGCGCCGCTCGCTACAAATATGCCCTTAAACCCCTGTTCATGCAAATCTTCGTAGGAAAGCGTCTTTCCGACAATGCAGCTGGTGATAAACTGCACGCCCATCTTTTGGAGAATGTTAATCTCCACATCCACGATACGGTTCGGCAAACGAAATTCGGGGATTCCGTATTTCAACACGCCTCCGATTTCATGTAAAGCTTCAAATACAGTCACGCTGTAACCGTATTTGGCCATGTCGCCGGCAAAGGACAGTCCGGCAGGCCCGGAACCCGCTACCGCAATCTTAATCCCGTTGTTCGCCGCTAACTGCGGCACCGAAATCGAACCTGTTTCCCGTTCATAATCGGCTGCAAAGCGTTCCAGATAACCGATAGCAACCGGTTTGCTTTTCATTTTCAAGTGAGTACACAGGCTTTCACACTGTTTTTCCTGCGGACATACGCGGCCGCAAACAGCCGGCAAGGCGGAAGTTTCCTTCAAAACTTTAGCGGCTTCCAGTATTTCGTTCCGCTCAATATGCTTGATGAATTTGGGAATATTCACCCCCACCGGACAGCCGTTCATACACGAAGGATCGGGACAGTCCAGACAGCGTTTTGCTTCCATCGCAGCCCGTTCCGGCGATAAACCCGAATTAACTTCGTCATAACTGCGGCTGCGGTATGCCGCGTCCAACTCCGGCATTTTCACGCGGGGAATGGCCACACGCTCTTTGTTTTTCATACTTTCTCGCAATGCCTTCCGCCACGCCTCATTTCTCTCTTCTTTTATACTAATATCCATTCCACATTCTTAATTTTTAATTCGTAATTCTCAAATTCACTCATAGCCTTTATAAGCATTCAGTCGTATATGATTTGTTGTTGCTGCATAAGCCGCAACTTTGTTTTTTTCGGAAAAATCGAGAATTTTCTCAGTAAACAATGGGATTTTTTTTACCATTGTTTGCTCAAATTCAATATTGTTTTTTTCTGTATGATATTCAATCTCTTTTGGTATAGCTACACCTTTCTTTAAACTTGTTTTCTGGTAATCTATTGAACGAACAGGATTTGGAATATTAAAATATTGTTGTAAAGTTTCCCAGTCATTGTTACGAATCGTTACAATATCACGCAAATAGAAACTTACCCAACTTTCACCAATTTTGAAGTTTGGAACGACTTGTTCTAATTTTTCCTGCGAAATATCTGAATATTTTTTGTCTAATTCAAAACCGATATAATTTCTACCTAACCTTTTTGCTGAAATTGCAGTTGTTCCTGTACCCGAAAATGGGTCTAAAACAATATCATTTTTATCTGTTGTCATCAAAATCAGTCTATCCATCAAGTGCAAAGGCAGCTGGCAAGGGTGCGGGTCGCGTTTTGAATTGTGTTTAATTCTATGAATATCTGTCCAAACATCAGAAATCAGGGGTCCAAAAGGGTGTAATCCGTCTTTCTTTCCGCCGTAATCTTTCCATAAATAACCTTGTTTGCGGTCGCGTTTATGTGGATGGCGGAGTTCGTATATTTTTGCACCTTTCGCTTCTTTTGTGTAAAACAAAATGCCGTAATGCCCCGGTTGCAAGGATTTTCCCATCCTTGTATTTATTCATATAGGTTCTCAAACTTATTGGATAAAACATTTGGACTTATATCTCCCCCATCGGAATTAAAAGTCTCATTGTTGAACTCATCTGCAACCCAAACGTAATGCTCAATTCCTCGAATTGAGATTTTCATTGGGACTAAATGAACGCCTGTTGAAAAAATTCTCGGTTGTCGTTCTGCAAATTGATAATCTAATAATATCTGCTCTGTTTTTAAACTCATAATTTTTTAATCTTTATTTGGTGCTTTATATAAACAATTCCACACACTTTGATTTTGCCATATTTCTATAACACTATCGTGCCATTCTTCGTCGTCAGGATTTTGAATCAAGTGTTCTACTAATTTATTCAATGGTGTCGGAAATTTCAATTGAAGTTTTGGTAAAAATTTCAAAGTTGAGCCTTTTGAAATCCGTTTTGTATATTTCATCCATTCGTTGAGATTGGCAATAAATTCGTCATCTGCCGAAAATTGCATTTGCTTTTTCAGAAATGGAAATCCTTTAACCATTACGACATAATTTTGTGGTACTAATACGAAATATATCCAATAATCTCTTTCAAAGAACAGTTTATCAATTCCGATTGTACTGCTTATAGCAATCCAATTAAAAGAATTTTGCATCGTTTTGACTTCGATTTTCCTCACTTCGCCATCTTTATTAGTTGATAATCCATTAAAACCTGACGTTTTCTTAACAAGTTGAATATTGCAACCCTTAAAAGTTTCCACAGAGCAGGCTAAACCTACTCCTACTTTTTCTAATGCATTCGGGTGTGATATTTCTGCCATATTTTATGCTGCTATTTTATTGCTATCAAAACATTTATATTCATCTTTCATTGTATTTCGCATACCTTTAATGGGTTTCAGAATACTTTTAACTAATGGCAAACTGTATTTCTTTGCAGAATCAATAATCGTTTGTTCTAATCGTATTCCGCCTGTTTGGTTGGTATTTGAGCCAATAATCATTGCAAAATACTTGTCTTTTTTGAGAACACGCGAGATTTCAGCACAAACTTTGTCCATATCCGCAAAATAATTATTAAGTCGTTCGGTTTTGTTTTTTCCTTTTAGTCCAATTAAATTTGCTTTCAATTCTTTTGTATTGTATCCCAAAAATTCAAGTTGGTCTTTGTCGTTTTCAACATAATCTATTGCAAATGAATACGGCGGTGAAGTAATTACACAATTGATACTTTCATTTGGCAAGTCAATTTTCAACGCTTCGGAATTGCTTAAAATCGTGGTTTTACCCATTTCGCTTTGCTTGAAATAAGGATTTTTCAAAGTTGATTTTACCGTTTCAATGTATCGCGGCAATACTTTTGCAAAAAGTTGTTCGTGATTTGAACGTACAACACGCTTTGAATATCCCAAAGCATCTAACCAGGCAAGAAAAGCAAGGTTATACATCTTCTGTTTTTCAATATCTTTTACCTCTAATATGCGTTTCGGAACGTTGCCATGTTTGAAGAAATCGAACAGTTTTTTGTTGTCGAATGGCGTTTTTTCTAACAAATCCACATCAATTGTCAAAGATTCGTATTTCACTTTTATCATAAACTGGCAAAACAGACTGACATCAACAGCATACGAATTAATACCCATCAAAGCCGCTTCCACATTAGCAGTCCCACTGCCCGCCATCGGGTCTAAAACTGTTTCATTTTTTTCAATGCCCAAAATATTGAATAATCCTTTTATTAGTTGTGGGTGAAATTTGCCGCGATACGGGAAAAGTCCGTGCGTGGCATAACCTGTCGAAAATTGTCCTTCTTCAAAATATGCCTGCGTTTGTGAAGAACGATTTTCGTTGATTGTCTCGTTGTAATTTGAATAAAGCAAGTAATGATTTGTCGGCTTATTGTCAATAGATTTGACAAATGCAGAGCGTTCCAGAAGTTGCCCTTTGGTTAAGCAATTAAATTCCAAGTAAGCCATCTCAATCTCGAACATCTCATCAACGCTCGGCAAAAGTTCAATGTTTTTGCCGAAGGTTGCGGAAACGAACGAGGGGAGATTATAAAACTGCTTATTCATTTTGCCCATTTTCTAATAGCCGCCACAATACTCTCGGTATTCCAACGAACATCTTCTTTTGAACGGGAACTGACTGTTGTTGAAATCCGTTCTTGCCCGCGAGGAATTACACCAACGACAGGAAGTTCTAATCTTATTGCAGTGTCTAATTCCCATTCTATCCAATCACTTATATAATGAGGCTTGTAATTCTCGCTTGATATAAACTTGTTCTTCTTCGCCTTCGTTTTCTGAACTATGCGTGCCAATCAGAAAAATGGTAACGGTAGAATCCGACAGATAATCTTCACGGATTTTACGCAGAATATAATCCTCATCGTCAGAATCAATTGCTTCGTTCAACGATTTGTCAATCATATCCACACCTAAATTATTTTGGATATAATTTTTGTAGGCTTTGTCTTCCCTTTTATGTGAGATAAAAACTCTGTGTGCCATAATAATACGTTTTTACTTATTCAAATCTTCGTTTACAATATTTTATTTTCAGACAACTCCCCAATGAAGCGAAGTGATTGGGGGTTATTTATATTTTATCGCTCTGCTGCAATTATTATCAATTAGACCATCAACTGTCAATTCACTCGTAGTCTTTGTAAGCATTCAAGCGCATCAGCATTTCGTCAAAATTGACCTGATGCGCGTCAAATTCAGGCCCGTCTACACACACAAAGCGGGTTTTCCCGCCGACCGTGACGCGACAGGCGCCGCACATTCCCGTTCCGTCTACCATTATCGTATTCAGTGAAGCGACCGTAGGAATTTCATATTTCCCTGTCAATAAAGAAACGAATTTCATCATGACAGCCGGGCCTATCGTTACGCACAAATCAACTTTTTCGCGATTGATAATCTGCTCAACGCCAAGAGTAACCAGCCCTTTTTGCCCGTAAGAACCGTCGTCGGTCATTATCATTACTTCGTCGGCAAAACTTCTCATTTCCTTTTCCAAAATAATCAACCCCTCGGTTCGCGCGGCCAAAACGACAATCACTTTATTTCCCGCCCGTTTCATGGCGCGGGCAATCGGATACATGGGAGCGGTTCCCACGCCGCCGCAGGCACACACAACCGTACCGAAGCGTTCAATATGAGTAGATCTTCCCAAAGGGCCTACCAAATCGTCGATATACTCGCCTTCATTGAGGGCGCAAATTTTCCGGGATGATTTTCCTACCTGTTGAATGATTAAAGTAATCGTTCCGTTTTGAATATCCGAATCGGCGATCGTCAAAGGGATACGTTCTCCGAATTTTCCTATTTTCAGGATAACGAAATGTCCGGGTTTTCCGGACTTTGCAATCAACGGGGCTTCAACCGCAAATCGAACCACGTTTTCGGAGAGAATTTCTTTTTTAATAATTTTATTCATGCTTTGCTTAACAAATTCTTATTTTGCGTGCAAAATTACATAAAATTTCTCTTTAAACCGCTAAAAAGACAGTTTTTTGTTCAATTGGCCTCCCGCTGCGTCTATCAAGGACTGTGCATCCGGCACAAAGGGGGGGGGGCTTCCGGTCATCATGGATGGGGGCTTTCCATACAACGCAAAAGAGGCTTTGCGTCAAACACAAAGCCTCCTATCAGAAAGGTGAAAAAAAGAATTTACTTAACGATGAATACCTTGTTGAAAGTTATCGACCGGGGTTCTTTCAGCGGTTTCTTGACGTTTCCCGAATATTGAGTCGTTATCTTCAACTGCACGGGTTCGTCGAGAACCATTTGCGGGGCAACAATCAGCAGCTCGGAAGGATTGTTGACAACAAGGTCGACCGCCGCCACGGGATAAACGGCTTCGGGGTCTTCCACACTGATAAATTCAACGCGCACGGTGGGATTCGTACCGGTAATTTTCAGGTTGTGTCCGAAGATTTTCACGTTGCCGCCGCGGGTAATAAACTGATTGGTCGTGCCGCTCTTAATGTCGTCGACATAACTGATACTCAGTTGAACGGTCGGTTCCACATGCCGCAGCGTATTTTGTTTCGCCGCTTCGAGCAGTTCTTTGGAAGGGGTAATTTTGGATACGACCGTGGTCGGATATTCGCCTTCCTTAAAAACGCCGGGAATGGAAAAATGGTAATGCGCCAGCCGTCCATTGTAGCTTTCGCCCCTGCCAAACCGTTTCAGTATAATTCTGTCAGCCGTTTCGAACACGGCGAGCGCTTCGGCTTTACTGATACCGACATTGCTTTCGGAAATTTCTTCGGCCAAATCATCCTCCGAGAAGGAGTGCACGTTGACAACCCGCGCATAGCGGTCGTTGGGATCTTTCGGCGTAAGCGGATTGTCTTCAAATACATAATCAATCATAACTTTTTCTTTTTTTTAATGTTAATAATATGAATAAACTCACTGTTACCGGTTTTACTGCCTCCTGATGTAAAACCGGCGCAAAGATATGGTTTTTTTTTATATATGCAAAAGAAAAATGTTACAAATTAGCAAATTTATACGCAAATTCATTATTTTCCGTTATTAGCTAATAAATAATTTAGTTTTCCACGAATGAATTTACGGTTTATACTTATTTTCCCCCTGATATGGATTTCTCTTTCCGGTTTTTCCGGGCAAGCCCGAATTTCAGGTATTGTAACCGATACGGATGGTATCCCTTTGGAACTGGCGAGCGTTCAGGTAGAAAAATCGGCCGTTGGCGCTTTTACCGGCGAAAAAGGACGGTATGCGCTGAATGTGCCGCCGACCGATTCCTGCGTCCTCGTCTTTTCCTGTTTGGGATACGGTAAAACCAAAAGGATAATTCCTTCCGTAACCGGCGATATGACTGTCAATGTCCGGCTGAAGAAAACCGATTTTGAACTGGCTGCCGTGACCGTAACTGCTAAAAGGCAGCCGTCAAGCATGATGGAAAGTATCCGTACCGACCGCAACCGTTTGAATGTCGACGCTACGGGCGGAAGTATCGAATCGCTCGTGGTCACGGCCGGAATGGGCGTTTCTTCCTCGAATGAACTCAGTACGCAGTATTCCGTGCGCGGCGGAAATTACAGTGAAAATATCGTTTACGTAAACGGAACGGAAATCTACCGTCCGATTTTGATTCGTAGCGGACAACAGGAGGGTTTGAGTTTCATCAATCCCGATTTGGTTGACGAAGTGGCCTTTTCTTCCGGGGGATTTGAAGCGCGGTACGGCGACAAAATGTCGTCTGTGCTGGACGTGACTTACAAAAAACCGGAACGGCTGGAAGGCGGCGTTACCGGAAGTCTGCTGGGCGGAAATGTTTATATCGGAAATGCTTCCGGGCGGTTTACCCAAATTACCGGATTGCGCTACAAACGGGGGACTACCCTGCTGAAAACGCTGGATGAGAAAGGCGATTACAATCCGACGGCGATTGATTTGCAAACGCACATGACTTACGCACTGACGTCTAAACTCAACCTGAGTTTTTTGGGTAATTATTCCGAAAACACCTACGATTTTATCCCTGCCAACAGGGAAACTTCTTTCGGGACAATGGACGTGCCGCGCAAGTTTGAAATAGCATACGACGGCGCCGAAAAGGACAAATTCAGGACTTTATTCGGCGCCGCCACTTTGAAATACAACATCGCCGAACATGCGGATGTGGCTTTGCAGGCGTCGGCTTTCCAATCGACGGAACAGGAAAATTACGATATTGCCGGCCAGTACTGGCTGAGCAACGTGATGAGCGAAAATGAAAAAGAACTCACCGGAACAGGTTCGTTTCTTAATCATGCCCGCAATTACCTGCAAACGGATGTGATGAGTATCGCTTTGAACGGAAGTTTCGGTTTCGGTCAAAACACTGTCCGGTGGTCGGTGGCTTATCAAAAAGAAAAAAACAAAGACCGTATCCGGGAGTGGGAATTGCAGGATTCGATGGGTTATTCTCTGCCGTATAATGAAGAAACACTGCGGGTTTACAGCAATCTTTTCTCAAAAAACGATGTCGCGTCCGACCGTTTTTCCGGCTATTTGCAGGACACTTACCGCTTTCGCACCGAAGCCGGACTGTTTTCGATAACCGCAGGGATACGCGGTTCGTACTGGAATTTCAACAGGGAATTTATTTTCAGTCCGCGGGCTTCCCTGCGTTTTATTCCTTCCCGGAATGAAAATCTTGTTTTCCGTTTGGCTACCGGTATTTATTACCAGGCGCCGTTTTACAAGGAGTTCCGAACCGTTGTCGAAGACGGATATGGCAACGGAATCATTTATTTAAACAACCGAATCAAATCGCAGCGTTCCATTCATTTTGTGCTTGGAAACGATTATAAATTCAATTTCGACAGCCGCCCGTTTAAGTTTACGTCTGAACTGTATTACAAAAAGATGGATAACCTGGTTCCCTATACTGTGAATAATGTGCGGATAGATTATTACGGTTCCAACGTTTCGTACGGTTATTCCGCCGGTATCGACATGAAACTGTTTGGGCAGTTTGTTCCCGGAACGGATTCATGGTTAGGCTTTTCACTGATGGAAGCCAAACAGTATATCAACGGTAAAAAAGTTCCCATGCCGACCGACCGGCTGTATAATTTCACGTTCTATTTTACCGATTACGCACCTTACATTCCCGATAAAAGAGTTCAGCTCAATTTGCGTGCGATTTGGGCGGGCGGACTTCCATTTAGCGTTCCCGGAGGGCAGTATAAATACGTGAAAAGTATCCGGACGTCGTCTTACCGCCGGATAGACATCGGAATGACTTACCGTTTGCCGGACGAGAACGACCCGTCCGGGGATTATTCTTTTTGGCGATATTTCAGAAACGTTTGGGTGGGAATAGACGTGTTTAACCTTTTCGGCATAAAAAATGTAAGTTCCTATTCCTGGTTTGCCGATACCGGCGGAATCATGTATGCCGTACCTGATAAACTGACAGGACGGCAACTTAATTTTAAGCTGGTAGCAGAGTTTTGAACCTCCCCCCCCCCCCAAAAAACCCCCTCCGAAAGAGGGGGAGTGGCCTTTCCTTAGTTTGGCAAGGACAATGAGAGAGGTTAAAATAACGGTTCTATCACTTTTTTCATCTCGTCATTACCCGGATAGCCGGTATACCTTTGTACTTGCAAACCGTTTTTATCATAAATCATATAAGTGGGAACGCCTTCTATAGCCAATGCTTTACCCCAGTATTTCCACTGGCTGTCGCTTACGCGATAATGTTCGCCGTGAATATCGGGAATCATCCTGTTCCAGATAGCCAAAGGAGACGTTTCGCCGGTAAGATACACAAACACAATGCTTTTGTCTTGCCAGCTTTCTTTCAGGGGAGTCATGGTTTTAAGCGCCTGTTTGCAGGGACCGCACCAGGTTGCCCAGAAATCGACCAGCACGGCTTTACCTTTGTAGCGTTTAAGAATTTCATCGAAAACTTTATCTTCCGCGACATCCGGAACCGGTTTAATCAACAATGCATTTTTTTCCGTCAACGATTTGGCTTTTTCGTTTTCGGCCAGTAATGTTTCTGCATACGCGGGCTTACCGGCAAAAGCGGCTTTTATTTCTTCCCTGTCGGCGCCGGTATAGAATTTCGATTCCTGAATCCGGGCGCTATAAAGGGATGCCAAAACATGGTCGAAAAACCAGTTTGCATCGGCCGGCACCGATTTCGCCTTTTCCTTGAACACGGCAAACTGTTCTTTCACCGGCTTGTTTCTCATTTCTTCCGGTAAATACAAATATTTCGACAAACGGACAATCGGGGAAAAGAAAGCCGCATAGAATACCTGCTCGTCAGGTTTCTTTGCAAAAAATTCGGTAAGGATCGCTTCGGGATTTTCCGGACTGGGAGCAAGACGGGCAATTTTGTTTATATCCGCTTCCGAAATGAAAAAGCCGTCGCCTTCCGTGAATACATTGATCGAATCGCCGGGTTCCTTATCCTTTCGCAGGCGGGAAGCGTCACGTGTCTGTTTTACCAAATCAACATAGCACTTCACTTCCTGTCCCGGCGTCAGGAAAATGCGCCCTAAAGAAGAATTGTAGACGCCGGGATAACCAACAGGCGCTTCGAGGCTGAAAGAACCGTCGTCGGTAACCGTTGCCGTGACGGACCGGGTTTCGCCCGAAAAATCGGCATAATCCACGTGCACCTCTTTGTTCATCGCTTTGGAATATCCGAAATATTTTCCGCTGAGTTTGGCCGGTTTTGTGCTGTATTCGAGAGCCGGTACGGGTTGCGGACACTCTTTCTGCATTATCGTAGCAACATCCACTTTGGCCTTTGCCGTCAGGCGGATTCCCCAAATATTGAAACAGCCGTCGGATTCACATTCAACGAAATCAATCTTCGTAACTTCGGGTTTTAACGGCGGGAAATACAATTTGAAAGAGGTTTCGCCCGATTCCGGCATAAACAGTTCCTTACCCAATTCGATACCTTCGGCATCGACAACAGTTAGTTTTTCATCCGTTCCGCTTTCCCTGATAAAGGTTTCCGGCGAAATTGTTATCCATGCTCCCGGACGGTAAAACGCCCGGATATGGAAAACCGTTGCAGAATCAGACGTTTCTATTTTTTCAATTTCGAGAGCCGAAGCGCTCCACACATCAAAAACAGGAAATTCAATCACAGCCGGACGTTTTTCTTTGCAGGCAAACAAAACCAGCATACACAAGGCAGCTGCGGCAACATTCAAAAAACTGCGGCGCCATGCGCCTGAAAAGTGCTTTGTTTTCATATTTTAATAAAATTATAAATTAGTATCTCATGTTACGCACCACGCAATGACTGACAAAACCCGACGCCGTAAAGCCTTGTGAACAGTTCATTTGTTTACATTTGCGTAATATGAGTTAGTGTATTTTATGTTATTATTCCATTTTCTTCGCCAATTTTCCGCATTTATCTTTAGTGTAGCGATTTCTTTTCCGGATACATGAATACGTTTTATTATTTCGTTCCTTATTTTTGTTGCTGTTTTTTTTCTGCCGAGTCGTTTACTGCAATGTTTGCACCTGCGTTTGATTCAGTCTTTCTAATTTTGCCTTTGCCGCTTTTTTTCCCTCCTTCCTTCAGCAGATCTGGTAGCGTCTTTTTGTCGGCCGGCTTCCATTTCGGCTATTTCTTCTTCAAGCACCGTAATTTCTTTATTCGCTCCGGTTGTTTCCTTCGGTTTTCCTGTTATGGAAAAATCAAACTTATAAACGCCTTCACTTAATAAAGAAACTCCAATTGTATTTCTGCCGTAAGCATCTAAATGGAGCCTTTGAACAGGTTGTCCGTCAGGAACATTCAACCTTTGTCTTAAATATTTGCCCATTTCGGCATAATGGGCAAATGAGCCAACTTGTTTTGGATATATTACATTATCAATTGTTTGATTACCAAAAAATAATCCATCCATACAAACACCGTCGTCCCATATTATTTCAATGCTATCATTGTGACGGCGCATTCTTCCCCGACCGTCAAGTTTAGTAGGATTGACCTGTTTTGGCAGGAATAATTTCGGATAATTTTTAATATCCTGTGTCCTGATTTTTATATATGAATCATTTGCATTTGTATGATTGGCAGGATTTTGTCCCCAATTTAATCCGGCTGCATTTTGAACTTCGCCATTTGGACCCAATAAAGATAACAGACATTCGGATTCTACCGTAGTTATCTGTTCAATGGTTTGTGTTGAATCTAATTCCAAACATGAAACAGAATTGTTCAATACCTTTTGAATATATTTGTTTAAAGGCTCAAAGGTGTCATGAGTTGTTTCAGCAAGAATTTCACGGTACGGAGTTGTAAGTCCACTCTTGGAAAAATTGGCGGAACCAATGAGTGCATGAACAATTTGCCCTTTACTGCGCCACACATAGCATTTTGAATGTACCGGTAAATTTGAATAAAAAATATTCACAGAGTCGATAGCGTTCTGAATATCAATCAATGAATTATGCAAAGGCCGTTTAATTCCTTCTTCTCCATACATCCCGTAAATTATTTTGGAATGAAAAGGAAGGTATTGTAACCGTTCAATCGGTTTTGGTCCGACATAGCCTGAAAGCACAATAAACTCATCGGATTCAAACATCTCGTGCCGGTGAAAAATAATTTCTTCTAAATTTTCAGTATATAGCATATTATTTATTGTTCACAAAAATAATACTATGCTCCTTTTTAGGGGCATTTGAAAATTTTTTATTAAAAGAACGGGTTATATCAGACAGATTAACACTCTCAATGCTTTGAATTTTATAATTTGAATTTTGACACATTTCAGCGATAACTTGACTCATATCAATTGTAATTCCGTCTACAATTCCATCGCCAATTATCATAACAAATATCGAATTTGGTTTAGACACTCTTGATAATTCATTCATAATCTTTGCCATAGAATCAACATATTCGTCCTTTGCCGCCGTAAAATCTTTAGTGTCAATGCGGTGGTGATTCCCGATTTCTTTTTGGCGAACAGGCTTGTGGTTGTAATCCATCCAAAACATTCTCAATTTATGGTATAAATAATAATCAAAAGTGTTGATGTATGGCGGCGAAGTCATTATGAAATCAAAATAATTATCAGCAAATTGTTTCAATTCTATCAATGTATCTCCATTAAAAATTTTTGCTTTTGCTAAAATAGAATACTCATTCGATTTTAAGATTTCAACATAATTTAAAAGCGTTTCTATGAATAAGTTGTAAACTGTTCCATTCGGATGGTTTTTATTCTTTGCCGTATACCTGACTTCACTGTCTTGATTGGAAACTTTTACAATAATTTTTGAAAAAGCGCATAAGAGCAAATCTTTTACATTACTGTTTTCTACTAAATTAATTTTTGTTTTTAAATTTGCTAATTCTATGCAAACATTATCTTGAAACCAATGACTTCTATTTGGGAAATCGGGAATTGAAACATTCAAGGAGGCATTAGCGTTTAGCGTTCGTATTTGTTTGATTATTTTATCAACAAGTTGAATATCAGTTTCTTTGTAGTCATTCGACTTCGCTTTTGAAATAATATAAGCGATAGGGTTCAAGTCTATTCCTACCGAATTTATCCCGTTGATAACGCTTTCCACAACAGTAGTTCCGCTTCCACAGAAAGGATCAAGAATTTCATATCCTTCCCTGCAAAACAGATTTAGATATTTGTTTACAAGCTGTGGCGTATATTTTGCAGGATAAGGATGAAATCCATGTGTAAAATAAGTTGTACTTTTTTGTTGATTATTTGTCATTTGAATTTCTCTCCACTCATATTTTTTCTAAAAACTACAATAAATGAATGCCCTATATTGAAATAATATCTTCTTGATTTATTTCCCCCTAACCGTACTAATTTTCTTTGATTTGATTGATCCCATATAATTAAATCCCACAATATCCATCCGGATTCTGTTGCAACTTTGGTCAAATCTCCATGTAAATTAATATACGGCAAACTGTTATCCAAATCACGATAATCCCTCACTACCCAAACGTTATATGCTCCCTGTTTTGCAATTCTATGTAAAGAATCAAATAGTTTTTTCATTTCCGACAAATAATCTTCATAAGATAAATTTCCCATATCTTCTTCCGAAACCGAATATGGTTTTGCCAATTTTCTACTTTGATTTTTGTATGGATTATTTTTATAATCTTTGTCGGCAAAATTATCTCTAATTTTGTTCAGCAAATTTGCGTAAGGAGGCGAAGTTAATATGAAATCAACAGAATTTCCCGACAGCAACCGTTCAATTTCTAAGGCCGAACATTGAAATATATTTCTTTGGTAATCAAAATTTTGAATCCCATCTTTCACGTCAATCCCTTTGTTGAACAGGTTAATAAAATCCGGATTTAATTCAATGCCCAAAGAATGCCGTTTTAAGATATTTGCAGCATCCAGGGTTGTCCCGACCCCTGCGAACGGGTCTAAAACCGTGTCACCTTCTTTTGAATAAATTTCTATAAAATGTTTTGCCAAAGATAACGGAAATGCCGCCCCATGTTTTTTCCGTTTTTCTGTAATGCCGCCATTAAAAATTTGAACGCTTTTACCGTGCAGGGTCCACTCGCTACCCGTTAAGTTATTGAGGTCGTGAATACCTGCTTTTGCTGCCTTTTTCTCAACTGTTTCTTCGTTAAAAAGACGGAGCTGTTCATAGTCAGACAACAAAAGTACCTGTAACTCTTCCGGTTTGTATTGGGCCATATTGATGATTTATTAATCGCACAAAGTTACAAAAAAGTCACTGACAAACAAAAAAGAGATTGTCTCTTCAGACAATCTCTTTTTATTCGCTAAAAAATTATGAAGACGGGGTCAATTACATCATGCCGCCCATTCCGCCACCCATCGGAGGCATAGCCGGAGCGGGATTGTCTTCTTTCTTTTCACTGATTACACATTCGGTAGTCAGGAACATACCGGCAATGGATGCGGCATTTTCCAAAGCTACGCGCGTAACCTTCGCCGGGTCGATAACGCCTGCTTTGTACAGATTTTCGTAAACATCGGTGCGGGCATTGTAACCGAAGTCGGCTTTGCCTTCTCTTACTTTCTGAACAACCACAGCACCTTCTTTGCCGGCATTTTCGACAATCTGACGAAGTGGTTCTTCGATAGCACGTTTGACGATTTCGATACCGGTCGTTTCGTCTTCATTTTCGCCTTTCAAGCCTTCCAGAGCCGAAATAGCGCGGATGTAAGCAACGCCGCCGCCGGGAACGGTTCCTTCTTCAATCGCCGCACGGGTGGCGCTCAAAGCGTCGTCAACGCGGTCTTTCTTTTCTTTCATTTCTATTTCCGAAGGTGCGCCGACATAAAGCACGGCAACGCCACCAGCTAATTTGGCCAAACGTTCCTGCAATTTTTCGCGGTCATAATCGGAAGTAGTCGCTTCAATCTGAGTCTTGATTTGGGACACGCGGGCTGCAATCGCATCTTTGTTGCCGGAACCGTTGACAATCACGGTGTTGTCTTTGCTTACGGTTACTTTTTCGGCTGTTCCCAGCATATCAATTGTAGTGCCTTCCAGTTTCAAACCTTTTTCTTCGGAAACCACGGTACCGCCTGTCAATACGGCAATGTCTTCCAGCATTTCCTTGCGGCGGTCGCCGAATCCCGGCGCTTTTACCGCACAGATTTTCAAAGAACCGCGCAAACGGTTTACAACCAGCGTTGCCAGCGCTTCGGATTCAATGTCTTCCGCAACAATCAACAAAGGACGTCCGGTTTGAACGGTTTGTTCCAAAACGGGAAGGATGTCTTTTAATACGGAGATCTTTTTATCGTAGATAAGAATGTACGGATTTTCCAGGTCGGCTTCCATTTTTTCCGTATTGGTTACGAAATAAGCGGAAATATAACCTCGGTCGAATTGCATACCTTCTACAACATCTACGTAAGTATCAATACTTTTGGATTCTTCGATGGTGATAACGCCTTCTTTTTTCACTTTTTGCATGGCTTCTGCAATCAAAGCGCCGATGGTTTCATCACCGTTGGCGGAAATTTTAGCCACATTTTCGATTTTACCGAAATCGTCACCAATCGCCTGAGACTGTTCTTTCAACGAACGGACTACTGCCGCAACGCCTTTGTCGATACCGCGTTTCAAATCCATCGGATTGGCGCCGGCAGCCACATTTTTCATACCTACGTTGATGATGGACTGCGCCAAAATCGTAGCGGTAGTCGTACCGTCGCCGGCATCGTCGTTAGTTTTGGAAGCCACTTCTTTCACCAGTTGAGCGCCCATGTTCCGAAACGGATCAGCCAATTCGATTTCTTTGGCTACCGTCACACCGTCTTTCGTAATCTGCGGAGCGCCGAACTTTTTATCAAGAATCACATTACGGCCTTTAGGGCCTAAAGTTACTTTTACCGCATTTGCCAATTCATCGACTCCTTTTTTTAACAAGTCGCGAGCATCAATGTCAAATTTAATTTCTTTTGCCATAACTTTGTTATTTTTGGTGTACGGTGCAAGGTTGCACCGTACACGGTTATTAAATAAATTTATAAATAAAAAACACTGGGTTGTTTTGTGCGCCGTTTATGGTGCACCCCTGCACCCGTTAAATGATTGCCAAAACGTCTGATTGACGCATAATTAAAAATTGTTCACCGTCCAGTTCGATTTCGGTTCCCGCGTATTTTCCGTAAAGAACCTTATCGCCTGCTTTAAGGACCATTTGTTCGTCCTTAGTTCCGTTGCCGACTGCAATTACTTCCCCCTTCAGAGGTTTTTCTTTTGCGGAATCGGGAATAATAATCCCGCCGACTGTTTTTTCTTCTGCCAGGGCCGGCTTTACCAGCACCCTGTCTGCTAATGGTTTAATACTCATAATTATTACGTTATTAATTGATAAATTATTAAATAAAATTTGTTTTTTGTTTTCAGTACTTACCAATTTTGTGCCAAACTCAAAAGTCTGACAAATTGGCAAGAAAATAAAAGTTGATGTGGTATTTTGGTGATATTTTTGACAGACAGGGAAAATGAGAAGCAGGATTATGATTTGCTGTTTTGATCTTTTATTTCCTCAAAATCAACATATTCACCTTCATCATGGCTAATGATTTTTTTCGTTTGTTTAGATTTGGATGAAGATTGATTTTTTTTCGATTTGTTTTGGGATTGCCGGTTTTGTCCCGGAGCGGTTCTCCCCCCGAAAAGGAAACGGAATACGGAGAATCCGAAAAAGGCGCCCATCAGGAAAAGAAACAAAATGATAAGTAAGATAAATTTCATTGAACGATCAATTTAATTGGATTCGGGTACAAAATTACATAAAATTTTGAATAGTCCATAATTTTCATTTTAACTCGGATGAATTTCAAATTGTCGCAGTGCTGTTGCAAGTCCTGTCATTCCCGTGAAAGCGGGAATGACAGGGCGCGACAATTTGAAATTCTCCGTATGCCTGCTTTGTTACGCCAAACAGTCTGCAAAGAACATTTACAGGATACCTCCCGACATCTTTCGCATGCAGGTTTTCTACCGTTTGGCGCCAACTTTTTTTCTTATTGGTATGTTAAATTTTGCCTCTGCTACATTTATCATCTCATTATATGCATCGGCGCGTAATTGCGCATGCTTAACCTCTGCCTGCAAGCGGGCTGTTTCCGACTCAGGGTCTTTGACGTCCTTTGCTTGCGGGGCGGCTGGCGCAGACCGGAGTTGTTGCCTGGATTTGCCCATCGAATTGATTTGTTTTTCGTTTTCCGACGCAAAGGTACGAAGCCATTTTTGTTTCTTTGTCTTTAATTGCATGTTTATCTCTTTTGTGAGTCAACTTTTTTTAGGGAAAGACAGGTCTATAACAAAGGGTTGGAGTACAGGAACGTGAAGGAGGATAAGACGCGGAAGCGGCAGAAAAGCGGCAAGTCCGATTTAAACGCAAATTACGCGAACGGCACAAATTAATTTTGCACCATTCGCGTAATTCGCATTCTCTCGCCTTTGAATTTATTTTGCAGCCATAACTTTAATCATTTCTACCATTTTGCAGGAGAAACCCCATTCGTTGTCATACCAGGAAACAACTTTTGCAAAGTTACCGTCCAGTGAAATGCCGGCGGCGGCATCGTAGATAGATGTAGCGGAACAACCGCGGAAATCGGTAGAAACCACCGCTTCGTCGGTATAAGCCAAAACACCTTTCAATTCGCCTTCCGACGCTTTTTTCATTGCAGCGCTGATTTCATCTTTTGTAGCGGCTTTTTCAAGTACTACGGTCAAGTCGACAACCGATACGACGGAAGAAGGAATACGCAGAGACATACCAGTGAGTTTTCCGTTCAGTTCGGGCAGCACTTTACCTACCGCTTTAGCGGCGCCGGTAGAAGAAGGAATAATGTTTTCCAAAATTCCGCGTCCGCCGCGCCAGTCTTTGGAAGAAGGGCCGTCGACGGTTTTTTGCGTAGCGGTTGCTGCGTGAACGGTTGTCATCAAACCTTTTACGATTCCGAAATTGTCGTTCAACACTTTGGCGACAGGCGCCAGACAGTTGGTCGTACAGGAAGCGTTGGAAATAATTTCCTGTCCGGCATATTTCCTGCTGTTTACACCATAAACAAACATCGGGGTATCGTCTTTGGAAGGCCCCGACAGTAGCACTTTTTTCGTTCCCGCATGGATGTGTTTACGGGCTGTTTCATCTGTTAAGAACAAACCGGTCGATTCAACAACGATATCGGCTTTTACTTCGTCCCATTTCAAATTGGCAGGGTCTTTTTCGGCTGTCAAACGGATTTTTTTACCGTTTACAATCAACGTATTCCCTTCAACGGCTATATCCCCTTTGAATCTTCCGTGAACAGAGTCAAATTTCAACATATAAGCCAAATAATCAGGCGCCAGCAAGTCGTTGATACCTACGATTTCAACATCGTCTGCAAAGTTATAAACTGCGGCGCGAAACACCATACGGCCGATACGGCCAAAACCATTAATACCTACTTTGATCATTTTTGAATAAATTTATTAATTAAAAAAATTAAATTATACCGGGGAATTCAAATTGCAAGACCTGTCATTCCCGCCTGCACGGGAATGACAGGTCTTGCAAGAGCATTGTGATTTGAAATCCCCCATTATATCTTCTTTCATTTATCTTTTTGCGCTGCAAAGGTACAAATTTTAACTGTTTATCCAAAAAAAACAGCAAATTTTTTTTTGAATCTGCGTAATTTGTATTTTTTCAAAAAACAGTTTACTTTTGCAGGATAAATTGCATTGTTAATGATAAAAATGATGCAAATTTGTTTCTGTTGAAACAAAATGAAAGAAATTATGTTGTTTTAATTTAATGTAAAAATTTATGAAAAGATTCTCTTTTTGGCTAACATGCTTATTCGTAAGCATTTGCTTAGCGGGGGGGGGCAATTCAGTAGTTGCACAAACCCGTTCCGTGTCGGGCGTTGTGCTGGATGAAGCCGGCGACCCCGTTATTGGAGCTACTGTAGCAGTAACCGGTATTCCTTCCATCGGTATTGCAACTGATCTAAAAGGAACATTTACACTCTCTGTTCCTGTCGACGCTAAAACACTTACTGTTTCTTATGTCGGTATGCATTCGCAGACCGTAACTGTTGCGCCAAGCGTGCATGTAATCCTGAAAACAGATGCACAGGTATTGGACGATGTGATTGTAGTAGCTTACGGAACGGCGCTGAAACGCAGCTATACCGGCTCGGCGCAGACCGTTACGGCGAAACAGTTTGAAAAACGCCCGTTGATGAATATCACAAACGCCATCGAAGGGAATGTGCTGGGCGTTCAAACTACTTCTTCATTAGGACAACCCGGCGAATCAGCCGCTTTACGTATTCGCGGCTTCGGGTCTGTCAACGCATCAAATGCCCCTTTAATTATTCTGGACGGAGCAATTTACAATGGAGCTTTGTCAAGCGTCAATATGTCGGATATCGAAAGTTATTCGATTTTGAAAGATGCAAACGCTACGGCTCTTTATGGCTCCAGTGCGGGAAACGGGGTATTGATTCTTACCTCGAAAAAGGGGACAGGCGACGGGAAAGTCAACTTGACCGTTTCACAGGGATTTTCCGAACGCGCTTATGCCGATTACGCACGGGTGAATGCATTTGATTATTTCCCGCTTCAATGGCAAATGCGGAAAAATGCTTATATCACAGCCGGAAACACACCTGAAGATGCAGCGGCAAAAGCATCGGCCGAAATAGTTTCTACCTTGAAATACAATCCTTTCTCAGGTATTGCCGACGGGGATGTCGTATTGTCGAACGGCTTGCTCAATCCCGATGCTACCCAATTGAAATGGGGCGACGACCTGGACTGGGAAGGCGCCGCTTACCGGAGAGGTTATCGCCGGCAGTATGACCTGAATTACAGTTCGGCTTCGGAAAAAAGCAATACCTATTCGTCTGTCGGTTACGTGAATGAAGAAGGTTACATGATTAAAACCGGCATGGAACGCTTCAGCGCTCGCCTGAATCATAATATTCATCCGGTGAAATGGTTTAAAAGCGGATTGAATGTATCGGCCAGCCGCAATATCTCCAATTATTCTACTGCCGAGTCGGGCAGTTCTTCTGCCTACAACAACCTGGCGCGCTATGTCCGTACCATAGCGCCCATTTATCCGGTTCACAAACATGACTTGCAAACAGGAGATTATCTGAATGCCGACGGAAATCCCACCACCGACCCGGCTCAATATGTTTACGACTACGAGGGCGCCCGCCTGTCCAGTAACGGACGGGACGCTGTTGCGGAAACGGAATTTAATCTGCGCCGTTATGCACGGACAATGACTACAGGCCGCACCTACATCACATTAATCCCGGTAAAAGGACTGGATATTACCGCTAATTACGGTATGGATAATGTGGATTACCGTATGAAACGCTACGAAAATCCCCTGGTGGGCGATGGTACGGCAGGCCCCGGACGGCTGAGTCAAAGCGCTACCCGTTCGCTGACGCAAACATTCAACCAGATTGCCAGATACGAATTTATTCCGGCCGTCAATCATGCCCTCAAAGTAATGCTCGGACACGAAAGTTACGATTATCAGTATGAATATATTTACGGTATGAAAACAGCCGAGACGGTACCGAATGTATATGACTGGGAAAATTTTTCAAACACCAGTTCATTATCATCCTACACCGATACTTACCGGAAAGAAGGTTATCTGGCTCAACTGGATTATAATTTCCTTGAAAAATATTATTTGTCGGCTACTTACCGTCGGGATGGAAGTTCCCGTTTCAAACCGGAATACCGGTGGGGTGATTTCTATTCTGCGGGCGTGTCCTGGCGATTGAACGAGGAGGATTTTATCCGTCAATTCGCTTGGATTGATAATCTGAAACTGAGAGTTTCCTATGGCGAAACCGGTAACGACCAACTCCTCGACAGCGACGGCTATGCTTTATATTATCCCTGGCAAACGCTTTATCGGTTAGGAAATGCCAACAGTTCCGAACTGGGCGCTTATTTTGAAAATATGGCGAATGCAAATTTGAAATGGGAAACACAAATCAGTTCGGATATCGCTCTTGAGTTTGGCATTTTCAACCGTTTGACCGGAACGCTGGAATTTTTTCAGAAAAAATCGAAAGACTTGCTGTTTGATGTATCCCAACCGACGTCAACAGGTATCGCTTCAATCAATAATAATATTGGCGACGTTGTTAATAAAGGCGTCGAACTGGGTTTGGATTTTACTTTCCTGAAAACGAAAGGCTGGACAGGTTCAATGGGAATAAATGCTACATGGCTGAAGAATGAAATTAAACACTTGCCCGACGAAATGCGTGAAAACGGGCATATCGACGGCAGTAAAAAATGGATGGAAGGCTACAGCCGTTACGAATTTTGGCTCAGGCAATGGTATGGCGTAGATCCGGCCAGCGGAAACGGTTTATATTATCTGGATACCGAAAAATATAATGAAAAAGACGCAACGTTGACCGACGCTATTAAAAACACCATTGTAGAACTTGATGGAAAAACATTGACCAACAATTATTCGTATGCCGAATTTGATTATAGCGGGTCGTCTATTCCTAAATTATACGGAGGATTTAATTTCAATCTGGGATACAAAAACTTTTCTTTGCAGGCCGTTTTTTCATATTCTTTGGGTTCTAAAGTATTGGATACAAGTTATGCCGATTTAATGAGTACCGGCGAGTATGGTTATGCCATGCATACGGATGTTAAAAACGCCTGGCAAAAGGAAGGGGATATTACTACCGTTCCCCGTTTGGATGTTACAGCCACTCATAACACCAATATCAATCAGTCTTATTCTACCCGCTGGCTGGTCAGCGGCGATTACCTGAATTTCCGTTCGCTGAATTTATCCTGGTCTGTTCCGGCAAGTCTGGTTTCTGCCGCGCAAATCCGTTCACTGAATGTCAGTATCGGCGCGGAAAACCTGTTTCTGCTCACAGCCCGTCAAGGCTTAAATCCGCAGGGGTATTATACCGGTCTGGTTTATAACGATTATAAACCGGCGCGAATATTTACTTTTGGCGTAAATTTATCTTTTTAGTTAACGGGTAAACAAGTTAACGAGTTAATAAATGTATCGTCAACCTGTTTACTTGTCAACTAATTCAAACAAACATAAACTATCTTACAAATATGAAACAGTTTAAATATATTCTATTAGGCATGGCAATTGTCGGAACATTCAGTCTGACAGGTTGCTCGGAAGATTTTTTGGATACGGTTCCGACCGAATCGGTTTCGGCGGGAACCGTTTCGGAAACTTTAGACGGTTTGTATAACGCCCTGAACGGGATTCACCGCAATATGGTTTCCCAGTTTTTGGGTAATCAGGGAATGGGAGGCGAACCGGGATTTATGATTTGCCGTGAAGCGGAAGGCGATGATTTTATCTGGGATACGCAAGCATGGCATCAAACCTATTTGCAATGGGCGCCCAATAAAAGTGAAACTTCGGCTTACAATGCCGGCTTTTGGCGAACCTATTACCAGTTTATCCTGAATGCCAACCTGATTTTGGAAGGACTGGAAAAGAATTTTGCCGGTTCGTCCGAACCGATGGCAAAATATATTAAAGGGGAAGCCCTCTGTATCCGTGCATGGGCGCATTTCAATCTGGTACAGCTCTATGCCAAACGCTACGGGGCTTCCGCCGATAATTCGCATGACGGCGTTCCCTATCGGGAATCGTCGGAAACCGTACCCATGTCCCGTCATTCGGTATCCGATGTGTACCGGAAAATAAATGCGGATTTGGATAATGCGGTTACTTTATTAGACGGATACGAGCCGTATGATGTAACCCATTATTCCCGGGCGGCGGCTTATGGCTTAAAAGCCCGCGTTACACTTGCACAGCAGGACTATGCCGCAGCAGCCGGGGCTGCCGTTGCCGCTATCGATGCGGCTGAAGCGTCCGGGGCCAGGTTGATGACAAAAGACCAGTTGATGCACGGCTTCGCAGATATTACTTCGAAAACCGGCGAAGCCATGTATGCCGCAAAAACTTTGAATGACCAGACGGTATATTTCTACTCGTTTTATGCTTACATGGGATGGAATTTCAATTCTGCCTCCAACCGTACAGGTATCAAATGTATCAGTTCCACGACCTACGATTTGATGTCGGCTACCGATTTGCGCCGGCAGTGGTGGGACCCTGCCGGCACAGCCGCAGTTCCCGCTTCCAGCTATAATAAACGGCCCTATCAACACCGTAAATTTACGGCACGTTCTACGGCCGATCCTGTGGGCGATGTAGCTTTTATGCGCCTTTCGGAAATGTACCTCACGGCGGCGGAAGCATACGCCCGGTCGGGCAACGACGCTTTGGCCAGACAATACCTGAACAGGTTTGTAGCGGAACGCGACCCGGAATATACCGGTTCGGGCAATACCGGCGCGGCACTGGCCGAAGAAGTGATGAATCATCGCCGTATCGAACTTTGGGGCGAAGGTTTCCGCTGGTTCGACCTGAAGCGCCTGCATCTGGATGTACACCGTACGGGAACAAACTACAATGTCATCTTTGCCGGCTTCCTTGATAAGGATAAAGACGCTCAGGAATGGGTTTATGAAATCCCGAAGGCGGAGACCGATTATAATCCTTTATGTACTAAGAATTATAAATAAAACAGTCGGCTGTTGCATCCTGTCATTCCCGCGAAAGCGGGAATCCCATGCAAAAGTGTATGAATTGTTATGGGATTTCTGTCTGTGCGGGAATGATAGTGAAAAAGCAGGGCAAACTTACGAATTACCATGGGCGAACACCTCTGAACAAATTGCATCAAAATCCAACCATGGGTAATAATTTGGGCAATAATAACCGGAAAATTAAAAGTAGTTACCGGAAATTTTAAAGTAATAGCGGGAAGATTGGTTTCAATTGCGCTTGCGCTTGGTAATCCCACGATTTTCATGTAATTTTGCAGCGAATTTTTATAAAAAAATAATGAAAATGAAAAAAATGATGATTCCCCTGCTGCTGTTGATAGCGGCGGGATGTAGCAACGAAACGCCTGAACAGCCTATCAGGAAAGGGTATCTTGTGCAGGCGGAAGAGGTGAGGACGGTAAACAGTGAAATGCTAAAAAGCTTTCTTATCACTCAGGAGGAGTACAGGCAATTTGCAGAGTTCCTGCAAAATGATGTACGCCTGATTCGCGTAACATATACTACGGAATATCCGAAGGGAACAGCCATCAATGTATCCGGCGCCCTCTTGATTTCCGAAAATTACGACGCCGCTTTCCCGACCGTAGTCTATAATCACGGTACTAATGCCAACCGCGAAAGTGCGCCGTCGACAGATATTGCCGAACTGTCTTCTCTGGATGCGGTTTTAGGCATTGTGATAGCATCGGCATTCAACTGCGCCCTGTTGCTTCCCGATTACATCGGCTACGGCGAGAGTAAATCAACTGCGCATCCCTACGTACACGTGGAATCACTGGGGCAAACCGGACTGGATTTCCTCCGCGCTTTCAGGAAATATATGGCAAGCCCTGAAGTTGACCGGCCGGTCAGCGACCGGGTTTTTATCACCGGATATTCCGAAGGCGGCACTGCGGCGCTTGCCGTGCACAAAGCCATAGACGATCACCCGGAAGAAGGATTGACAGTAGCCGGAAATGTAGCCGGATCCGGCGTCTACGACATGGTAGCGGCTTGCAAGGCATTTGTCGACAATCCGAATCCCCTGGAACCGCAGATGCTGTCGAGTTACCTGTGGGTGCTGGGAATGTATAAAAAGGATTTCGGGTATTCAAAAGACTATGCGGATATTTTTTCGGAAGAGGATAACGACTCACTGCAATCTATCGACTACGACCTTACCTATTTCCGGAGCGTAACCGAAAACCTGCAGCTTAACAACATTGCCGCCCAATTGTTCCAGCCTGCCTTTATCGACGGCGTACGGAACGAAACGGATACCGAGTTTATCCGTATTTCTCAACAAAATTCTTTAGTCGATTTTGCCCCGAAAGACAGTTTGATACTGGTGTACGGCGCCGCCGACAACTGGGTGCATCCGGTCAATTCAATAAATGCACACCGCGCAATGCTGGAGAAAGGCTGTAAGGTAGGATACTACGTGCATCCCACCGGCGATCACTCTTCTACCATCCCCTTATACATGGGTGTATTACTGGACTGGCTTTCTAAATTAGTGAATAATGATTAGTGGTTAATCATTAATCACACACGTCATTGCGAAGGCGAAGCCTGAAGTAATCCGGAGTTATTGTATTTCCGGATTGCTTCACTGCTTCGCCTTCGCAATAATGGCTGCGGTTATTTAACCTCACTGCGTCACCAGCGAACTGCGAAGCAGTGAAGCAATCCGGATATGAATTATGGGTGGAGATGTAAAAAGTATGCTATTATAGTCCCTCCGTGAAATCCACTCTGTGAAACGCTACTCAGGTTGTTTTGCCGGAAAAAATAAGGTGACGGGATTATTACCGGCAGGGTACCTGTAATGCACAAAACCATACCGCTGCATAAGTTTTAATTATTTTTCAATTAAATATATTTGGAATTTAGCATAGAATACATTGCTGCGAAGCGACGGGTCGCAGTGTTTTTCGTAAGCATAAAGCAGGTCGATTATTCCTTTTAAAATCCTGTCGCGCTCTCTGTCGGTTTTGGCCTTTGCGGTAAACGCTGCTCCGCGACCATTTGTAGAACGTCATTTCCCGCGTCGGTTTAGCCCTGTAGTCCGACAGCATGGCAGGCGCATGGATTAAAACTGTTTGTTTAATACAGGATAAAAATGAATATTGGATGCAAATGTATTCAATTAATTTCATTTTCTCAACAGAATCACTGATGCTATTAGGAATTTAAACTGATTTCTTATCGGAATCAATGATGCTAATCGGAATTCAAACTGATTTCCTGGCGGAATCAATGATGCTAATCGGAATTTAAACTGATTTCCTGGCGGAATCAATGATGCTAATCGGAATTCAAACTGATTTCCTAATAGAATCAATGATGCTATTAGGAATTTAAACTGATTTCCTAATAGAATCAATGATGCTAATCGGAATTCAAAGATGCAATAAGGGAATAAGGGAATAAGATTGGTTACGGATGGAACAATTTTCTGCTACTCAGGTTGTTTTGTTGTTAAATAAGGTGACGGGATTATTGCCGGCAGGGTACCTCGCAAAGTATAGTTATTTTCCTGTTTAATAATGCGAAATAAACAAGATATAACAGTTGTAAGTTTTTCTCTCCGTGTCCCTCCGTGAAAACAACTCCGTGAAACTCCGTGTTAAAATAATCAAACACGGAGTTTCACGGAGTGGATTTCACGGAGGGACACGGAGTTGATTGTTACTTGTTATTTATTTTGTATTCC
>JAIRNV010000039.1 GCA_031257875.1 Dysgonamonadaceae bacterium
ACTTTACAGACAAATGTCTGAAGATGAATTGATTGATCAAATATTTGAGAGACACTGTCGCAGGCAGGCTGACATAAACAACGCTTGTGATAAGCAAATTTTAATGTGTTAAAGTAGAACTAATTTACATAAACTCTAATAAATATTTTATTTTCTTAATTTTTTATATTTATTTTGCAGTCTCAAAATCAGATAACAATTAAATAGAAAGAAAATGATTTGGAACGAAACAATGGAATGCATGTCGCGCGATGATATGCACAGACTTCAGAGAATCCGCCTGCAAAGAACGGTAGAACGTGTATATCACAACTGCGAGCCATACCGTAAACGTATGCAGGAAAAGGGCGTAGCCCCAAACGATATTCGATCGATGGACGATATTGTCAAACTGCCTTTTACGTCGAAACGCGATTTGCGGGATTATTATCCTTTCGGGCTGTTGTGTACGCCCATGTCGGAAATCGTTCGCTTACAGGCGTCTTCGGGTACAACCGGCAAACCGGTTGTGGTTGGCTATACCCGTAATGACTTGAATATCTGGGGAGAAGTCGGCGCCCGCTGTTTTACGGCATACGGTTTGGGAAGAAACGATGTCATACAGGTTTCCTACGGATACGGTTTATTCACAGGCGGTTTGGGTGCGCACGTGGCTGTTGAAACCATTGGCGGGGCCGTACTTCCCATGTCGAGCGGAAACACGGAAAAACAGATCATGCTGATGCATGATTTCGGAGCGGTAGGTTTAGCCTGTACGCCTTCGTATGCCTTGTATCTGGCCGATGCACTGCTGGATTCTGGAATTCCCCGCGAAGAATTTAAATTGAAAACAGGCGCTTTCGGCGCAGAACCCTGGACGGAAGGTATGCGGAAGGAATTGCAGGAAAAACTGGGAATCAAAGCTTACGATTTGTACGGATTGACCGAAATTATCGGTCCCGGCGTCGGTCATGAATGTGAATATCAGGATGGTACGCATTTGTGCGAAGACCATTTCTATCCGGAAATTGTGGATCCGGCAACCGGCGAACCTTTGCCGCCGGGCGCAACCGGCGAATTGGTTTTTTCAACCATTACCAAAGACGGAATGCCTTTGTTGCGTTTCCGCACCCGCGATTTGACAAGCCTGAATTACGAAACTTGCCGGTGTGGCCGGACTTCCGTCAGAATGTCGCGAATTTTGGGACGTTGCGACGATATGTTAATTGTTCGCGGCGTAAATGTTTTCCCGTCGCAAGTGGAATCCGTGATTTGCGAAATACCGCAGTTGGAACCGCATTATTTGCTTATTGTTGACCGCGTTAATAATCTGGATACTTTTGAAGTGCAAGTCGAAGTGAAAGATGCGTTTTTCTCGGATGAAATGTCTAAAATGCTGGAGTTGAAAAAGCATATCAGCCACCGTTTGCAAAGTGTACTGGGAATTTCCCCCGACGTGAAACTGTCGGAACCGCGCAGCATTGAACGCAGTCAAGGGAAAGCCAGACGAGTTATCGACAAAAGAATATTAAAATGAAGCAATATGATCATCAAGCAGTTATCTATTTTTTTAGAAAATAAAAAAGGCCGTTTTACCGAAGTAACCAGCCTTTTGGGAGAAGCAGGCATCAATATGACCGCTTTCACCGTTTCCGAAAATTCCGATTTTGGGATTTTGCGGTTGATTGTTTCCGACCCTGAAGCCGCACGCAATATTTTGAAAGAACACCGTTATGCGGTAAGTATTACGGAAGTCGTTTGTATTCAAATGCCCGACAATCCGGGCGCTTTGGCCAGGGTAATGGATATTGTTGCCAATGCCGGAATTTCCATAGAATACATGTATGCTTTTTCGTCGGGAAAAATTGCGGTAGGCATTATCCGGCCGGATAATTTGCAGAAGACCGTTGACGTTTTGTCCGAAAACAAAGTCGAACTGTTGGCTTCGAGCGAATTGTTTTCATTGTAATTTTGATAAAAAAGTTTAAATCTTTTTCTATATTCAAAGGGATTGACTACTTTTGCAGCCAAATTGAACGGATATGAAATCTAAAATTGCAGGTATTTTTCTTTTTTTAATCGTATCGGTTTCCTGCGGGGAATACAATAAAGTATTGAAATTGACCGATATAGACCGGAAATTTGAATATGCCAAAAGGTATTTCGATGAAGGAAAATTTAGCCGTGCAGCGACTTTACTGGAAGAAGTTGTGCAGATGAGGAGGGGATCGGGTAGCGGCGAGGAAGCGCTTTACCTGTTGGCACAGAGCTATTACGGGATGAAAGATTATCTTACGGCGGCGGAATATTTTTCTACCTATTCTAAAACCTATCCTAAAGGAAAATATACCGAATTAGCCCGCTATTATTCGGCATACGGCTTGTTTCTGGAATCGCCCGATCCGCGGCTGGATCAGACGCAGACATATAAGGCAATGGAGCAGCTTCAGGATTTCATGGAGCTTTATCCGCAAAGCGAACGGAAAGACGAAGCGCAGAAGGTTTTGTTTGAACTTCAGGAAAAACTGGCGATGAAAGAATTATTGACTGTCCGTTTGTATTACAATTTGGGTAATTATCTGATTTATTCTTTCCCCGGCGGAAATTATCTGTCTTGTGTGCTTACCGCTCAAAATGCCATGCGCTCGTATCCTTTCACCAAACATCGCGAAGAATTTATGTACTATACTTTCAAATCCAAATATGAAATGGCCATGCAGAGTGTGGATGAAAAGAAAGATTTCCGTTACCGCGACGTTGTGGATGAATATTATTCCTACGTCAACGAATACCCGGAAGGAAAATACGAAAAGGAAATTAAACGCCTTTATCAGAACGTAGAAAGAGAATTAAAACAATAATAAAAACAGAATAATGGATTATAAAAAAACACCGGCGCCGGACAATACGATTACGCGCGACATGATGAGCATGGCCGAAGAAACCGGAAATGTGTATGAAACCGTCCGCATTATCGGCAAACGCGCCAATGAAATTTCCGTCGATATCAAACAGGAACTGGGTAAAAAATTACAGGAATTTTCCTCTGTAAACGACAGTTTGGAAGAAATTTTCGAAAACCGCGAACAAATTGAGATTTCCCGTTATTTCGAGCGTATTCCTAAACCTACGCTTATTGCAACCCAGGAATTTTTAGACCATGAGATTTATTACCGGAATTTGTTGAAAGATAAGGTGGAAGAACTATGATTCAGCGGATACAATCGGTTTATTTATGCATTGTTTTCCTATTGATGGCCGCAATGTTTTTTTTGCCGGTACCGGAAAATGTCAATGTTGAAATACGGCGGTTTTTTTGTGGGTTTACCGGTGTTACGGCTTTAGGAATTATTTTCCTTTATAAAAAAAGGCGACCTCAGATAGCTGCAAGTTTATCACTTGGATTATTGCTTATACTCTTTTTTGCAATTAATTTTCCGGTAATACTGAAATTTGAATTTTCGGTTTCTTATTTATTCCTTTTTATTCCTTTGATTGCTGCGGTACTTGCCTTTGCCGCATATCACGCTATCAAAAAAGACGAAGAATTAGTCCGTTCGCTCGACAGGTTAAGATGAGACATGAAGCGTAAAAGCATTATCTGTGCAGGATTTGCGTTTGCTATCATTACCCTTTTTTTCTGTAATCTTTTTTACGGTACGGTATCCATTCCTGCTTCGGCGGTAATGGATATTTTTTTCGGTAAAGAAGTTGAAAAAAGCGTTTGGGCGCATATTGTTCTGCAATCCCGTTTGCCGCAGGCGGTAACGGCGCTGTTGGCCGGTTCGGCGCTGGCAGTCGGCGGATTGATGTTGCAGACGCTTTTCCGGAATCCGCTTGCTGGGCCCTCTGTTTTGGGAATCACCAACGGCGCTAATTTAGGTGTTGCCGTCGTGATGCTTTATGCCGGTGAAATGAGCGGACTGTCTTATCATTTGTCGGTTGTTTTCTCCGCATTCACTGGCGCATTTGCAGTTTTGCTGCTAATCCTTTATTTTTCCGCGAAAATAAAAAGTAATGTGCTGGTTTTGATTATCGGAATCATGATTGGGTATCTGGCATCGTCGGGTATTTCCATTTTAAATTCATACGCTTCGCCCGACAATGTTCGCGCTTATGTACTTTGGGGCATGGGGAATTTTTCGAGCGTACATAGCGCCCAGTTTCCTTTTTATGCAATCGGTATCCTGCTCGGATTACTCTTTTCCATTTTGTTGATAAAACCGCTGAATGCGCTGCTCCTGGGTGAAAATTACGCCGCGAATCTTGGCGTCGGAATCATTTCCACCCGCATTTATATTCTGCTCACTACCGGTCTTTTAACGGCTATTGTTACCGCTTTCTGCGGACCGGTTACTTTTCTTGGCCTGGCGATACCGCATTTGGCGCGGATGGCTTTGGGGACTTCCAACCAAAAATTACTTCTTCCGGTTACCATTTTGTCGGGGGCTACCATTGCTTTGCTTTGTAATATGCTGACTGTTATTCCTTTCGGGAAAGGGTTATTGCCTCTCAATGCTGTGACCCCTTTGCTTGGGGCACCGGTGATTATTTATGTTATATTGAAAAAATAACTGCCTCCCCAAAAAGGGAATGAGACTTCGCATGTTCACCCTTCACCGTTTACCGTTCACAATTCCCTATAATTAAACAGTTAACGCATCCAATTCACTAATTTTTATATGATTTTTCAAAAAAAATATACAGGACATTTTTCCTGTCTCTAAGTAAATATTGAAAAATATCCATTATTTTTCCCCATCTCTCATGAAATTTTTTTTAATTTTTTTTATAATCTTTAGAGTTTATGTAAATTAAATTTTGTATATCACACACGCGCGTATCTTTGCAGGATGAAATATTTGGATTATCACAACAACGAAAAGAAATTCCGTTCTTTGACTGGCCTTAGCCCTGAACAGTTCCCCGGACTGCTCCCGTATTTTGAGGAATCTCATAACGGGTATTTCACAGATTACGGCATGAATGGCA
>JAIRNV010000108.1 GCA_031257875.1 Dysgonamonadaceae bacterium
AAGCAAATACCACAATGAACAGATACACGATAATGTGATTGGGATGTACATTGAGAAGTATTATTACAAAACCGGAACATATGGAAATAATTCATCCTGATAATTTAAGACACTACCAAATATTCTTATGAAAAATTTATTTATAATATAGTATTTAGCTTTTTAATTTCTGTAACATTATTTGTAAGTGGATGTTCGGATGATTTTAATATTAAAGAAGAACTTGCTGGAGAAAACATAAAAAAGGATAGTGAATATTTAAAATTTGCATCTGAAGATGATTTTAAATCTTTTTTAGAAAACATAAATGAAGATAATACAGAAACAAGTCTTAGAAGTTCTAAAAACAAAGCATTATATATAAACCAATAGGATTTAAATCAATCGCTGAACGAAAAAGAGAAACAAAAACAAATCAGCTTCGCAGTGATTCTGAGGATGAAATTGAGGAAATGACCGAAGATGAATATAATTTAATGCGCGCAGAAAATCTTTTATTAGATCCTATTTTGACAGAAGTAATGGATACAACTCTTAGGATTGGTATTGCACAGAATTTATATAAAATCACAAAGTATGGAACTTTTATTTCTCCAATATCGAAAGAATCAGAACTTAATAAAACTATTAACAATTTTGAAACAATATTCCAAAACTCATCCATTATAGAATCTGACTCAATAGTTGATATTACCAATGGGATTAAATATATCAATTCTTTTAAATATTCTTCTATCATTAACAATGAGGTAAAAGATTCTGGTGAAATGGAAATTTCATCAACATTAAGATCATCATCTAATGATTATATCTCAAAGTATGGTTTAGCTTCCTACAAATGGGAATCTAAAACATGGTTAGCAAAAGTATGGTCTTCGCTCTTTGGTAAAGACATTTCAAAAGAAAATAAATTTACTAATACAAGGCGAGTACAGGTTAATTTATTTCAAATTAATTATGGTTTTTATGCTTCCTCAGGTGTGAAAGTAGGAATGCAGAAGCAGAAAAAATTTTTATTTGTTAAATATTGGGTTTCAACTAACGCAAGTAAAATGGTTATTGGTTTTGACAGATTGGATGGAATTATGACTTTCAATCAACCACCCTCTCATATAGACCCCTTGGGAAGTATTGCATATAATTCATTTGCAGGAACTTTTAATGGTATTCCAGGAGCTCTGATATATAAAGGATATCATGGAATTGGTTTTTTGAAAGATTGGAGTGACAAAATCTTATCATTTGTTCCTACAATTACGGTGTTTGGAACAACATATCCAACCACAGAGCAAAAAAAGAAATTTTATGATACTCCTGCAACTCAAATATATTCACAATTGAAAGCTCTTACGGGCAAGTATATTTTCAATCCTATAAAGAGAGAAATCGTACCGGAAGACCCACGAATTGCATATATGCTATGGGGAAATACAGATGTAGAAATGAAATCATATCTTCAGGGGGTTAAGGAATATACAAATGTGGAATCAAAAACGATTCGGTTTGATCAATCTTTTGGATTTTCATATTATAACGGTTTTGTAACCAGTTTTTTACCAACTCAATTTAAGATTAAGGCTGTTGATATGTTTGGTGCGGTATATGATAGTAATACATGGAAAGGTATAAGATTTTATGATAATCTTTAGTTTGCTAAAAGGAGTATTTTACTAATTTAATAAATTATTTATATAAATATATGAACGTATTCAAATTAATGGTAATGGGATTGCTATTATTGTATGTCCCCAATATGAATTCTCAAAATAACCTAACAAAAAAAGTTTGGTATGGAATTGATTACAGTTATGGCTTTGGCCTTCAGGATAAAGGTGATTTATTTTCCTTAAACAGAAGTAATTCAGGTGAAAATATGTATGTCGTAGATTTAAGAGCGATGACAGGATACAATATTTCCACCCGATTATCTTTAGGAGTTGGTCTTGGTCTTGCGGGTTATCATCACAATAATTTTAACACAATGCCTATCTTTCTTGATTTGAGATACAATTTACCCATGCAACATCAAAAGTTTTTTATCTATACAGATATTGCGTTCCCTTTATCAGTCAATAGTGACGTAAGTTTTTTATTTATGAATGATTTTGGTATGGGATGCAAGATCCCCATTTATAAGAAAATGAATTTTGTGCCATCTTTCGGTTATAATTTTATTACTTATAAAATGGATTGGGGAACTATCTCTGAAAGACGATTCCGACATTCTTTATTTATTCGATTAGGAATAGAATTTTAAGAGCAAAAATGATATGTCCAATTCATACCGAAATTGTAAAAATCCTGTTCATTAGCTGGATGGGTTTATTCGTTTTTTCCGGCTTTACGTTTTCTCAACAGAGAAAAAATGAACTGAATACTTTCGCCGGATTGATGGTGAATTCGGAAATAAAAGAAGGTGTTATTGTAAAAGGAATTGAATATGACCGGTGGCTCAATGCCTGTTTTTCAATAGGAGGCGGTATCGTTTCTTTTGGTAATGTTTCCATTTATCAATCGTGGAATATAAATCAAAAAGAATGTTATATTTTAGATGAAGATATAAATCGTTTTTTATTGAGCATACAAACACAAATACAACTCGCTCAAGTGTCCTTTTCCAAAGGGCACTCAGTGGGTTTATTAATAAAACCGGCAATGCTTATTCAACTATTTCCAGTTGATTTCTTGACATTTAAAAAATATGCAGACTTGAATAATTCCTTTTTAGGTTTTAATTCTCTGACTTTTATTGATTCCGAAAAAAGATCGTATCGTTCGGGAAGTACGGTTTATTTTGATGGAAGTATCATGATTGCATACAAATTCAAGTCATTAACAGGAATAAACGTTGGATATCGTGTTTCAACCGTTGACGTTCATAAAAATCTTCGTGAGCGACATTTCGGCAATATACAATTCAATACGTTTTTACCCTTGCCAAAACTGTTACAAGGCGGAGAAATCGGACTTTTATTTTATTTTTAAACTTTAAAAGTAACCGGAAGCATTGTCAGCGTATTAATATCCTTTTCAGTTGTGAATTGCTTTCAAAAATTTGTATCTTTGTGACGGGAATATCTCCTTCCAATTATTCATAGCACCTCAATAAAAGATTTAGCCTCCAAAGTTGCAATTAATCTCAATGCGCTTCCAGCCAATTCTTCCCAATCCCGCAATCGGCAATCAGCGGCACTTTCAACCGGGCGGCATTCTGCATTTCTTCCACGACAATCCTGCGCGCAATGTCCGCCTCGTCAACCGCCACATTGAAATTCAGTTCGTCATGCACCTGCATAATCATCCGCGAACGCAGGCGCTCTTCCCCGAAACGCCGGTGAATCCGGTTCATCGCCACTTTGATAATATCTGCGGCCGAACCCTGAATCGGAGCGTTTATCGCATTTCGTTCGGCGTAACCCCTCACCACCGCGTTCTTTGAATTAATATCGGGCAAAAACCGTTTCCGGTGGAAGATGGTTTCCACATAGCCGTTTTGGCGGGCTATTTCAATGCTTTTGTCCATGTAAGCCTTTACGTCGGGATAGGTGGCAAAATACCCGTCTATCAATTCCTTCGCTTCGGCGCGGGGAATATGCAACTGTTCGCTCAGTCCGAAAACGGAGATACCGTAAATAATCCCGAAATTCGCTGTTTTGGCTTTGCGGCGCATATCGCGCGAGACTTGGTCAATCGGCAGGCCGAAAATCTTTGCCGCCGTAGCCGCATGAATATCCTGTCCGCTCAGGAACGCTTCAATCATGTTTCTGTCTTCGCTCAGATGCGCCATAATCCGCAATTCTATCTGGGAATAATCGGCGGAGAAAAACAGACACCCGTCGTCGGGAATAAACGCCTTGCGTATTTCTTTTCCTTCTTCGTCGCGAATGGGTATGTTTTGAAGATTGGGATTCGTCGAACTCAAGCGGCCGGTTGCGGTCGTTGTCTGATTGTAGGTAGTGTGAACTTTCCCGTCCACCGGGCTAATCAGACTCGGAAGCGCATCCACGTAGGTAGACAGCAATTTCTTTACTTTCCTGTATTCCAGGATTTTTTCCACTGCCGGATGTTTTGATTTCAGGTTTTCCAGCACGTCTTCGCTGGTCGTATACTGGCCTGATTTGGTCTTTTTTGATTTTTCGCTAATCTTTAGCCGGTCAAACAAAACTTCGCCGACCATCTTCGGCGAATTAATGTTAAATTCCACGCCGGCCGTTTCATAAACGGTTTTCTCGATTGCCCGCAAATATTCGCCCAATCCTTCGGACGACTGTTTCAGTGCGGCGACGTCGAGCCTGACGCCGGCTTCTTCCATGTCGGCCAGCACTTTCACCAGAGGCATCTCCACTTCATAAAGCAGTTCGGAAAAGTTATTTTTTTCGATTAAGTCTTCAAAAACGGTTTTCAGCTTCAAGGCAATATCGGCGTCTTCGGCGGCATAATCCACCAGTCGCCCAACGGGAACCTGCCGCATGTTTAACTGGTTTTTCCCTTTCGGGCCAATCAGTTCTTCAATGTGAACCGTTTGATAATGCAAATACGTTTCGGCCAGATAATTCAGGTTATGACGGTATTCGGGATTCAACAGATAGTGTGCAACCAAAGTGTCGAACAGCGGGCCGTTGACACGGACGCCGTATTTTTTCAGCACGTTCATATCGAACTTCATGTTTTGTCCGATTTTCAGAATTTCGGGACTTTCCAGCACTTCTTTGAACAAATCGACGCGCTTCTGCGCTTCCCCGCGACTGGCCGGAACGGGAACGAAACAGGCTTCCCCCTCTTTCAAGGCAAAGGACATACCGACTAATTCCGCAGCCAGGGGGTCGATACCGGTTGTTTCCGTATCAAACGCCACTGATTTTTGGGCTTTGATTTTTTCGACAAAAGCGATGATTTCTTCCGTTTTATCCAGTAAAAAATAATGATGGGGAACTGTTTTGTAACTTTCCAATGTGCCGGATTCGGGTTCGTCCGGAGTTTCGGGCGGGAAATTGTCGAAAAGGGAAGTCTGAACAGGCCGGTTCCCGGACGTTACTGCAACCGGCTTTTTCGTTTCACCGAAAATGCGTGTCGAAAGTTTACGAAACTCCAGTTCGTCGAAAATTTTCCGGAGAGCAGGCTCGTCTATTTCTTCCCTGAGCAATTCATCGGGATTAAATTCAATGGGAACATCCGTTTTAATGGTCGCCAAGAATTTTGAGAAAACAATCAAATCCCTGTTTGTCTCGATTTTGGTTTTGAGTGAACCCTGCAACCGGCCGGTGTTTGCCAGAAGATTTTCGATGCTCCCAAACTGGGCGATGAGTTTTTGGGCGGTTACTTCCCCCACGCCGGGGCATCCGGGAATATTGTCCGATTTATCGCCCATCAACCCAAGAAAATCAATCATTTGCAAAGGATTTTCCAGGCCATATTTTTCCTTAATTTCTGCTACGCCCAATATTTCAAAATCGTTGCTCCCGTATTTCGGACGGTACATGAAAATATGCTCATCGACCAATTGCCCGTAATCCTTATCGGGCGTCATCATAAACACTTCGTAACAGGTAGCCGCTTTTTTGGCAATTGTTCCGATAACGTCGTCGGCTTCGTAACCCGGAACCTCCAGAATCGGAATCCGGTAAGCGCGGACAATCTCCTTGATAACCGGTATGGAAGCCCTGATTACTTCGGGCGTTTCCTCGCGCTGGGCTTTGTATTGCTCATAAGCCTTGTGGCGGAAAGTCGGTCCCGGAGGGTCAAAAGCGATACCGATATGCGTAGGATTTTCCTTTTTCAAAACTTCTTCCAGAGTGTTCACAAATCCGAGGACAGCAGAAGTATTAAATCCTTTGGAATTAATACGGGGCATTTTCATAAATGCGTAATAAGACCTGTATATCAATGCGTAGGCATCCAGCAAAAAAAGTTTCATCGTTTCTTATATTATCTATTTATCTTCCCGCAGCCACCATGGGTGGATATTCAAATAAATCGAACTCGTTAGAACTTGGAACTGAAATAGTTCCCGTTTCTTCAATTTCTTTGTCTATCTCAATGGTATTACCTTGCGAATAAAATTCCAAATCCTTTGGAATGAACATATTACATTTCAAAGTTGCTTTCCGGTAATCTATTGCTCTAACAGGATTTGGAATATTGAAATATTGAAATATTGAAGCAAATTCTCCCAGTCATTGTTTCTAATCGTTGCAATATCATTTAAATAAAAACTGACCCAATTATCGCCGATTCTGAAATTTGGCACAACCTGTTCCAATTTTTGCTGTGAAATTTCAGCATATTTTTCATCCAACTCAAAACCAAAACATTGCCTTCCCAATCTTTTTGCTGAAATTGCTGTTGTTCCTGTACCTGAAAACGGGTCTAAAACAATGTCATTTGCGTCTGTTGTAAGCAAAATTAGTCGGTCTAATAAAATGCAAAGGCAGCTGACATGGATGCGGGCGCGTTTTGAGTTGTGTTTAGCGGTGTAATCTAATACTGCTTCTGGTAATTGTAACCAATCAATCATATAATTCTATCAGCAATAACGGCGAAACAATAGTACCATTCAAATATATATCATCTGTAAATTCATCGGCAACCCAAATGATTTTTGCGCTATCATTTTCAAATATTTTCATAGGAATCAAGTGAACTCCTGTCGAAAATATTCGTGGGGAAAATTCTGTAATTTGTTTGCCCCATAATCGTTGTTCAATCTTTAAACTCATAATTTATTATTTTTCAGGTGCTTTATATAAACATTCCCCCGCACTTTGATTTTGCCATATTTCTATAACGCTATCGTGTCATTCTTCATCATCAGAATTTTCAATCAAATGTTCAACCAATTTATTCAGAGGTATCGGAAATTTTAATTGCAATTTCGGTAAAAACTTTAATATTGAACCTTTTGAAATTCTTTTTGTGTATTTCATCCACTCATTAAGATTAGTAATAAATTCGTCATCCACCGAAAATTGCATTTGCTTTTTCAAAAATGGAAATCCTTTAACCATAACGACATAATTTTGTGGCACCAATACAAAATATATCCAACAATCCCTTTCAAACAACAACTTATCAATTCCAATTGTATTACTAATAGCAATCCAATTAAATGAATTTTGCATCGTTTTTACTTCAATCTTTCAAACTTCGCCGTCTTTATTTGTGGATAATCCATTGAAGCCTGACGTTTTCTTAACAAGTTGAATAATTGCAACCTTTAAAAGTTTCCACAGAGCAATCTAAACCTACTCCAACTTTTTCCTGTGCATTTGGATGAGATATTTCTGTCATAATTTATGCTGCTATTTTAATGTTAAAATACTCATCTTTCATCGCATATTGCTTTACTCTCATAATCTGTATTAATACAGATTGCGAATTTCTATTGCTTCTTCAATCCAATCTTCTAAATGTTCTTTGATATATGCATAAACTTTCTTGCTATCAGAACAAGGAGGGTCATAGCATTTTATTTCCCCATATAATCCAGCATTGTAAAAAGGAGTACTTCCCATATTAGATTTATACCCTTTTTCGTTGAGTAAATTGTGAATATGAATCCCAACAAGCCCTTTGCCTTCGCGCCAAGCTTTCTTAATTTCATATTGTACCCATTTGCGATTGGCGGTTTCTTCTCCAACAAGAACAATGACACAACTTCGATATTTCATATTATCGTCAATCCATTTTTTAACAGCAGCATCGCCTTTTCTTTTTACTTCTTCCCAATCGTTTTCAGAAACAGGTTTATTGCCTTCAATTGCTCCAATATTTCTAATTTGAGCGGCTCGCCACGCATCATTCTCATAATGGAAGCTGTAGAAAATTTGTCTTTTTGCCATAACATTTATCTTCTTTTTGTTATATCATAACCACTTGCATCATTTTCGCTTTTATCATAAGCGTTGTCAATGTACTTTTGCGGATTTGCCAAAAAATCTTCTTCTTCCACAAATGCGATATAAGAGCCTGTCAACGCATTTACTGTTTTACAAACATTACAAGAATATTTTTGCGGGTTTTGATTCAATCTGTTTTTCTTAATTATATTAGAGTTTATGTAAATTAGATTCCGTAATGCCACGGATTAAATTTAATTCTGAAATTATGCAGGGCAGCACAGGTTTTAAAGATATGACTGACAAAATTGCCGGCTCTGAGCCT
>JAIRNV010000132.1 GCA_031257875.1 Dysgonamonadaceae bacterium
ATAATTTCGGGCGTCAGTGTCCTGTTCTCTTCTATTTCCACCGAAACGATTCCGTTCCGGCCGGTTTTTTGCAGAACTGCGTTCAAAAAACCAAGCAGTTGCTCTTCATCTCCCTTTTCGCCCATGTATTTCATGAACAGGAAGTCATTCAGCGGGTTTAGCCTTTCTTTATTCATTCTTTAATTTTCAATTCTTTTTGAAGCGCGTCCATTTCTTTCCGAAGCTGCCCGATTGTTTTGTACATTTCCGGCAGTTTCCGGAAAATAATATTTGAACGGAAGTAGTCTTTCAAGTCGAAAGCCAGCGTACCCATAATATTTTTCTCAGGTTCAACATTGCCGATGACGCCCGACTGTGCGCCGATACCCACGTTATCGCCGATTTTAATATGGCCACCCAAACCGACCTGTCCGCCAATCATGCAGTTTTCCCCCACTTTGGTCGAACCGGAAATACCGGTTTGCGCCGCAATGACCGTGTTTTTCCCGACTTCTACATTGTGGGCTATCTGAATCAGGTTATCCAGTTTCACGCCGCGTCGAATAATTGTCGAATCCATTACCGCCCTGTCTATGGTCGTATTGGCGCCGATTTCGACGTCGTCTTCAATCCGTACATTTCCCAATTGAGGGATTTTCCTATAATTACCGTCTTCTTTGGCAAAACCGAATCCGTCGGAGCCTACTACCGCTCCGGCATGGATGATACATCTTTTCCCGATACTGCAACCGGCATAAATTTTCGCACCGGCATAAATAACGGTATCAGCGCCAACCGTAACATTATCCCCGATATAAGTGTGGGGATAAATTTCTACATTTTCACCAAGGCTAACATTTTCACCGATATAGGCAAAAGCGCCTATGTATACCGTTTCGGGTGAAAAATTCGCCGAAGAAGCAATGAAAGCAGGCGACTCAATGCCTTTTTTACGGTTTTTCCCTTTTTCAACCCGTTCCATCAGCGATGCCAAAGCTACATAAGCATCCGGCACGCGGATAAGCGTCAAAGTGGAAGGCAACGTTTTTTCGGGGATAAAATCATCATTCACCAGCGCTATACTCGCTTGGGTTTCATAGATATAATGTGTGTATTTCAAATTGGCAAGGAAAGTAAGCGTTCCGGGTTTCCCCTCTTCAATCTTTGAGAAATTGCTCACCCTAACCTGTTCATTCCCCTCTATTTTTCCCTGAAGAATACTTGCAATTTCTTTTGCACTGAACTCCATTTTTTCTGTTTTTTCAATTAATAATATGGCGCAAAGTAAGGAAATTATTCCGAATCCCGCAAAAAACAAAAGTAATACTTTCTCACCTTCTTGGAAAGCAGTTGAATATTAAGCATATCCGAGGCGCGGGAGATATTTTCCGTACTCCCGTCTTTGAACAGAATGTCAATGCTGTCGTCCGCTTCGCTGTACATATTGGTAGATACGGTTTCCGAAAAAATCAGGTAAGCGGCGTCTTCGGGCGACAGGCGGTATTTTTCGGTAAAATAACGGATTTTTTCCGCCGCCCAATCCGGTGAAACGGGTTTTGAACCGACTTCTATCTTAAATAAATTCCGGTTAATCAATCCGGTACAAAGCAGCGACAGGACTTTATCGTCGCTTTTTGTCCACGTTTTGAGCGCACACCAAATATCATTGTCATCCAAATCCATAAAATTCCGGATAGCCGCAGGGTCGGTTTCAAATCGCTGCCGGTTCACCTTATTATATAAGAAATACTTCAAAGGGTATGGGACTTCCAGTTCGACGCCGTTAACCGCCAAATACTTAGCCCTGTTCAAGGTGTTAATCATCATTCTTTCCGCAGCTACCGCCGTCTTGTGCAAATACACCTGCCAATACATCAACCGCCGCGCCATCAGGAAATTTTCGATGGAATAGATGCCTTTGGCTTCAACTACCAGTTTGCCATCTTTCAAATTAAGCATTTTGATGATTCGCGCCGAACCGATATTTCCTTCGGTCACGCCGGTAAAAAAACTGTCGCGCCGCAGATAATCCAGCCGGTCGACGTCCAACTGTCCGCTGACCAGCTGATGCAGAAAACGTTTGGGATAAGTATCCCGGAAAATTTCAATCGCCACGCTTAATTTCCCGTCCATTTCCTCATTCATCCGTTTCATCAGCATCAGTGAAATATCTTCGTGGCAAATGCCCGTCACCAAAGAGTTTTCCAGGGCATGGGAAAAAGGGCCGTGACCCGTATCGTGCATCAGGATGCAGGCCATAGCGCCATCCCTTTCATCGTCGGAAATCGCATGACCTTTGGAACGCAGTTGCGCAATCGCTTCCGCCATCAGGTGCATCGCCCCCAGGGAATGATGAAACCGCGTATGAACGGCGCCAGGATAAACATAAAATGCCAGACCTAATTGCCTGATTCTGTTCAGTCGTTGAATGTAAGGGTGATTGATAATCCGGTAAATAAATTCGCCCGGAATGTTGATGAAGCCGAAGACGGGGTCGTTGATTATTTTTGTTTTTTTATCCACCTTGTATTAATTGGCTAAAATATTCTTTTATGTTTCTTTCGGGATTATTAATAAACAGGAAATTTTTACAGAACAGCAATTTATACTTTTATTTCGTCTTAAGGGATACGATTTAGAGCGTTTGCAGAGACGCCATTTGACTATGCCGGTATAAAACTTTAATGCAAAGATATGCAGTATTTTTCAATATAACAAGAAAAAATTTACCCCACAGCAATTCGCAGATTCAAGTTATAAATGCAACTTTTTTATTAATGTTTCAATGTCTCTTTGGAATGTTTTTTTAATAAACCCAAAATGTCCATTAGAATATAACCGATTGATTCTGAAATACAAAATAATTCGTTCACAAATAAATTTAGGATTGCAACAGCCGTTTTTTAGTGTGAACTATCAAGGAATAAAACGAGATAGAAACCGAATGCTGTTTCTGTATGAAATGAATACAGTTTTATGAAAAAGATTACTTTTCAGGAAATTTCAAAAGACGGGATTCTGAATTTGGGGCCAACCATTCGGATTTTAGCGGAAAACGAACAGTTGACTGCGCACGGGAATGCTGTAAGCCTTAGAATGTTTCACTCGTAAAAAAGAAACTGTCTCAAAAGAGTACTTAGAACACAGATGAAACGGATGAAACGGATTTTCACTGAATATTTCTTTTTGTAGAAAAGCGTAATTATCTGCCAATCAAAAATAT
>JAIRNV010000183.1 GCA_031257875.1 Dysgonamonadaceae bacterium
AAAGTATAGACCTTTTTAGTCTTGCACGGCATTTTAGTTCACTTCCGCTTTTTCTTACAGAGAAATTTCATAAATTTAACTCTTTATTTTGAGAATGCAAACTTAAGGCTCGGCGTAGCAAGGACGCTACGCCGAGCGAAGGCGGAAAGAAATAAAATTGTCAAATGGAAAAAAGATGTCCCTTTGTGACGTAATTAAAATATAAAAAAGTAAAAATTATGCTTCAAACAGTATCACTTGACGCACGAACGTTGCTCATAAAAGCCGAACACGAAAGCGAATTGTCGGCGATATATGATTATCTGTCTACTCAGAGCAGAAAGAAGAATATTGAAGATTTTCTGGATTTTGCCGAAAGCAAACAGGTGTTGACCGGTGATTTCAAATTCAATAGAGACGAATGTTATGAAAGATAGAATATTTATCGACAGTAATATTTGGGTATACTTATTTGCCGAAGAAAGCAGTGAAAAACGAGCCACAAGCAAGTTATTTATCATGGAAAATGCTGCTAACGCTATTTTTGTTATATCCTGGCAAGTAATTAATGAGGTTATTAACATACTAAAAAGAAAAAATAAATTCACAGAATCTGACTTGCGTTTTGTAATGTCAAGTATGGCTAAAATCTGTATCATACAAGATTTTTCCGAAGAAATTTTGCATAATGCTTCACTGCTTCGCGAAAAACATTCCTTTTCGTTTTGGGACAGTTTGATTATTGCAACTGCAGCAACAGCCAAATGTGATGTGGTTATCAGTGAAGATATGCAAAATGACCGTATCATTTTCGGTATGCAGATTAAAAATATCTACAAATCATGACAGCAACAGAACAGCAACAATTAGGCAAGACCCTTTGGGGTACAGCAGACAAACTTCGTGGAGCAATATCGTCAAATTTACGCGTACACACAACGACGAATTGTTGAGTACACTTCAAAAAGGTTTTAAGTACATAGAAAACGAATCCTTCGAGAGTACTTTTCATGGATTGTTTTCGGAAATCAATCCGGATTCCGAAAAACTCGGTAAAGATAATTCCGACCGCAATGACAAGCTGTGTACAATCGTTAACAAAATAGCCGAAGGCATTGCCGGATTTTCTACCGACGTCGATATACCGGGCGACGCCTGCGAATGTCTGATTGCTCAGTTTGCGGCAGGCTCGGGTAAAAAAGCGGGCGAGTTTTATACTCCGCAGCAAATTTCTACGATTCTCTCTAAAATTGTTACGCCGGACGGTCAAGAGAAAAACATCACAACCTGTAACCTTGCACGTATGAATATGTTGCTTCACGGCTGACTTTGCTTTTTTGCTTCACGGTTTCCATTTTCTGCACGAAGACGGGGTTATGGCAATTATTCTGCCCCACGGCGTACTGTTCAGAGGAGGTAAAGAGGACGAAATCCGCAAAAAACTGTTACGGGACGTGTGACAGGTTTACCTGCCAATCTGTTCTTCTCAACTGGCATCCCTGTTTGCATACTGGTATTGAAAAAGTGCAAAAAGTACGATGATGTACTTTTTATAAATGCCGGTGAGTACTTTGAAAAAGACAAGCGACAAAACAGCTTGCGTCCGGAACACATTGAAAAAATTGTTGAAACCTGCAAGTCCCGGATAGAAGAGGAACGTTATTCCCGTCGCGTTTCAATGAATGAGATTGCGAAAAACAATTACAACCTGAATATTTCCCGTTATGTTTCAACAGCCAAATCCGAAGAAATAATCGACCTGAAGGCGGTAAATGACGAGTTGGTAAATATTGAAAAGAAAATTGCCGAAGCTACCGAAAAGCATAATCAATTTCTTAAAGAACTCGGGTTGCCGCCTGTTTCCTGATAAAAACAAAAATACACGTTTTTTTGAAGAACACATGGATATAGGGTGAATTTCAATTGTCGCGCCCTGTCATTCCCGCGCAGGCGGGAATGACAGGTCTTGCAACAATGCTGCGACAATTTGAAATGCCCTAATCATTAATCATTATCAAACCATCTGTTCTACATTCCAGACAAAAGCGTGCAGCCCCAACATTTCGGTCTCTTTATCCAGTTCCCGAAGTTTCAGAAGCAATCCATCCACTTTTTCATCGGGGACAACGGTCAGGATTGCCGCATTCAGCGTCGGCCAGGCATGGCTGCCGTAATGGGGTTCGCCGGTGTGGGAGCCTTTACCCTGCACGTTGTCCCACAAGGTAAAGCCCCGGATATTCATTCTCTCCAATATATCAAGGATACGTTCTTTGTATGCCTGATTGTACGGTATAAATACTGATTTCATAAAATTAATTTTTATCGTGTTCCTCCGTGAAATTCCCTCCGTGCAACTCTGTGTTTAAACTTTAACACGGAGTTTCGCGGAGGTGGTTTCACGGAGGGACACGGAGTATCTCTAAATTTTAAAATTTTTAATTCTTTTATTTCTTAAACTTTTCTCATTCTGCTTCCTGAGTTTACGCCTTGTCCTCCTGATACCGACCGATCCGAAAATTGAATAGAGGGCAGGCACGTACAGCAAAGTCAGAACGGTTGAGAAGGTCAGACCGCCAACGACGGCAATACCCATCGGCTGCCACATTTCGGAACCCGTCCCCCGCGGAATTGCCATCGGAATCATACCCAAAACGGTTGTCATGGTAGTCATCAGAATCGGACGCAGACGGGAACGGCCGGTATCCACAATGGCTCTGTCTATCGACATCCCTCTTTCCCGGTTCAGGTTGGCATAGTCGATAAACACAATACCGTTTTTCACCACAATCCCTATCAACATGACAATTCCAATCATAGCCATTAAACTCACAGGCTGCCCGGTAACCATCAATGCCAGGAATACGCCGGCAAGACCGAAAGTCAGCGACAGTACGATAATGAACGGATAAGTCAGTGATTCAAACTGTGCGGCCATCACAATGTAAACCAAAAGCACGCAGAGAGCCATCAATAAAACCAGGTCGGAGTTGGCTTCCTGCTGGTCTTCGTAACTGCCGCCGATGCTTACGCCTATTTCCGAAGGAATCTTTCCTTCCGTGCGCATGTCGGCAATCTCTTTGGTTGTCGCCGCGATTACGTCGCTCAAAGCGGCATTGTAAAGCGTTCCGCTGACGATATTGATTCTTTCTCGGTTTTGCCTGTCAATTTGGGGAAGCGAAGATTTTTCCACAATCTTTCCCAGTTCCTTAATCCGAATGGCATTACCGGCGCTGTTGTAAACCGTTATATTTTCAATATCCCTGACAGACTGCCGATAGGCCTCGTCATAACGGACAATGATGTCGTATTCATCGCCATCTTCCCTGTATTTGGAAGTATAGCTGCCGTTGATCCGGTTGCGGACAAAATTGGCCACCGTAGCCGAATTTAACCCGTGTTCGGCCAGTTTTTCCCGGTCAAAATCAATCTGGTATTCAATACGGTAATCCTGCCGGCTAATCATCAGGTCTCTCAGCCCTTCCACATCAGACAGGCGGGTTTTCAATTCGGCGGCAATCCGGTCGGTTTCGGCAAGGTCGTAACCGTAGATTTCCACATCGACCGTACTCGCTCCGGTGCCCATCATTCCTCCGCCTCCGCCCGCGGTAACCGTGTATTTATACAGTTCCGGCATGTTGCCCAATTCTTTGCGCAAATCGTCGGCAATATCGTATATCGACAGTTTCCGGTCTTCCGGATCGTAACAGCGGAAACGGAAGCTGATCAGATTCGTGCCGTTGGCCTGCATGGCGGCGAAAGTATTGTTTTCATCGGCCTGTCCGACCGAGAAGGAACGTATTCTGACCGCATCCCCGTATTTTGTTTTCACAATACTGTCTATTTTCATCGCGGCATCCCGCGCTACTTCCATCCGCGTCCCGGTCGGCATGTAAACGCTGGCCGTAATCATACTGTTGTCCGAGGCCGGCATAAAGTCGAACTTGACCATTTTCAAAGCGGGAATCATGATGATAAAGAACAGCAGGAAGCAGGCAATCAGTGTTTTCCACCGGTGTTTCACGCAGAAATTGACCAATCGCGCGTACTGATAATCCAGTTTATCAAGGAAAACTTTTACCGGCGCATGAAGGCGATCGAAAAATTTACCCTGCGTACTGGTCAGCCGCAGCATCTGCGAACAGAGCATCGGCGTAAGCGACAGCGCCACTACCAGCGAAACGCTTATCATGATGGTTACCATCCATCCCAGTTCGCCGAACATCACGCCGGCCAAGCCGGTGGTCATGGTCAAAGGGAAGAATACGGCCAGAATGGTTAACGTAGATGCGATTACGGCAACGCCTACCTCGTTGGTTGCGTAGATAGCGGCGTCTTTCGGCGTGCTTCCCCTTTCGATGTGTTTGGTAACGTTTTCAAGCACCACAATCGCGTCGTCCACCACAAGACCTATGGCAAGGGTAAGCGAAGACAGCGAGATGATGTTCAGCGAACTTCCCCGCACCATCAGGTAAACAAACGACGCAATCAGCGAAATCGGGATGGCCAGGATAATAATGATTGTCGCCCGCCACCGTCCCAGGAAAAACATCACGACAAGCATCACAAACAGCCCGGCCAGTAAAATCGTTTCCGTCAGAGAGTCGATAGACTGCTGGATAAACTCGGAAGAGTCCATAATCAACGACAGTTTGATGTCGGGCGGAAGCGTTTTTTCCAGTTCGGGAATCATCCTGTTCACTTTTTCGGCAATGGCAACCGTATTGGCGCCGGACTGTTTCTGAACGACGACCGTGGCGCCCTTCACCTCGTTGGTGTAAGATTCCTGGATGCGCGTCTGGATACTGTCGCGGATGGTAGCCACATCCTTAAGGTAAACGTTTTTACCTTCGCGGCTGCCGACCACAATGTTCATCAACTGGTCGCTGGCTTTAAATTCGCCTTCCACGCGCAGGGCATAGGTAGTTGTTCCCGCATCGAAACTGCCGGCGGGAACGTTCAGGTTTTCGGCCTGAATCACGCTCGCAATCTGTTCGACCGTCAAGTTGTAGGCCTCCAGTTTTTCGGGTGAAACGCCTACTTCCACCTGCCTCTGCGGAGCGCCCGCAATGGTGACGGCGCCGACGCCCGAAACCCGGTTCAGGGGATTCGCAACTTTTTCGTCCAGTATCTTGTAAAGCCCGTTGACACTTTCCTTAGCCGTTGCCGAATAGATAACGACCGGAATCATATCCATACTGAACTTGAAAATAATCGGCGTGCTTATCTCGTCCGGCAGGCTGGATTTGACCATATCTATTTTATCCCGCACATCGTTTGTGGCGATGTTAATGTCTGTCCCGTAGTTAAATTCGAGAGTTACGAGCGACATATTGTCTTTAGACTGCGAGGTAAGTTTCTTTAAATTTTCGACTGTGTTCAAACTGTTTTCCAGAGGCTGGGTAACATTTGTTTCGATGTCCGAAGCGCTGGCGCCCGGATAGGCGACAATCACAGTCAGTTGATTTGTTTCGATGTCGGGAAACAAATCAACCGGCAACCGGGTAAAAGCAAATAACCCGATGATGACAAGCGCTGCAAAAATTAATGCGGTAGTAATCGGTTTCTTAACCGCAGATTCATATAATGACAT
>JAIRNV010000084.1 GCA_031257875.1 Dysgonamonadaceae bacterium
CAAATACCACACGGACGACTGGGGCGCGTACTCAAAATATATTCCGCCGGACAGGCATCGTATCTGGAAAGACAAAACCTGGAAAATAGAGCGTAAAAACCTTAATTTCAGAACGCATCCGAAACGGTTGAACAGGAAAACGGTATGTTTTTCAAAAAATGAACAGATACACGATAATGTGATTGGGATGTACATTGAAAAGTATTATTACAAAACTGGAACATATGGAAATAATTCATCCTGATAATTTAAGACACTACCAAAATTAGAACGGCCCCCTGTAGAGCATTTGTATCAGCTATCGATGCGGATGTTAGTACCGTCGCATATACAAGAACATTTTGAGATGTGGGATGCGCATGAGTACAAAGACCGGTGGGTAATAGAGATGCGGGAAAAAGCAGGAGCGCTACCGGCAGCATTATCCGGCTATGAAGATATAGTGTTTGATGGCTACTGTAATCCGTCAGAAGTCTTGAGCCACAGTTTTGTATGCAAGCCAATATACTTGCGCCTGTATCGTCGTCGCTACAAGCGTTCCTGTAGTGACCGGCATTACTCCAATGCCTGCGATGTAACCCTGAAAGGGGTCAAAATGGTACCCGAGTTGGGAATTTTTTTAAAAGAAGAAAGTTGAAGAGCAGCCTGTAAATTTGGTGGTTGCAGGTCGATTATTTTGTCATAAGGTCAAGACCTTTTACTGGTGGTACAGGCATGTTCTGAGTGATTACCTGTCCGATAAAGAGGGAGGTAAATGGTGTTCGGAGAAAATAGCCTCGGTAGACAAAAAGACGGGCGAGGTTAAGGAAAAGCCGGTATATGTTTTCACGTCAGAGAACTTGGGATCCAGCATGAGCATTGACGACAAAGCCATCGGCCATGATGGTTTCACCATTTTAAGCAACCATGAAACAGGGAAGATCGCCATGATGGTAGAAAGCACCCGTGCAGACGAAGTGGAGCAGGCCTGGCAAAGTTTGGCGACAAGCTGCACGAAATAAAAACGGTATCCATGGACATGAGTCCCACATACGCAAAGGTATTCAACGATTTGGCGCCACAGGCCGTGCAGGTAGTCGACAAGTTTCATGTTATGAAATACGTATATGAAGCCGCAGGCGATGTGAGAAGAAGAAGGGTGAAAGAGATGAGGGAGCAGCTGTCAACAGAAAAAAAAACGAACACCCGAAGATGAAAAATTGCTTAGCCAAATTGAGCTGCTCCGTCGGGTATCCCACGCCGTAACCCAGTCGCCCGATAAGTGGAACGATGAAATGAAAGAAACGGTCAGTAAAGTCTTTAGCGTACATAAAGACGTGAAAATAGCCTGCGATATCAGCCAAAACTTTAAGCGATGGTATGCTTATGAGCACGGGATAAAATCAGCTGAAAAAATAAAAACCAAGCTGCATGAATGGTACGGGCAAGCAAGTATAATTCCTGAATTTAAAGCGGTTGTGAAAATGATTAAAAAACACGAAGAGGGGATTATCAACTTTTTTCGGCTCGGATTAACGAATGCTAAAGCAGAAAACCTAAACGGCAAATTACAACGTTTTATTACGGGGAACTATGGCATCAAAGACAAGGATTTTTTCCTTTACCGTACTGCCGGTTATTTTTCATAGCACCTCAAAAAAAGAATTAGCCGCAAATACACTTTGTTTGGGCGACCACCGCGTAAGTTATGGCAAAAAGAGCGGAATAAGTGTTGCATTATCGACATACGCATTGATTGGCGGCGGAATTGGGCTTAAATTTTATTCCAACAGTGAATAAAAAAAATACCACGCCGCCACCACACAAGAGGCAATGTACGACCATTACCCAAAAGCCAACTATTCCAATCAGGCGTTTTACGGCTGTTTGATTGTGGGCGGCTTCATTTGGATTTCAGATATTATTTGGGTTGCCTCAACAGGTGCGGAAAATACCAAAGCGCAAAAGGCATACCGTCAGTCGCATTTGGGCGCTTACTACGACCCGAATATACAAGCCACAGGATTGCTTACACTATAAATTTTTAGAGCAATGGAAACGGTAAAACACATATTTTTGGCGATAATTGGCAGTTTGGTTTTTATTGCCTGCGATGAGTACGAGTTTCTTAATCTCAAACGAGATAATCCGTTAGACGGAAAATATAATGCTGGTGGAGGTAATACTTCCGGCAGTGCTGCAGCGCCGAATTTTAATAGTTATTCCGTCTATTCAGACAACAACAATGACAAAGTAATAAACAAAGGCGAAACCATTGAACTGCAAATATTGTTAAAAATTACAGGTGCAAGCACGGCAAAAGGAATTAAAGCAACTTTCTCAACTGCCAGCGAATATGTTTCGGGCTTTACGCCGATTTCACAAATAAATTACGGCGATATCTCGGTATCAGGCATAAAATGGGCTAATTATCTGGGGTATAATAGTGAATATGCAGCTTATGTAAACTATTACACCGTTAAGTTCTCCGTTTCAAATACCGCGCCAAACAACACAGTTATTCCGATTTCAATTGATATTGTCGATGAAAACGGTAATACTTGGACAAGTAGTTTTAATGTATATGTGCAATAGTAGAATATAAACTTTTAAATTTCAAACATTATGAGTGTAAATCAATTTATGTCGGCAAACATACCTGCCATTCAAGAAATTATCGGTCAATTAGAACGACCTTTCGATTCGCACACTTTTATCAAACGTTTTGCTGGAAAATTTCAAGCGGATTATGTGTCGCTTTTATCACGGTATACGAATGAGCCATTTAAGACTGTTCATCAACAAATTGGTAAGTTTCTATCTAAAAATCAAGCCCCATTGGGCATACGGAGCAATGGTAGAGTATCAAGCGAAAATATATTCGGCGAACCAAATGAAAATGAAGAGTGGCTATAAAAACTCAAAAAAGAAATGATAGAAAGGTTGATTGTGCTTGCCGCGCAGCAAAAACTTTCCGAACTATAATATAATTCGGCGTAAAATATATAATACTATAATATAATTCGGCGTAAAATATAAAATAAATCATTATCTTTGCCATGCTTTTATATTACGCAAGCATGAAACGACGAGTTATATTTGATTTCTTAAAAGAAAAGAGTAACCGCCCAATGGGACGGATTCTTGTATTAACAGGGGCGCGGCAAACAGGAAAGACAACCGTGGCAAAACATTGTTTTGCCGACCATACCTATTTGTCGATAGAAGATCCTGTGCAACGCGCCGTTTACCTTAAATTGAATGCTGCTCAATGGAAAAATATATATCCGAAAGCCGTTTTGGACGAGATACAGAAAGAACCGGCACTGATAGAAAGTATCAAATCAGTATATGACCAGTTTCCCGAACCTCGTTATATTTTGCTGGGATCAAGCCAGTTCTTACTTATGGAAAAGGTAAAAGAAAGTTTAGCCGGTCGTTGTCTTATCAACGAACTCTATCCGTTAATTTTGCCGGAGTTAATGACAAAAGATATGAATGATGCAATTGAGCCTTCGTTTTTTGTCCGTTATACTAAAAATGAAGCCGAAAGAGAAACCATATTGCCTTTCCTTTCAATGGATGCCCAATTTGCCGACAAACGGAATGCATACGACTTTTATTTGCAATACGGAGGCTATCCTGCACTTACAAATGAAATGACTGAAGAAGAACGATGGGAGTGGCTGGCGCAATATGTAAAAACTTTTCTGGAAAGGGATATTCGCGATTTGGCTTCTTTCCGCGATTTGGATTCGTTTATTAAACTTCAGCGCTATTTGGCTAATACAACAGCTAATCAGGCTAATTTTGCATCAATGGCGAAAGAAACCGGCGTGAGCATACCTACAGTTCAACGATACGTTCGCTATATGGAACTCAGTTATCAAACGGTTTATTTACCGGCATGGTTTTCCAATCCTTTAAAAAGGCTGGTAAAGTCGCCTAAAATTCACTTTCTGGATACTGGCGTGCTTCGCGCTATTTTGCAAAAACGTGGAATTTTGTCGGGCAATGAATATGAGAGCGCCATTATAGCCGAAATTTACAAACAGATTAAAACCTTTCGCTTGCCTTTCACCTGCTATCATCTCCGTACTCACGACGGCAAGGAAATTGATTTACTGCTGGAAGCCCCGGATTATATGATAGCAATAGAAATAAAAATGACGGAACACGTCAATCAAACAGATGTCCGGCATTTCAGGGACCTACAATCAATTCTGAATAAACCGCTGAAACAATGCTTTGTTTTATCGAACGATGATCAGACTCATTACTTCGACAACAATATTATTGTCATTCATGCGGCGGCGTTTTTGTGTTAAGGTATTGGATTCGCTTCCCTGCGTTCTCTTTCTGTTCTCTTAATAGAAACAGGTCTGAAAGTGTTGGTATCCAGATACCATTTTACACATTCGGCGATACCTTGTTCCAAATCATAATCAGCCACGAAACCAAGGTCTTGCTGCAAAGGTAACGTATCGCAAGTCCAATCGCGTTGCTTCATGATTTTATATTTGTCCCGGTTGAGCGTAGAAGGTTTTTGGGTCAAATGAGCGATGCCTTCGGCAAGCAGGGATACTGTTTTCAGGACAAACAGGGGAACCCTGATTTTGAAAGTAAACTTCTTTCCTAAAGCCGTTTTCACAATTTGCGTGTAGGTTTTACATGTATAAACATTCCCGTCGGCAACACAATAGGCTTTGTTTGACAGGGGACTTTCCAAAGCGAGAAAAACCGCTTTTACCAAATCTTTTACATAAATAAATGTCAGTTTTTGCGGTTTAAAACCGGCTGTGACATCCCAACCGGCATCAATGATTTTCAGCATCATGAGATAATCTTTGTCACGCGGACCGTAAACGCCTGTCGGACGGAGGATGATGTAGGGGAAACCGGTTTGAGCTTCCAAAAAATGTTCGGCTTTCAGCTTGCTTTTTCCATAAGCCGATTCGGGATTGGGGTAAGCGCTGAGGCTGCTCATCAAAATGAATTTCAAAGGAACGGCATTTGTTTCCTGCAATGCTTCGATAAGCCGGCGGGTAAAAAGATAGTTGACTTTCTCAAAATCCCGGAGGTCTAAACTTTTGGTTAGCCCCGCATTGTGAATGATATAATCCCATTTTCCATGTTGGGAAACATGCTCGGATATTTGTTGTTTCAGTTGTTCTTGATTTGAATAATTTAAGTCGATAAAAGAAATCAGAGGATTTTGCAAATATTCCTTATTACTTGACCGGCGGACGCCAGCCCAAACTTCCTGCGTCCGGTTGAGTGCTTCTTCAACAAAAAAACTGCCGATAAAACCGCTTGCGCCTGTGATTAGAATTTTCATTTGTACATCATTTATTTTGATAAGACCTGATGGAATTCGCATCTATCCGGTGTAACTTTGGCATCCGGATTTCAGCATGCAAATATATATAAAAGTCCTCATATATACACGGACGCATAAAAATTCACATAAAAACTCACTGCACTCCGCTTGCATCATGAAAATATGCCAATTTGTCATTAATAAGAAGATGGCATACCTTTTGTTTATTTGTTCTACGTAACAACGAAAAATATAACAAATAAAATATTTATTTATGGGAAAAATAATTGGAATAGATTTAGGAACGACAAATTCTTGCGTGGCTGTTATGGAAGGTAACAAGCCGGTCGTTATTCCTAACAGCGAAGGCAAAATGACAACGCCTTCTATTGTGGCATTTGTTGAAAACGGTGAGCGGAAAATAGGTGATCCGGCTAAACGCCAGGCGATTACAAATCCGACAAAAACCATATTTTCTATTAAAAGATTTATGGGTGAAACGTTTGATCAAGTGTCGAATGAAATTACGCGCGTTCCCTACAAAGTGGCGCGCGGAGACAACAACACGCCGAGAATTGATATTGACGGACGGCTTTATTCTCCCCAGGAAATTTCTGCCATGACTCTTCAAAAAATGAAGAAAACAGCTGAAGATTATTTGGGACAGGAAGTCAGCGAGGCGGTTATCACGGTTCCGGCTTATTTTAATGATTCTCAACGCCAGGCGACCAAAGAAGCGGGAGAAATTGCCGGTTTGAAAGTTGCACGTATTATCAACGAACCGACGGCGGCTGCTTTGGCATACGGTTTGGATAAATCAAACAAAGACATGAAAATTGCCGTGTTTGACCTCGGCGGCGGTACATTCGATATTTCTATCCTTGAATTGGGCGACGGCGTTTTTGAAGTAAAATCGACCAATGGGGATACGCATTTGGGCGGTGATGATTTCGACCATGTGATTATTGACTGGTTGGCAGAGGAATTTCTGAGAGATGAAGGCCTCGATTTGCGCAAAGACGCGATGGCTCTGCAACGGCTGAAAGAAGCCGCCGAAAAAGCGAAAATAGAACTGTCAAGTTCTACTTCTACCGAAATCAACTTGCCGTACATCATGCCGGTGAACGGTATGCCGAAGCATTTGGTGAAAACATTGACTCGCGCTAAATTTGAACAGTTGTGCGATAAACTGATTCAGGCTACGGTAGCTCCTTGCGAAAAAGCATTGAAAGACGCCGGAATGAAAGCTTCGGATGTCAACGAAGTTATTTTGGTGGGTGGATCGACCCGTATCCCGGCTATTCAGGCGCTCGTGGAAAAAATTTTCGGTAAAACGCCTTCCAAAGGTGTTAATCCCGACGAAGTCGTCGCTGTGGGAGCATCCATTCAAGGCGCTGTATTGACCGGAGATGTAAAAGACGTTTTGCTGCTTGACGTTACTCCGCTTTCCTTGGGAATCGAGACGATGGGCAGCGTAATGACCAAGCTGATTGAAGCCAACACGACAATTCCGACCAAAAAGTCCGAAACATTCACAACGGCTGTTGATAATCAACCGTCTGTGGAAATCCATGTATTACAGGGCGAACGTCCTTTAGCGCGGGACAACAAGACTATCGGCCGTTTCCACTTGGATGGAATCATGCCGGCTCAGCGCGGCGTGCCTCAAATTGAAGTCTCGTTTGACATTGATGCCAACGGTATTTTGAATGTGTCTGCCCGGGATAAGGCGACCGGCAAGGAGCAAAGCATCCGCATCGAAGCGTCCAGCGGTTTGAGTGACGCCGAAATCAAGAGAATGAGGGACGAAGCCGCCGCTAACGCGGAAGCCGACAAGAAAGAAAAAGAACGTATCGACAAACTGAATCAAGCCGATAGCCTTATTTTCCAAACGGAAAAACAGTTGAAAGAAATCGGCGACAAGCTTCCGGCGGATAAGAAAACAACCATCGAAGCAGCTTTAGGCCGCTTAAAAGACGCTCACAAAGCGCAAGATATAGCAGGAGTTGACGCTGCAATGGCTGATGTTAATTCGGCATTTCAGGCGGCAAGCCAGGATCTGTACAATGCTCAGGCGCAAGCCGGTGCGGGAGGCGCACCCGGTAATCCGTTCGACAATTTCTCCGGCAGTAATCAGAATCCTAATCAGGAAAATCCCGGCGGTCGGAATGATGGGGGGGGGGTGACGGATGTGGATTTTGAGGAAGTGAAGTGAAAGTAAATTAAGTTCCTGCCTTATCTTTATCAAGCAGGAACTTATAAACTTAAAAAAACAATATTATGGCAAATTTTAGTGACACTACAATTTTGAATGTCTGGAAGAAAGCGCGAAAGAAGTAGCAGGAGTGAGTTCTGATAAAATGGAAAAGAACATTTATACGGTTAGGATATTGACCACCAAAAGCCTATTGAAAAAGGAGGTTCTGACAATATAGACAATTTGGTTCCATTGCATTGGGAAAATAATCGCCATAAGTCAGATAACTATCCTCAATGGGAAACTTGTATCTCATCTGAAGGAAATAAAAATATTCGCAAAATCCAAAAATGGCATGTTCAATAACCGATAGAGAATTATGAAGCAAGCCCTACAAAGCAGTAAGAGATAGGATAAAAAAAACAAAAATGGCAAAAACTCAAAGTCCGCCGAGTACTCCAAGAAAGGGAGCAGGACTTCCAAGTACGACAGGAAAACCTTCGGGTAAAGGTAGAGATAATCTTCCTCCTAAAAAAAAGTAAACCAATGTTCGAAAAAAACTTCGAGAATCCTAAAATTTCTCGAAGTTTTTTTATTGCTCTTTTTCTGTGTTAGCAACAAAGGTGACCATATTCAGCAACACCACCGCAACCTATTTTTCAATTTTCAAAGCCGGATTAAAGCAGGCATTTATTGACGGCTATTTAACCGTTGATTTGTCCGCAAAAATCAAAGGTATACAGGAACAGGAAACCCGCCGCGAGTTTCTTACAGTCGAAGAACTGAATACGCTTGCCGCTACGCCTTGCGAACAGGACACAATGAAACGCGTCGCCCTGTTTTTTGCGCTCACAGGTTTGCGGCATTGCGATATTCAAAAAATGCGTTGGAAAGAAATCCAGATTGGCGGTGAGCAAGCCCACCTCAATTTCACACAGTAGAAAACGAAAGGCGTTGAGTATATGCCGATTTCGCCGATGGCGTTGGAACTTTGCGGTGAGCCACGCAAGCCCCGAACAGTTAGTTTTTGAAGATTTGCTGGACCCCTTGCGAATTTCCAAACGGTTGGAGTGATTGAAAAAATAGAAATTAATTTATTTAATAATAACAATTTAACAATAAAAATTATGTTAACACAACAATCAGAAATCAGGGAAGTTCATGGAATTTCCGAAGAACAAAAGCAAAGAATTTCGGATTTTTTGCAGGGTGCGATTTATTGCTGGTGCAAAAATAGAAAAGACGAATGGTTCGCTGCAAGAGATTTCTTAGGAGGAGATAATTATTACTGGCAAAATACGCCCATGTTTGCTTTATACGAGAAATCGGAAAATATAGAACAAGCTGCCAAAGATGCGGGATGGTTACTAAAAAAAGTCATTGCTGACGACAAACGAAGTTTTGAAACCAAGAAAGAGGGTTTAGTTAGACAATATCGTTGGAATGGCGATGAAGATAACAATTAACATAGAACTCATTTTAAACTTTTTTCGGTGGTGATGTAAAAAGTATGCTGTTATAAAAGTTTGGCAATCAGGGAATAAGTTTGTATTTTTGTTGAATGCAAATAAAAATCACACTTCATTGCCCTGACTGCCAAGGCACAAAGATAAAGAAAAACGGCAGGAAATCATACGGAAAGCAAAATTATTTTTGTAAAGCGTGTGGACGGCAGTTTATTGGCGACCATGCCCTGCGGTACAGGGGGTGTCATTCCGGTCTGACACAAAAGGTATTATTGATGCCTGTACGTGGCATAGGTATCAGGGATATTGCTGAAATTGAAAATATTAGCATCAGGAAAGTGTTATCGGTGCTGATCACTTCCCTGCATTTAAT
>JAIRNV010000133.1 GCA_031257875.1 Dysgonamonadaceae bacterium
CCGAACGGATCTGTCTGCGCTCTTCAAAACCGGAGTCGATTCCAGACAGATCCGTCTGCGCTACTTAAAACCGGAGTCAATTCCGAACAGATCCGTCTGCGCTACTTAAAACCGGAGTCAATTCCGAATAGATCCGTCTGCGCTCTTCAAAACCGGAGTCGATTCCGAACAGATCCGTCTGCGCTCTTCAAAACCGGAGTCGATTCCGAACAGATCCGTCTGCGCTCTTCAAAACCGGAGTCGATTCCGAACAGTTCCGTCTGCGCTCTTCAAAACCGGAGTCGATTCCGAACAGTTCCGTCTGAAACAGAACAAATCATTCGGGAATAAAAAATAAATAACATGTAACCGCAAAGGACGCGGAGGGAAAACTTAATGACCAATCAGAAAAATATACCGTAAACAGGGTATTTAAATAGCGTAAGATTCTTCTTATCTTTGCCGTGTTACTTAAAAATAAAACAAAATGAAAAAAAATTTATTATCACTCTCAGGAGTGAAAAGATTACATTTAACGGAAGACTGGACGGCTACAGCCGTCGGATTGCTGTTCGTTGCCGTCAGCCTGGCGATATTCGGACTATTGGGGTATACGCCGCAAGCGGCAGCGTTTGGGTGGAAAAACGGCGGCGAACTGCTTGCCGTCTTTTCGGCAGGTAATCTGTTTCGCCTGCTGACGGTTTTTGCAATAAGCTACGCATTTTTCGTTTTAGCATATATCAGCCTGGGGAAACCGGTGAAAGATACGCTGGGCTATGTGATTGTTTTCCTGCTGGCCGCAGTTGCTTCGCTGATCGGCGGAAACAGGACACTTGGCGAATGGGGGTTGGAAACCGTCATTTTCAGCCTGCTGATCGGGTTGCTTATCAACAACGTTTTCGGTACGCCCGGATGGTTACGGAAATCCCTGTCGTCCGAACTCTACATCAAAATCGGGCTGATACTGCTGGGAGCGACTATTCTTTTTCAGAACCTGTTGAAATCCGGCGCACTGGGTTTGATACAGTCGGTAATTGTCGTATTTGCAGTCTGGTATTTTTCGTTTTGGCTGTGCCGGCGTTTCCGGGTCGACCGCGAACTGTCGGTGATGCTGTCGAGCGCCGTTTCCATCTGCGGCGTGTCGGCGGCAATTGCCAGCGCGGGAGCCATCAAGGGCGATTCCAGAAAACTTTCGTATGTCGTTTCGCTCGTGCTGGTAGTTGCCGTACCGATGATTATCATTATGCCGTTGCTGGCCAAACTCATCGGGCTGGACGAAATACTTGCGGGCGCATGGATAGGAGGCACAATTGATACCACCGGCGCGGTGGTTGCTACCGGCGCCATATACGGAGAAGAGGCCCTGAAAACGGCTACGGTTGTGAAATTTTCGCAGAATGTGCTGCTGGGCATTGCCGCATTTTTCATTGCCGTATACTGGAGTTATACCCATTCGGACAAAACCGGCGGCGACGGCCAAAAACCGTCATTGCGCCTGATATGGGAGCGTTTCCCGAAGTTTGTGCTGGGATTTGTTTTTGTATCGTTGCTGTTTTCGCTTTTCTTTGCCGGCGAGGCGTACAAGCCGGTTGCCGATTCGCTGAAAAAGTTTCAGAATCTCTGGTTTACCCTGGGTTTTGTCTCCATTGGCCTGGAAACGGATTTCAAGGCGATAGTCAACAGCGCTCACCGCAAGGCCACCTTCGTATTTCTGGGGGCGCAGCTGTTCAACGTACTCTTTACATTGCTGGTAGCATACCTGGTTTTCGGAATAAAATGGTAATTCGGGCGAGTGCATTTTAATTGATAATTGATAATAAAGTTAGGGGATATTATCATCATTCTCTGCTACTCAGGTTGTTTTGTTGGAAAAACAACCTGAGTAGCAGAGAATGATTCCATTCACAAGCAACCTTATTACCTTATTTATCTTAACTTAACTTAATGACTTTGTGCTTCAAAAACCGCCCCGTATAAGAATCTTCGCAACCGGCAACCTCCTCCGGTGTCCCTGCACAAACCAGATAGCCGCCGTTTTCCCCGCCTTCCCGTCCCAAATCAATCACATGATCGGCACATTTGATTACATCCATATTGTGCTCGATGATCACAATCGTATGGCCTCTCTCAATCAAAGCGCCGAAAGCTTTCAGCAAGGTTTTGATATCGTGAAAATGTAATCCCGTTGTAGGTTCATCGAAAATAAAAAGAGTCGGCTCGGCCTTTTCTTCTTCCATGTGGAAAGCCAGTTTTACACGCTGGTTCTCCCCGCCGGAAAGCGAAAAAGAACTTTGCCCCAGTTTGACGTAACCCAAACCCACTTCCTGCAAGCATTTCAACTTCTTAATAATCTTTTTCCCCTGCGGTTCCGCCTTTTTCCCGAAGAACACAATCGCTTCGTCAATCGTCATTTCCAAAATGTCGTAAATATTTTTACCCCGGTACAGTACGTCTAAAACTTCCGGTTTGAACCGCTTGCCCTGACAGGTATCGCATTTCAGCGCCACGTCGGCCATAAACTGCATTTCAACGGTGATGAATCCTTCTCCTTTGCATTCTTCACACCGGCCGCCTTCGATATTGAATGAAAAACAGGCCGGAGAAAACCTCATTTGCTTCGATAATGGCTGTTCGGAAAACAGTTTACGGATTTCATCGTAAGCTTTGGTGTAAGTCGCCGGATTGGAACGGGTAGAGCGGCCAATGGGATTCTGATCTACAAATTCGACCGAACTTATCCTGTCCAAATCGCCGGTAATGGAGGCAGCCGGAATGGATATGTCCCGTATGTCATTGCAGTACTGCCTCACTCCCTGGTAGAAAACATCCCGCACCAGCGACGATTTGCCCGAACCGCTAACGCCGGTAACTACCGTTATTACATTCAAGGGAAATTTCACGTCGATGAATTTCAAATTGTTTTTGCGCGCCCCCTTGATTTCGATATAATTGTTCCATTTCAAACGTTGGACGGGGACAGGAATCTGTTCCGCACCGGTCAGGTAATTGACGGTATGGCTTGGGGAGAGGACGCTGCATGAGGGTACAATATTTTTAATATCGTCCCGGTATACGATTTTCCCGCCTTTTTGTCCGGCGTCCGGCCCGATGTCGATTATATAATCGGCAGCCCGGATAATTTCCTCGTCATGCTCCACGACAACAACCGTATTCCCAAGCATTTGCAACTGCCTCAGCACTTTTATCAATAATCCCGTATCCCGCGAATGCAGGCCGATACTCGGCTCGTCGAGGACGTAAAGGGAACCGACCAGACTGCTTCCCAGAGAAGTAGCCAGATTGATTCGCTGGCTTTCGCCGCCGGAAAGCGTCGAAGACAAACGGTTGAGCGTCAGATAGCCCAGACCCACGTCATTCAGGAACTGCACACGGGCGTTGATTTCCACCAGAAGCCGTTTTGCGACAAGTGCATCGTGTTTGTCCAGCTTCAGGTTGAGGAAAAAATCCCGAAGTTTGGCAACCGGCAAATCAACCAAAGCGGTGATTGTCTGCCCGCCCACTTTCACGTATTGAGCCTGCGGTTTCAACCGCGTTCCCCGGCAATGCGGACAGGCCGTTTTCCCCCGGTAACGCGCCAGAAGTACTCTGTATTGAATTTTGTACACATTTTCTTCTACATACCGGAAAAAATCATCAATGCCTTTCACTGTGCCGTTTCCGTGCCAGAGCAAATCCTTTTCTTCCTGTGAAAGCCGGTAATAGGGACGGTGAATCGGGAAATTAAAGTTGGAGGCCTGAGTGATAAAGTCGGATTTCCATTCCTGCATTTTATCGCCTTTCCAGCAGGCCACAGCATTTTGATACACCGATAAAGACTGACTGGGAATTACTAAATTTTCATCAATCCCGACTACTTTTCCGAACCCTTCGCATTTCGGACACGCGCCGGCCGGACTGTTGAAATTGAACATCAAATCGGTCGGTTCTTCAAATTCGACGCCGTCCGCTTCAAACTTGCGGGAAAATTCCTTAACGACGACGCCTTCATCGGTATAAAACTTGAGGATTGCATAACCGTTACCTTCAAAAAAGGCGGTTTCCACAGAATCGGAAAGACGGGAAGCCGTCAGCGGATCGGAAGACGCGGTCAGGCGGTCGATGAGAAGGTAAATATCTCCGGAAAACCGTTTTTCATGCACAAAATGCTTTTTATCATTCCGTATCTCGTCGATGCGATAGATCTCATTATTGATTTCTATTCGGGAAAAACCTTCTTTTTGAAAGATTTCCAGCTGTTCCTGCAAAGTACGGTCGCTACGGGCAGGCATTTTCGTCAAAAGAGAAAGGCGGACGCCTTCGGGATATTTCAACATTTCATCAACCAGGTCGGAAACGCTGTGCTTTTTGACTTCCCGGCCGGATACGGGCGAAACGGTTTTACCGATACGGGCGAAAAGCATCCGCATATAATCGTAAATTTCCGTTGAAGTGCCGACCGTCGATCGGGGATTGCGGGTATTCACTCGCTGTTCGATAGCAATTGCCGGCGGAATCCCTTTGATATAATCCGTTTCGGGTTTGCTCATCCGTCCGAGAAACTGGCGGGCGTAGGAAGAAAGACTTTCCACGTAGCGGCGCTGCCCTTCGGCGTAAAGCGTGTCGAAAGCCAGGGAAGATTTTCCCGACCCCGATAAACCTGTGATGACGACAAACTTATTGCGCGGGATTTCCACATCAATATTTTTCAAATTATTAACACGCGCGCCTTTGATGACGATATTTGATTCTAATGCCATTTTTTTAGAAGATAATTCGCAAAGGTACGAAATTTCTCAAATCCGTAAGCAACCGCAGCTAAATGTGTGTGTCATGTTTTGAACGCGAATTACGCACATTTTACATTTGAATTTTATCAAACAAATTTGTGTAATTTGCGCAATTCGCGTTCAAAACAGAGCCTTAGACGTTTTCGTACCGGTACGAAAGTCCCCCCCCCCCCAAAAAAAAACGGGGAACACAGATGAGACGGATCAAACGGATTTTCACTGCATATTTCTTTTTTGTAGAAAAGCGTAATTATCAGCCGGTCAAAAATATAAAACCCTGTGTCTATCCGTATCATCCGTTTTATCTGTGTTCTTATCTCAATCATCGCTACTCAGGTTGTTTTTGTTGTTAAACTAAGGTTGGGAACAAGATTTAGCCGTTTTTTCGCATTTGGCATCCCCGGTATAAACCTTATTTTAACCTTATTTTTTCCAACAAAACAACCTGAGTAGCAATGAATGATGTTCATATTGCCCTGACCTTATTACCTTATTTATATTAAGTTGATGACATTGCTTACTTTTCTGCAAAAAGAAATATTCGGTAAAAATCCGTGTTATCCGTCTCATCCGTGTTCTAATTACTCTTTTAAGACAGCTTCCCGGAGTGGCCGGAGGGAAGTCGTTCCGCGATTGCAGCGGAAATCCCGAAACGCGGGCGAAGCGATGGCAGGAGACGTGGCGAATCTGTATGTTGCATAACATAAGTTTATTTTCAATCATTTTAAAATGTTTCATTACCTTTGTTGGCACAATATAAAAGTACAATATAAATGAATGGTATTTTATCCTTATATAGTAATAGTTTCACCTCATGCAGCCCTGCGTGGGACTTTCCCTACACAGGGAAAGTCTCCTGCAGCCTGCGTGGGACTTTCCCTACACAGGGAAAGTCTCCTGCAGCCTGCGTGGGACTTTCCCTACACAGGGAAAGTCTCCTGCAACCCTGCGGAGTACTTTCCCTACACAGGGAAAGTCTCCTGCAATCTGCGTGGGACTTTCCCTACACAGGGCGAAATTAAAATAACGGATTTTATTCATTTAAATATAATAAATTTATGAAACAACTTAAAAGTTTAGGACTTAACAATCTGCCCAACGATGTACACTGTAACTTTATGGGAACCGTAGTCGCAGAAATTGCCAACGCAGGCGTTGACGTGAAGGATGCCGTAAACACGTATGACACAGAGCTGATCCGGCTGCATGAGATTGAACTCGCCAATATGCACTGGCAGCGCAAAAGTGACCTTACCGCCAAAATTACCGACGCCAACCGTCGCCTCGATAAGGCTGTATCGGGCTTTTCCGCGCAGGTCGAAGCCGCGCGGCGCAGTTTTCAGCCTTCCATCTCCGAAGTTGCCGTAAGAATCCACGACATGCTTCACAGATACAAAAACGTAACCCGTAAGGCTTACAACGGTGAAATCGAAGATGTCAGGGCTATTCTCTTCCACCTCAACGGCGACCGTGCCGCCGACGTGCAAACGCTTGGCCTGACGGAGTGGATTCCGCAAATCACGGCGCCCTGCGATGAACTGGCTGCCCTGCTTAAGCAGCGCGACAGGCAGATGGCCGGCAAACCGGAAATGAACTTCCACAAAGTGCGCATCGAAATCGACAAGGTATACAGGCAAATCGTAACGATTATCAACGGCGGCGTGGTAGTTCGGCTTTCCATCCATTTTGACAGTTTTGTCGAAGCCCTCAACCCCGAAATCGAGCGCCTCAACAATCAGTTTCACCAGGCAAAGATTGATATTGCCCACGCGGAACCCGCGTCCATCGAGAAGCAGCCGTATACGGGACGTCACTGCACCCCCGTTCCCGACGTGCTGTATGTTACCGGCCACCATGAAACCGTCAGGCTCGAACTTGGCAAGGATTTCAACGTTTCATACAAAAACAACGTCGAAGTGGGGAACGCTACCTGCATTGTTCACGGTATCGGCGCCTACAGAGGGAAGAAGATAATTACCTTTATTATCTCCCGATGAGAAACAGCTGCGAATTGACGGGTAAACAGGTTAACAGGCTGACGGGTAAACAAAAGTCTCGTCAACCTGTCAACTCGTTTACCCGTCAACTCGTTTACTCATTAACCTGTTTCCTTGTTTGCCTGCCGATAATGTTTCCCGCCCGTGCGCAGGAAAAGGACAAGCCTCTGAAAGGCGAAGGGATTCATGCTTTTTTAAGGAGACACAACTGCAATGATAATCAATATTATCAGGTATTTGTAAAATTAAATGAAGGAAAATTCGGTAAAAGCCAATCGCTTTTGCGGGACGTTTATTATCAATTGCCGCCTGTTGCCGATAAGGTCAACAAATCCGATAAAAATAAAAAATTGAAGACCGGACATCAACCTTTATTTGGGAAAAAATATGCCGAATATACGATTGTAGATCAGGAGTTGTCGGGCGCCTGTTTTTTCCTGTCGAGCGGTCATGGCGGCCCCGACCACGGGGCAATTGCCGAAGTGAATGGCAGGGAATTACATGAAGATGAATATGCTTATGATATTACGCTTCGCCTGGCGAGAAATCTGTTGCAGCACGGGGCGACTGTTTATATCATTATTCAAGATACGGAAGACGGTATTCGTGACGGTAAATATTTGAACAACAGCAAAACAGAAACCTGTATGGGCAAACCGATTCCTTTGAACCAAATAGATCGCCTCAGGCAGCGTACCGACAAAATAAACAGTTTGAGCGCCAAAGCGAAAGAAAAATATCAGCGGGCTGTTTTTATTCATCTGGATAGCAGAAGCAAAACGAAACAGCTGGATGTTTTTTTCTATTACCAGGATAAATCGGCGAATCGGCGAAAAAGTATGCGCCTGGTGGAAACTATGCGCCGCACATTTACGGATCGATATGCAAAAGTTCAGCCGGGGCGCGGGTTTTCAGGGACTGCCTCATCCCGCAACCTGGCAGTGATGAGAAATACCAAACCGGTTTCTATTTTTATGGAGCTGGCCAACATGCAAAATGAGTTTGACCAGCGGCGCTATATTCTGGACGATAACCGGCAGGCTTTGGCTAACTGGATGACGCTGGGGTTTATACGGGATTACCGCAATGACAGGAACGGGTAGGGGCAAGGCATGCCTTGCCCCTACTTGCCCCTACTTGCCCCTGCCCGTTCGTGTCATTCCCGCGAAAGGCAAGGCATGCCTTGCCCCTACTGTATTTTTGTGCCATGATTCGTTAAAACAATTATAAATGGAAAACAAAGTAACAAATCTCTTAAAAATAAAATACCCAATCATCCAGGGCGGAATGGTTTGGTGTTGCGGCTGGCGCCTCGCATCGGCCGTGAGTAACAACGGCGGATTAGGTCTACTGGGCGCAGGGTCCATGACTCCCGATTTATTACGCGAACACATCCGGAAGTGTCAAGCGGCCACCGACAAGCCTTTTGGCGTGAATGTGCCGCTGATTTACCGGGAAATCGAAGGAATCATGAAAGTCGTCATGGAAGAAGGCGTGAAAATAGTTGTCAGTTCGGCAGGCAATCCGAAAACATGGACAGGGCAGCTGAAAGACAGGGGAATAACGGTCGTACATGTCGTCTCCGGGTCAAAGTTTGCCCGAAAAGCCGAAGAAGCCGGCGTGGACGCACTTGTCGCCGAAGGTTTTGAAGCCGGCGGTCACAACGGAAAAGAGGAAACAACAACAATGGCGTTGATTCCGCAAATAAAGAAAGCAACCGGACTGCCGTTAATTGCGGCAGGAGGTATTGCAACCGGAGCCGGAATGCTGGCCGCAATGAGTCTGGGTGCAGATGGCGTGCAGATGGGTACGCGCTTTGCCCTTTCGGAAGAAAGTTCCGCCGATCCCCGGTTCAAAGCATATTGTACAAAACTGGAAGAAGGAGATACACTTTTGGCGTTGAAAAAGCTATCGCCCACGCGCCTGGTCAGGAACCCGTTTTTTGCCCGGGTGAAAGAAGCGGAAGACAGAGGCGCTTCGGCCGACGAATTACTCCAGCTGTTGGGACAGGGTCGTTCCAAAACCGGCATTTTTGAAGGAGATTTGACGGAAGGAGAACTCGAAATCGGACAAATTGCGTCGTTGATTGACAAAATTGAGCCGGTCGAAACGATTATGAAACGGATTGTTGATGAGTACAACCGTTCATTGAGCCTTTTGCAGGGAATTTGAATGGTTATTACCTCCCTGCCCCGCCCGCTGTTTCCACCATGAAAAATTATCTGAAATAATAAGTTCCGTTTTTTCCAGATGATGGGTTGTTTTCATCGGAATCGTTTTGTAAAGAAGATGATATAATTCGGCAAGTTTTTGTATTTCAGCCGTATTGTCATAAGTCAGCATAAATTTGCCTTTTAATTTGGAAATCAAGGCAAAAAGCTGCTCATGGTCTATATCCGAATGATTGTAAAGCCTTTTACCGGCAACAGTATAAGGAGGGTCGATAAAAAAATAAGTTTCTCTGTTATCCTTGTTTTGCTCTAAAATATCAAAGGCGTCTCCGGTTATAAATTTGATTTTCTGTTTTACGCGGCCAATAGCAATAATTCGGTCATGTAATGTTTCAGGATACCAGCGCGAAGCTATTCCCTTTCCGTTTTCTCCATTTTTAATCATACCCGAACCTTTGGCAAGGATGCCGTCGTGGAAAATGCGGTTTCGGAGAATCGTACAAAATGCCACATCCTGTATCTGTTTGTCGGGTCTGTCCAATTCGTTGCGGAACCGATGCTACGCTGGTAATCGGACTTTCAATGCATTCTTCTCCGAACAGGTTCACTTGCAAGCTCATTCTACTACAATATTTTCAAAATTATCAATATCCAAACGTTTGGCATCCAGCTTTTTTTGTAACTGCTGCGTAAAATCTGTCAGCGACCCGGCCTCAAATTTGACTGTTTGTTCCAAAGCCGCATCAAACTTTGTGTAAACAATTTTTTTTAGAGTCAGTTCTAAACGTATTTCATTTTTAACCGGCTCTAAATCATAAAGCAAAAAAGCAAAATCTGCAGCAGACTTCTCAACTTCCGGAAGTGGCGGCAAAGTATCGTAAAAAGCCGTTTGCATGGCAACCGCCTGCTTCTTGTTCCACTGCCTTAGAATGGAACCTTTCGCAATAATCTGTGGTATTAATCTTTTCCTTGATGAAGAAAGATAGTCCGGTTTGGGATATTTTAACGCCTGTGACCAATAAAAATCAGGCGTCGGATTTTCCAAATAGGCTTTGAAAGGTCCGGTTAAATTTCCTGAGATATAGACTGCTTGAACTTCTAAAGAACCGAAATCAATAATTCTGCCCTTGTCGTCATAAGAAATTAAAACATAATCAATATTTCCAGCCGGTTTCCCTAATTTATCTTTTAGTTTTATTTCACTTAAATGTGTCCAGGTAGCCGTTTCATTAAAAACAAATGCAGCCGTTTCAGTCATAATTTTCCAGTCTTCTCTAAAACGGACGGGACAAATAATTACCGGTTTGTTTTTATGATTTAAACTGCAAACCCCCAGTGGCAATTCGATACTGTTTTTAGTACAGTTGGACACAATATTATTGAATGGACAAAGTTTATTTTTCAGATAACGCATTGCCCTGTCCGATTGATTATGAATCGAAAATCCGAATATTTCCGATAACGGTTGATTGTTATTTTATTGTATCCATGTTACAAAGATACGATATTTTGTGCGATTTGTGCAACGGAACAACTTATTCCGAAGGAGCAAACAAGTTGACAGGCAACCTCAAAAAAAAGAATTAACAATAAAAAGAAGAAAAATAGAAGGAATCTTCAAATTTTCATGTAATTTTGCTTCCCCCAAAAAAATACTGTCATGGCCAAGAAAAAGAAAAAAGTCAATTTACATGCACAGCAGAAATTACAGGCTGCGCAACACAAGAAGTTATTTATGGAACGCTTACGCAAAATTTGCACGCTGATCGGCAACGGCGAACCGCTGTTCGATTTACTGCCTCCATACATACGCGACGCCGTTTACATGACCCGTAGCGCTACGCCTAAGTTCAAGGTAGAGCGGGGAGCAAAAATTACCAAGCGCTTTGTGAAGATTCTGTACCGTCACGTGGAAGAGGAGATGGAAAGCAAATTCATGGAGCTGAAGATTGCCGATACCGTCATACGGATAAACCTGGTGGATTACAGGCAACTGGTTTTCCCGCTTGAATCCGTACTGATCAATACCGCCAAATTTTCCGGAAAGGAAAAATTCGATGCGCTCTGCGTCGATTTGGATAAACGGTATGAAAAGTATTACAGGGATTTTGCAAATATCATACACAACGCCTGCTACGCCTATTGCGACCTGAGCAAATGGGCGCTGTACACCTATACCCTTGATGCGGAGCATACAAAGACCATCATTGATAACAAAGCGTATACCGGTATGTTTTACCAGATCATCACGCTGGATCTCTATCCGTTAGATGTACGCTACGTTGCGATAGACGGCAACCGCCGCCCGGTCATACAGATAGGTGAAATGATTCACAAACGGAACATATCGGGTCTCAGGCCGACAGAGGTGTCGCTAAAACGGCTGCGTATAAAAGACCCTGCGGGCGATACGAAAATCCCGGTCTATGTACAGCAGCACGCCATCGACCGCACCATGCAGCGGGCATGCTGCGTCTTCCCCGGCAGCGCTATTTCTCTTATCGACAAAGCTTTCCGTGAGGAAAACAAAATCATCCGCGAAAGCGCCAACAGGTATCTTGTCGAATGTTATGAATACGACATAAAAATCGGCTACTTCGTGGGCATGTTCGTCGACGGGATATTCGTGGTTCGCACTTTCCTCCTCATTACGCACAGCAGTACGCCCGAAGGACGGAAACTTTCCAAACTTACCGGTTTGCAGCGGGATGACATCTCTTTCCTCGCCATCGACGACCTGAAAACGCTCATCAATTCGGATATCAGAGACAATGAACGCATCGCACGGATTTTCATCGAAGCAGGCTGCGAATCTATCCTTGATATGAATTTCCAACTGAATGTTTACGGCGACTATTACTGGCTGAGGGACGAGGCCAAGCAGAACTCCGAACTCTCGAAAATGATCGCCGAATACATCCAGCTGGGCAGTACCGACGAGGAATATTTCGAGAACGAATGACGCAAATTCTTTTATTTCGGATTGTCGCACCGTCACCGGTTAGTAATGCAAAATAAACAGGATATTGCAGTTTTAATCTTTTCCTCCGTGTCCCTCCGTGAAATCCACTCTGTGAAACTCTGTGTTTAATAATTTTTATAACACGGAGTTTCACGGAGTGGATTTCACGGAGTGGATTTCACGGAGGGACACGGAGTGGATTGTTACTTGTTATTTATTTTGTATTCCTTCATACAGTTGTTTTCAGACATTATGAAAAGAGTTGGCTGCAACCCCGAAGACGGAGGGAAGAAGAAAGGTGGACTGAAAGTACACATGCTCACCGGCGTACATGCCGGTACGGCAGTTTATGCCACCGTCAGCGAGGCAAAAATGCATGACCGCAAGTTCCTGAACAAACTGAATTTTTTACAGAAAGGCAGTATGACTGTTTTTGACAGGGCATACGGTTACGGTCGGCAGGCGGGCATATAACAAACGTACCAAAATCAAAAGCAGGAGTCCAACAGTTATCCGGTTGTCTATCTTCCAGGGAGGCAGGTTTTGAAAATTGAAAATTGCATAAATAATATGCTTATTATTAATTCTACTTTAACAGATTAAAATTTGTTTATCCCCAGCGTTATTAATATCAGCCTGCCGTCTGCAATGTCGCTCAAACATTTGGTCAATCATATCATCTTCAGAGACTTGTCGATGCAGCTTAAAAATAATCCAACGTTTAATATCGCGTGCGGAAAGCAGTGGAATATCA
>JAIRNV010000153.1 GCA_031257875.1 Dysgonamonadaceae bacterium
ACCTTTTTAGTCTTGCACGGCATTTTAGTTCACTTCCGCTTTTTCTTACAGAGAAATTTCATAAATTTAACTCTTTATTTTGAGAATGCAAACTTAAGACGCGGTATGATTTTGTACATTGATTTTTCTCCGGATTGCTCTTCACTGCTTCGCAGTTCGCTGGTGACGCAGCAGGGTTGAAATGTCTCAGCCGTCACCAGCGAAGGCGACAGCCTGAAGCAATCCGGGAAAAAACAATGCACAAAATAAAACCGAGTGAAGTATAAAAAAAAACTGTAACTGTTCAACCGCGGTCGCAAGCGTCCTGACAACTTTTTGGATCCGTAGTACTGATACTACGGCGTCCTGACGACTTTTTGGAACTTGCGTACTGCTACGCAAAACCTTTACTGTCTAAAATGTAATACCGGCGTCGACCAAAAACGTCTGCGATGCGGGATAAACGCCCGTGTCTATGCCTCCCGCTATTTAGGGGTCGTAACCGGTATATTTTGTGAACGTATATACGTTTTGCGCCGACACAAAGGCGCGGAATTGCACCGGCGTTTTGCTTATTCTTACCGGCAGATTATAGCCCAGTGTGATGTTTTGTATTTTCAGGAAAGAAGCATCTTCCACATAGCGGCTATACAGGGTGTTTGCGTTGGTATTGCCGGTAATATCGGCGCCTGTTCGCGGTGTGTTTGACGGCTTTTCTTCAGTCTAGGCATTCAAAACATTCGCCGAGAGATTATACGTACCGTTGCCCTCGGAGAGATGGCGCCGCAGTTTATTATGGAATACAAAATAAATAACAAGTAACAATCAACTCCGTGTCCCTCCGTGAAATCCACTCCGTGAAACTCCGTGTTGTAAAAATTATTAAATACGGAGTTTCACGGAGTGGATTTCACGGAGGGACACGGAGGAAAAGTTTAAAACTGCAATATCTTGTTTATTTCGCATTACCAAATAGCGGACAAAAATAATTTTACCCAACAGAGCGTTGGTGATTTTTACATATTGTTTTTTTGTTTCTTCATTATTTTCGTCTGTCGGAATGGCAAAATATGACAAAATGCCCCTCTTTTTCTATTATAGAAACTTTTTCTAACTTTGTGCCGAAATTAAGAGGATTGTCTATTATGGAGTATAAGAATCTACTTATCGCATTAGGGTTTAACCTCAAGGAAAAAGCCGCCGGTATTTTTTTGAAAAAATATTTATAAAACAAAATAGTATTCACTTTTAAAAACAAATCAAAATGAAAAAAATTACCATCTTCCTCGCTGTTTTCAGCATTGTTTTTATCTCTTCTGTTCAGGCCGGTATTCGGTTGGGTGTGAAAGCCGGCGTCAATCTGGCAAATGCCTCATTCAGTACGGACGCTGTCCGGACATCGAATTTTACAGGGTTTCAGGTCGGGCCTGTTCTCGAACTGGGTATTCCGCTTATCCCTGTTAAATTAGACGTTGCGGCTTTGTACAGCCAGCAGGGGTTGAAATTCAAACTCGGCGACACCGACTTTGAAGAAAAAGAAAGCAAGCTGGACGTTCCTGTTAATTTGAAATTCAAATTCGGAGTAGGCATTATAGGCGCTTTCCTCGCGGCAGGACCTTATGTCAGTTTTGACCTGTCGAAATCACAGACTGTGTCCGGTATTCCGGATATGTTTAAAAACAAAGATTTCGGCGCAGGAATTAATGTAGGGGGCGGCATCGAATTGCTCAGGCATTTGCAGGTAAGCGCCAATTACAAAATAGGCCTGACCGATGATTATAAATCAACGGTTGAACTTAGTGATCCGACCGGCATATTGATGGAGGGTTTTAAAGGTAAAACCCGTGTTTGGTCAATTGCGGCCACCTATTTCTTTTAATAAACTGTAAACGGGGCTGTCTCCCCGGGTTGGTGCGAGGGCTGTGCCTAATGTCGTCAACTTAAGGCGGGGACGAATCTGTTTTGAACGCGAATTGCGCAAATTACGCAAATTACACAAATTTATTTGATAAAATTCAAATGTAAAATTTGCGTAATTTGCGCAATTCGCGTTCAAAACAATCCTTAATCATTAGCCATTTAATGTACATAGAAGTTATTATACCGGTGCCGCTGGCTGATAGCTACACTTATTTCGTCCCGCCGGAGTGGGAAGCGCAAATAAGCCCCGGCGTACTGGTGACGGTGGAATTTGGAAAAACCAGAAAGTATTCGGGGATAGTCGCTTATATCCGGCAAATCCCTCCCGAATTTTTGGATAAAATTAAACCCATTCTGGCTGTCGAAACCGCGCAACCGGTTGTCCGAAGGCCGCAAATCCGTTTTTGGGAGTGGATTTCGCAATATTATTTATGCAAACCGGGCGAGGTTTACCAGGCGGCGATTCCTTCGGGTTTGCGGGCTGATTCGCCGGTTGCTTACTCGGCCCGAAAAGAAACCTTTATCCGGCTATCCGGCTGTTACGGGAACGGAAATCTGGACGGGGCATTTCAAAAAATCAAGCGTTCGCCAAAGCAGGAACAGTTGCTGCTGTCTTTTATCCAACATTCGCACGCGGCTAAAGGCGAAATTGCCAAAAAGGAACTGTTGGCGAAATGTCAGGCTAACGGAAGCATTTTAAACGGTTTACTCGAAAAAGGAATCCTCGAAACTTTTGAAAAAGAAATCAGCCGGCTGCCAACTTCCGGCGAAGAAGTGCAGGCGCTCAATACGCTAAACGAATTCCAGCAAAAGGCCTATAATGAAATTATTGAAAGATTCCGTGAAAAAGACGTCTGCCTTTTGCACGGAGTAACGTCCGCCGGGAAAACGGAAATTTACACCCACCTCATCGCAAAAACATTGGAACTGAACCGGCAAGTTTTGTTTCTTCTCCCCGAAATCGCTTTGACCGCGCAAATCACCGACCGGATAAGGAAGTTTTACGGCGATCAATTAGGCGTTTATCATTCAAAAATCAATGAAAACGAACGGATTGAAATCCGGAACAATCTGTTGACCGATTCGGCTTACCCCGTCATTTTGGGCGTGCGCTCTTCGATTTTTTTGCCTTTCAGGGATTTAGGCCTGGTTATTGTGGACGAAGAACACGAGCCGGGTTACAAGCAGCAAGACCCTGCGCCGCGTTATCACGCCCGGAATGCGGCGATTGTCCTCGCCAAAATGCACGGGGCGAAAGTCGTTTTGGGAAGCGCCACGCCAAGCATTGAATCGTTCCACAACGCCCGAACCGGAAAATACGGTTATGTCCAACTGAATAAACGCTTTGAAGATACCGGCTTGCCTTTGATTACGCCGGTCGACGTCAAGGAACTGAGGCGGAAAAAGAAAATGAAAACGCTTCTTTCTCCTTTGTTGATTGAAAAAATGCAGTCGGTTTTGGCGCAGGGCGAACAGGTGCTGCTGTTCCACAACCGCAGGGGATTTTCGCCCGCGATGGTTTGCAAAATTTGCGACTGGACGCCGAAATGCAAATATTGCGACATCAGTCTTTCCTTTCACAAACAGGCCAACAGCCTGATTTGCCACTACTGCGGACGGGTTTACAGGCTGCCCGCGAAATGTCCCGAATGTGAAAACGCCGAACTGAAACCGTGGGGCTTCGGTACGGAAAAAGTAGAAGATGAAATCCGTGAACTGTTTCCCGGCATTTCGGTTGCACGCATGGATTCGGATACTGCCCGCAGCAAAAAGTCTCTTGAAGAGATTATTTCCCGCTTCACATCGGGGGAAACACAGATTTTAATCGGCACGCAAATGATTTCCAAAGGATTGGATTTTGAAAAGGTGAGTCTGGCCGGAATCCTTAACGCCGATTCCCTAATGAATTTTCCCGATTTCAGGGCATACGAAAGGGCTTACCAGTTAATGGCACAGGTAGCGGGACGCACCGGCCGGCGGAAAACCCGCGGGGAAGTCATCCTGCAGACTTCGCACCCCGAACATCCGCTCATTCGGATGGCGCTTAACCACGACTACGAAGGCATGTACGAAATGCAATCGGAAGAAAGGCAGCTGTTTCGTTATCCGCCTTATTTCCGGCTGATTAACATTGACCTGAAACACCGGAAAGAAGATGTCGTGCGGGCAGCATCTGCATATTATGCCGATATTTTGCGCGAAAAATTAGGCGACCGAATCATGGGGCCGGACAAACCGGCTGTCGGACGGGTGCAAAACTTGTTTATACGGCGGATTTTGTTGAAAATCGAGGTGGCGGCATCCGTACCGGCTTTGCGGGATATGCTGGAAGAAGCGCGGAAGCGGCTGGCGGACAATCCGAATTTTAAATATACCGTTATTCAATACGATGTGGATCCGGTGTAATTCTCCCTTGCATTGCAACAACGCGGGATTCCCGCCTGCGCGGGAATGACGGGACACGCCCCTTATTATTTCCCGGCCTGCTTCCGGGAAACCGTCCCCAGATAACCGCCGTGATGCCTTTTGGCATAATCTGCCGACGAAAAATTAATCTTTCTCATGGTTTCGGTTACTAACAAATCACCGATTACGGTCATGACGGTAATGGAAGTCGTGGGCGTCAGTCCGAGCGGACAGACTTCGGGCGGGTTGCCGGTCGGCAGGCAGATATCGGCGCTTTGGGCCAGGGCGCTTTCGCCGTTGCCGGTTATCACAATGAATTTAATACCGGGAATCAAATTGCGGGCTAAAGCGGTTAGCTCGACTATTTCCCGCGTCTTCCCCGAATTGGAAATCAACAGCATCAGGTCGTTTTCCCGCAAAATACCCAAATCGCCGTGCTGCGCCTCGCTCGGATGCAAAAAACAGGCCGGCGTTCCGGTCGAACTGAATGTTGTCGCCAGACTGGATGCTACCTGGCCGGCTTTCCCCATACCGCTGCATACCAGTGTCCCCCTCTTCACATGTACCTGTTCTATAATTAACTCAATTGCTTTATTGTAGGCGTCCGTTACGGGAATATTCAGGATGGCTTTTACCTCTTTTTCTATGATTGTCGTTAAATTTGCAGTCATTATTTATGATTTATTAATTGTGCAAAGGTATTTATTTATATTTTTGTACGCTAAAAATTCATTAAAAATATGCAATATTGTTCATCTATCTTGCCAAACGGACTGCGAATTGTTTATTTACCTTCCGGTTCAAACGTCTCCTATTGCGGCTTTGCCGTTAATGCCGGAACACGGGACGAAACGCCGGCAGAGCACGGCCTGGCGCATTTTGTCGAACACACGCTTTTTAAAGGAACGGAAAAGCGAAAGGCCTGGCACATTTTAAACCGCATGGAAAACGCAGGCGGCGAACTGGATGCTTATACTTCCAAGGAAGAAACGCTGATTTATACCGTTTCTCTTTCGGAAGACGCGGAAAGGGCGATTGAGTTGCTTGCCGACATCGTTTTTAATTCCCGGTTTCCCGAACCGGAACTCGAAAAAGAAAAAGAAGTGATTGTCGACGAAATCAATGCCTGTTCGGATACGCCTTCGGAACTGATTTTCGATGAATTTGAGAATCTGTTTTTTGAAGGACATGAACTGGGACACAATATACTGGGCGACGTAAAAAGTCTCGGAACGTTCACGCGGGACACATGCCGGTCGTTTACATCCCGGTTTTACAATCCCGACAATATGGTTTTCTTTTTTTACGGAAATACGCCTTTCGGGAAAGTGCTCCGTTGGGCAAATAAATACATGCTAACGGCCAATCTGTCTGTTACGGCCATGAATCGAAAACCGCCGTCATCCCATCCGCCCCGGCAAATCAAAATAAATAAAAATCTGCACCAGACGCACGTTATCGTCGGAGGAAAAACCTGTCCTGTCTTTGATGAAAAACGGACAGGCCTGCATCTCTTAAACAATATTTTAGGCGGTCCCGGCATGAATAGCCGTCTGAATATAAGCCTTCGCGAGAAACACGGTCTGGTTTATTCCGTAGAATCGGGACTGACTTCCTATACCGACGCCGGATTTTTCACCGTTTATTTTGGTTGCGACCGGCAATCGGAAAGCCGGTGTTTAAGTTTGATTTACAAGGAACTGAAACGGTTACGTGACAGCCAACTGTCTACTTCGCAATTTGCCGCGGCGGTCAAACAGTGGAAAGGACAGCTGGGCATCATGAGCGAACAGCGCGAAAGCCTTGCGCTCGGACTGGGAAAAAGTTTCCTGCGGTTCAACAGATATGACGACCTGCCGGAAGCCTGCCGGAAAATTGATGCGCTGACTGCCGGTTGCCTGCTGGAAATCGCTAATGAAATTTATGATGAGAGCAGGCTTTTTACGCTGGTTTATCTGTGAAGCACGAAAGGGCGAAAGCACGAAAGGGCGAAAGCACGAAAGGTGAACAGATTTCATCCTTTCGTGCTTTCGCCCTTTCGTCCTTTTACCCTTTACCTTTCGTGCTTTCGCCCTTTTACCCTTCACCGTTCATCTTTCTAACGATGTTGAATTTACGGGTATGCGTGCCGGTAAACCTGCCTTTTCCGTGCATGATAACGGTAGCTTCGCCGACTTCGACATTATCTTTATAGGTAACGCTGAAATCGACGGCAAAGACGAGTTCCACTCCTTCGTAAAACAACGCGGGGATTGGCGTGATAGCCTTTCCGGTGTAATCATACGTAGGCAGCGGTTCGGTAACGGCGCCGGCAATATTGATTTTGGCGGGCAAAAGCGCCGAATACTTCCTGCGGATGCGGTCTGTTTCGTTGAAGAGGGTAACGAGCGCTTCCTGCACGGGTTCGATGTTGACGGTGCGCTGAATGAAGTCGCATACGGCGTTGTAGTCTTCCGCGACCGTGTTTTTGATGCCGGATGCCGAGGGCGTTTCGGCGGCAGATTCCTCAAGCCGCTGGTTGTAGAGGTTCCACAGCGCTGCGTTTTGCGGGGCAAGCGCGGTAAAGAGTTCGTCAACAGCGAGTGTCTGTGCGGCCTGCTGCAGAGTCAGGTCGGCAGCATAGCGCGAAAGCAGTTCGCCGGTCAGGGAAATCTGACTCAGGAGCGGCTTTCGGTTGATGTCCCAAAACGGCTTCATGAAATGCTCCATCAGTTCGCCGGCAGAAGCTTTGGCTGGAACGGTACTTTTATTGCCGGCCTTTATCGACCGCTTAATGTCGTCAATCATAGCGTCGCAGATGTCGTTGGCCTGCTTTATCTGGCTGGTGAGCAGACTGCTGCGGGGTTTGTCGAGTTCGGCCTTCATGGTGGTATTGTCGTTGCGCAGTTTAGCGACCAGTTTCGTTCCTGTATCGCCCAGGAGCGATGCCTGCGGTTCGACAAAATACAGGGTCTCGTCTGCAAGACCTGCGAGGTTGGCCAGTTTCAGCCTGTTGGCGTACAAATGAAAAAATTTGAATTTGTCCATGATATTATTTATTAAAAATTATATATTGAAAAATAACAATAGAGTTTATGTAAATTAGATTCCGTAATGCCACGGATTAAATTTAATTCTGAAATTATGCAGGGCAGCACAGGTTTTAAAGATATGACTGACAAAATTGCCGGCTCTGAGCCTG
>JAIRNV010000154.1 GCA_031257875.1 Dysgonamonadaceae bacterium
AGGCTCAGAGCCGGCAATTTTGTCAGTCATATCTTTAAAACCTGTGCTGCCCTGCATAATTTCAGAATTAAATTTAATCCGTGGCATTACGGAATCTAATTTACATAAACTCTATTGTATTGTTGTTGTTTTCCCGTTCGATAAATAATATCCTGCCAATTGTTGTTTCTTCCACTGTTAAAACCGTAACTTTCTGCCAAATCGGCGATTTCCTGTTCGGAATAAGCTCCGTTATTAACCAATCCTTCGATGAATAATTCGCTGAATTGTTGAGCGTTGAGTGGTTGTCCCGCTTCGGGAAAAGGGATTGCGCTGGTGCTGCCTGCCTCCACGTCAAAATTCACTTGTGTTTTTCCCGCCCGTCCTCTTTTTGTAGTGATGATAATTACTCCGTTAGAACCTCTTGACCCGTAAATAGCCGTTGCAGAAGCATCTTTTAATATCGTAATATTTTCAATGTCTTCATGGTTAATGCCGGCTAATGCGCTGGAAGTTGTGCTGAGACGCGAAAGTTCCCCTGAATTAATAATCATCCCGTCAATTACGTACAAGGGGTTTGAATTTAGTGCCAGTGAGCCTAATCCGCGTAAACGAACGGAAATATTAGCTCCCGGCTGGCTGGTTGATAAATCAACATTTAGTCCGGCAACTGCGCCTTGCAAAGCAACTACGGGATTCGAAACAGGTTTTTCTCCTATAACAGCACTGCTAATAATACCGGAAGAACCGGTATATTGTTTCCGTTCTTGCGTGAAATACCCATCGGATACCACTACCACTTCATTGAGCATATTGTAGTTTTCAATGAGCAAAATAGTAACCCGATCAGACAATACCCCGTAAATATCCAGTTCCTGCGTTCTATATCCGAGCAAGCTTGTCTCAAGGCTCACCGGCAGCGACGAAACGGTGAGCGTAAAGCCGCCGTCTGTGCCGGCGACGGTTCCCTGCGTGCTTCCTGCAACCTTTACCGTTGCGCCGGCAAGCGCCTCATTTGTTTTGCTGTCCAGCACCCTGCCGGTAACGGACACCTGTCCATAGGCTGCTGCGCTGCAAAGCAACACAAAAAAAAGTGCAAGAAAAGCCGGCAATTTCTTGCTTATCCAAGCAAAATGAAATAAATTTGCCATATCTAAAAGAAATTTTAGGTGATGAGCGTCCCTTAATGCCAGTTGTCGCCGGATAAAAAAGGGGCGCTCTGTTTTTTTCTAATGATAAAATATACCCTCCCTGCGGTTTAATCCACCGCATTTTCAGTCGCGCCCAAACACCGGATCGCTCGATACAACCTAATGATTACCTGTTCTTTTTCCATCTGTTGCAGGTAAAAGTCCTGCATTTATACTTGTGAATTAGGGGGGGTTACTATAAAAGGCACATAAACTTTATATAATACAGGAACAAAGGTATAGGGTAATTATGATGGCATCAATACCATAAACATGGTATTTTTAGTTTTTTGAAAACAAAACAAAAGTGTGGATTATCAAATAATCATAAAAGGCATGACAAGTACAGGTTTCGCTACGAATAATAAACCACAAAGACGCAAAAGGCGCACAAAGGTTGATTTTGTAAAACCCCTTTGTGCGCCTTTATCGCCTTTGCAGTACGGGTTTATTTCCCGTACAGTTTTTCATGCACAATCGCATCCACCACAGCAACGCGGGTAATATTGACTATGTCGCGAACCGAACTTTCAATATCGGTAAAATGAATCGGCTTTTTCAAACCGACCTGAATCGGGCCAACCATTTCCCCTACCCCCATTTCCTGCAACAGTTTCTGGGCTATATTCGCCGAAGTTAAATTCGGGAAGACCAGTGTATTGACATCTTTCCCCTTCAAACGGGTAAAAGGATATTTCAAGTCGCGCAGGTTTTTGTCCAGGGCAAAATTGACCTGCATTTCGCCGTCGATAGCCAAATCGGGATACGCTTCGTGCATCTTTGCAACGACGCCATGCACCGATGCCGGATTTCCTTCCCTGTCTGCACCGAAATTGGAATAGGACAGCATCGCAACAACCGGTTCCTGGGCAAAAAACCGAACCGCTTCGACGGTTAATTTGGCCACATCATATAAAACATCGCCCGTCGGATGCCGGTTTATCAAAGTATCGGACAGGAAGTAAGTCCCTTTTTTCCCCGTCAGAATATGTACGGCTGCAAAAGTATCGTATCCCTCGCGGATGCCGATGACTTCTTTGGCCACCTTAATCGTATTGGAATATTTTGTGTAAACGCCCGTGATAAAAGCATCCGCATCGCCGGTTTCGACCATCATCATACCGAAATAGTTGCGTTCGACCATTTTATCGACCGACTCTTCGAAAGTTGCGCCTTCGCGTTCGTGTTTTTTCGACAAAATCGTGGCATACCGCGCACGGCGGTCAGTTTCGTTATCGTGCCGCAAATTGACGATTTCAATTCCTTCCAGGTCAATTTTCAGTTCCGCCGCCAGCTTCACTATCCGTTCGTCGTTGCCCAGCAAAACAGGCCGGCAAAACCCTTCATCGCGCGCCTGCGCCGCCGCTTTCAGCATATTCGGGTGAGTGCCTTCGGCAAATACGACCCGCTTCGGATTCTTTTTCGCCATTTCGGTAAAATCGCGCAACAGTTTGTTGTCGTAACCCATCAAATCGCGCAAATGGTTTTCATAATCTTCCCAGTTGTCGATTCTTTTGCGGGCAACCCCCGACTCGATAGCCGCTTTGGCCACCGCCACCGATACCCGGGTCAACAGCCGCGGGTCCATCGGTTTGGGAATCAGATATTCCCGACCAAACGACAGCGTGCTTAACCCGTAAGCGGCGTTCACTATGTCGGGGACAGGCTCTTTGGCCAGCGCTGCAATCGCTTTTACGGCAGCGAGTTTCATTTCCTCGTTAATTGTCGTTGCCCTTACGTCCAGGGCGCCGCGGAAAATATACGGAAATCCCAGCACGTTGTTGATTTGATTCGGATAGTCGGAACGTCCGGTGGCAAAAATAAGGTCGGGGCGGGAAGCCTTTGCCTTTTCCCGGGAAATTTCGGGATTCGGATTTGCCAGGGCGAAAACAACCGGATGGGCGTTCATGCTTTGCACCATCCGCTCCGTCAATACATCGGCGACCGACAGTCCAAGAAAAACGTCGGCGCCTGCGATGGCTTCTTCCAGCGTATTGACATTTCTTTCGGTAGCAAAAAATTTCTTTTCTTCGTTCAGGTCGGAACGCCGCACGGAAATAACGCCCTTGCTGTCGCACATGACAATGTTTTCCCTTTTCGCGCCCAAAGCCATATACAGGCGCGTACACGAACTTGCGGATGCTCCCGCGCCGTTGACTACGATTTTCACTTCATCAATCTTTTTCCCTGCCAGTTCCAGGGCATTGAGCAGTCCGGCGGAAGAAATAATCGCCGTGCCGTGCTGGTCGTCGTGCATGACGGGAATATCCAGTTCCTCCTTCAGGCGGCGTTCGATCTCAAAACATTCGGGCGCTTTAATATCTTCGAGATTGATGCCGCCGAAAGTCGGAGCAATGGCTTTCACGGCTTCGATAAACTTTTCGGGATTTTTCTCGTTCACCTCGATATCAAACACGTCGATGCCCGCAAATATCTTAAACAGCAAACCTTTGCCTTCCATTACCGGTTTGCCGGCCAGTGCGCCGATGTTGCCCAGTCCCAGTACCGCCGTCCCGTTTGAGATAACGGCTACCAGATTGCCTTTTGTCGTGTAATCGTAGGCGGTAGCCGCATTTTTTTCAATTTCCAGACAGGGTTCAGCTACTCCCGGCGAATACGCAAGCGACAGGTCGGCCTGCGTACTGTAGGGTTTGGTGGGGATAACCTCAATCTTTCCCGGCCTGCCTTCCGAATGATAAAGCAAGGCCTTTTCTTTTGTTTCTTTTGCCATACTGAATAATTTTTGATTAAAAAATAAGAATAAAATAACGGGCGCAAAGTTACAATTTTCTGTTTAAATTTATGCAAGTCTTTCACAAAAATTACCATTCGTAACTTTTAATATCAAAATGTTCCAAATATGAAATTTTCCATAAACAACAGTTGCTTTTCTCCGCTTTGACAGAATAATAATTTTCATTGTCCCAGCTCCATTGAAAATTAGCCGTATTTGCATCTATATTTAAATGGACAATGGTAATGGTTTTTTCCCAGTCTTCGGGATAATCCTGACAATTGCACCAAATATTGGCATCGTTGGAATAAGGCGGTATTTCGCCGGCATAGTATTTTTCGGGATTTTGTTTCAATTCTTTATCTAAAAAATCAGCGATATTTTGATAGTTTTGTAGAAAACTGTTCGTAAAAAATCCGGTCTTTTCAAGTTGATGAAGCCTTTTTTTATGCGCTTCCCAATGAATACCCGTATAAATACTGTCTTCTTCCGAATTTACCAAAACATCAAAATCAGGCGCTTCATCAGTTTCGCTCCAATTTAATAACTTGATAATTAGATTTTTTAGCCTTATGCTATCTGCATCTGAAGAATCATTCAAATTCTGCTCATGCTTTATCATTGTATCGCTTTTATCTGATTTTGAATTTTTATGCCCGCAAGCAATAAAATTAAACAATGCTATGCCTATAATAAGGTAATTAAAATTTAATTTGCTCTTCATATTTTTATAAAATAATTAAAGGATCATTCAGGGGGCTTTTAATTTTCCCGTCTGCGATTTTTTGCCAAAGCCGGAGTCCGTTAAAACGCTGTCAGAAAAAAAACGATGCAAAATTAGATATTATTTTTGAATTTTGTTCTACAATTTTCATTCTTTCAGGTATACAACCGGCGGAACAAAGCAAAAGCGGGAATCCCATGATAATCCGTACGTTTTTTCATGGGATTCCCGCTTTCGCGGGAAATGACAGAATGCAACAACTATTACTTAATCCGGTTCTTTGAAAACCGGCTTGTCAGTATCCTGCCGGTAAGGCTTAAGAGCAACACAATAATCGTCAGTAACAATGCCGCAGCGTAGGCCCTTTCCCGGACTTCGGGTATCGGACTGCTTAACTGGAAGAATACGGACAGGGGCAATGTGGCTGCCGGCTGGTCGAGGGACGTAGGGATGTTGTCCGTAAACCCGGCCGTGAACAGGACACCGGCTGCATCGCCTATGGCGCGGCCGACGGACAGCAGCGTGGCTGTCGCTATTCCCGGCGCGATTTGCCGGAGGACTACTTTGCATGATTCCAGCCTCGTCGCACCCAACGAATAGGTTGCGTCCAGCAAGTCTTTAGACACGGATTTCGCTACCTCGTCCATCGACCGGACGAAGATGGGGATGATGAGCAGCGTTATCACGATGATACCGCCGAGCAGCGAGGTTTTCAGCCCGAAAAAGATCATGATGGTGAATGCAAACGCCCCATACACGATGGAGGGTATGCCGAACAGCACATCAAAAGACAGGCGCGTGAAATAGGACAGGCGGGACGACCTTTTCCGATAAACGTTGATGTAGAACACAATAGGGATACTGATGATCAACCCCAGGAATGCCGAGGATAAAACGATCATAAGCGATCCGGCAATGGCGTTCAGTATCCCGCCTTCTTTTCCCAGATAGAATCCGCCTCCCGGCAGGCTGGTAATCATCTCCCAGGTCAACGGACCAAAGCCTGTCTTCAATATGGTCCAGATGATACTTGCGCAGAAGCCGAATACGGCGAAGGTCGACAGGATCATCAACAGGTCGAATATCTTTTCTTCGATAAATTTAAACTTCATAACTTAAACTTTTTTTCCACCCGCTGCAAGACAGTGCGGGCAATTACATTGAACACAAATATGATGACAAACATGATCAAAGCTGCAAACATCAACGCCGATTCATACATCGGAAGAGACAGCATTTCACCGTAGTTGTTGGCAATAAGCGCCGACAGGGGATAAGCGCTGTCGAACAGCGAATGGGGGATGCCCACCATGTTTCCGCAGACCATGAGTACGGCAAGTGTTTCGCCGAAAGCTTTGGATACCGACAGTACGATTGCCGCAATAATGCCCGGCGATGCTTTCCGGATAACTACCAGCCGGGATGTCTGCCACCGTGTTGCGCCCAACGATGCGGAAGCATCTTTGAGATCGCTCGGAATGGTCAAAAACATCTCTACAAACAAGCTGACAAGCAACGGAATAATCATGACGCTCAGCACAATGCCTCCCGCCAGCAGGGTGTATCCGCTGCTGTACTCTACAAAGTGCGGCGCAAACCGGTCGGCAATCCAGGGAACGATAATCAGCGTACCCCATAACCCGTATACTACCGAAGGGATTCCGGCCAATATATCAAGGACGGGGAAAACCGCCTTTTTTACCCACGCTTTGGCATTTTCCGTCAGATACAGGGCTGCCAGCAACGATATAGGGACGCCTATGAGTACCGCCAGTATGGTAACATAGATGGAACTGAGTATAAACGGCCAGAAGCCGAACTGTCCCGACAGCGGACTCCATTCCGTTCCGGTAATCAAATCCCATACGCCGCGGGCGCTGAGTATGGCCGACGATTTGTAGAGCAGGCCGCCGCCCATGATGACGAGCGTGAGTAATGAAATGAAGGTGAGAATCTTCATTACGGTATTTGCCGCCCTGTCTTTGAGTATTCTCTGAAAGAGGAATAGTTGTTGTTCTCGTTTCATAATGATGATGAGTTGACAAGTTAACAAGTTGACGAGTTAACGAGTAGAGGTACGCCTCGTTAACTTGTTTACCCGTCAACTCGTTTACTCTTATTTAAGTTTTTCCCTTTCTCTCTGCAATTTCTTTTCCGACAGTCCGATGTATCCGGTTTCCCCTGCAAACTTTTGGCCGTCGCCGAGAACGTATTCCAAGAAAGCAATTACTTCCGGTTTGGTCGGTTTCCCTTTGGTAACCAGATACAGGTCGCGGGCGGGAGGTGACGGGTAAAATCCTTCGCCGATGGCGGTAACCAGTGATTCCGTTGTTTCGTAGAAGTCTTCTTCCGGATCTATCTGCCCGTTTTCGTTCACATCAAGGGGGATGATGGCCAAACCTTCGTTCGGTTGTTTTGTCTTTTGGTCATACGCATAAGCGATGTTGTTGTAACCGATTCCGAGTTTGTCCTTCTGTACGGCAGCCGCCAGGCCGGGGTCGCCGTATACGGCTGTAGCTTTCAGGTCTTCCTGTTTTTTTCCGAACCATGCGGCAAATGTTTCAGCTGCTCCACATGCGTCGGAACGGGTGAACACATGCACATTCGTCTTTGCCTGCGTGCCAAGGATTTCTCCCCACGTGGAAAACTCCTGATTCCAAAGCCGGTCGGCAATTGACTTTTTCAGGCCTATTTTCTTTATATCCTCCAAATGAGGATTTGCGGCGTTGACAACCGGTACTACCGCATCCTTAACCGATGCTATCGGGAATGCTCCCGACTGGATTTCTTCGGGATATACTTCCCGCGATACCATACCGAGGTCTACAACTCCGGCCAATGCGTCGGTCATGCCTTTTCCGGCGCCGCCCCCCGAGATGTCGATTTTTACGTTGGGGTGCAGTTGCTTGAATTCATCCGCCCATTTGACGGCCATAGGATAGAGGGCAAATGCGCCCGACAGTTGGATGGTACCGCTCAACCCTCCGGTTGCATCGCTTGTTTCCTGTTTTGCTTTGTTAGAGCAGTTGCTCAATAACAAAACACCTGCTAATAAAATAATAACTTTCTTCATGATTGTTTTTTTTATAAAATTAATAAATAGTGATTAATGATTGGGGCGACAGGATCGTCTCGTCTGCTACCTTGCGGGCATCCCGTTTCGGAGCAGTGCGTTGGACTATCCGGTAGCGGATTATTTGTTAAAGAACACGGGTTTGAATGTCAACTGTACATACGCCCATTGCGGGAAGCGGGTATCCACGCCGGTTTGCTTTTTGAGTATCTCCGTCCCTGTTGAAGCAATGTAGGCGCTCCATCCGCCCTGGATGGCCAGGCGGCTGTTGACGGTATAATCTACGGTAATGTCCACTTCCGAGCCTATATTCTTTCCCTCTCCCGTTTGAAACTCTTTCTGGGTGGAGAAATTATGGTAAGTAAGGTTCACACTAAGCCGCGAGCGTTTGAATGTTGCGCCGGCATAGAGGTCAACCAGACCCTGCACGGGCAGGTTACGCCAGTATTCGATAGAACCGTTGAAAGCGTGATTGGTGCCGTAGAGCTTGTTGAACGTGTTGTTCTTGCCGGATTCAATGTTTTTGTCCGAGCCGGAAAACAGGTCGCCGCCTATCTGTAGCGCCCACAGCCGGGAGAGTTGCTGCTGCGCTTTTGCAGAAAGGAGGTAGGCGTTCAGCTCTTTGTCGCTTTTGTCCTTACCGAACTGATAATAACCGTTCAGGGTGAAAGTCGTGGGACTCTTTTTGTCGCTTAGCCAAAGGTATGCGCCCACCGTATTGCGGTAGAAACGGTTTGCTTTTTCGGTATCTTCGCCTTCAAAGCCGTCGTTTACCCAAAGGGCAGATGCGGAAATTTTCCCGAAGGCTTTTTCTGCACGGATGAAGTTGAGCGTTTTGTAAGTAAGCGAAGTGGGATAGGGAACCCAACTGTTGCCATCTTTTTCATTGTTATAAGCGCTACCGACATGGACGGTCAGTCCGGCGCCGGCATATTTCAGCAACAGCAGGTCGTGAGCGCTCTGCGTATTGCTCCAGTTGTTGTAGGAAAACAGGCGCTTGTCGTCGTATTCCAGTCCCTGCCGTCCGAGCGTAAACGAGAGTTGCGGCGTAAAGGCGTATTCGCCCCAGGCTTCCAAAACGCCAAGGCTGCCTCCGGTACTGCCGATGGCCGTTTTTCCGTAGGTGCGGTTATCATACAGGGTCAGTTTGGCCTTGATGTCTTCGCCCTTGTAGGAGAGGTTCAACTTGGTTCGCAGGTTATTGACATAAGCTGCGTCTTCGGTATCGAGCAGGGGCTGCTGAAAACCGTCTCTGTACTCTGCGCGGGAACGAATCTCGGCGTCTACTTTCACTTCCTGCGCCCGGGAGTGTACCGTGCAGGAAAGGATTAATGCAATGAATAGTAATTTTTTGTTCATTTCTTAAAAATTTATTTATTGTTACGCAGCCATAACATAAGTTGATAATTGACAATTCTCAATTCTGGATTGCTTCACTGCTTCGCAGTTCGCAATGACGCAGTGGGGTTGAATAATCGCAGCCGTCATTGCGAAGGCGAAGCCTGAAGCAATCCAGACATGGATAATTGACAATTCTCAATTCTGGATTGCGA
>JAIRNV010000155.1 GCA_031257875.1 Dysgonamonadaceae bacterium
AGGCTCAGAGCCGGCAATTTTGTCAGTCATATCTTTAAAACCTGTGCTGCCCTGCATAATTTCAGAATTAAATTTAATCCGTGGCATTACGGAATCTAATTTACATAAACTCTATTATATAGTTAATGTAGGTTCGTGGATAAATGAGTATCCTCAAGCCAAGTCGCTCATAATCGACGAATTTAATTTAGAAGGGCAAAATTATTTATTTGAAATAGCAATCCATTGGGAAATTGGACATGGGTGGGAAGGATAGAGGATATATATGGTATTAAATTATATTTGGATAGTTTTTTTTGTAATCGCCTTCGTTGTCGGATTTTTTAAGCTGTTGTTTACAGGAGACTTGGGTATTTTTACAGAGATGATGAACGCTACTTTTGATTCGGCCAGGACCGGGTTTGAGATTTCTCTCGGATTGACGGGCGTTTTGTCTTTGTGGCTGGGATTTATGAAAATAGGGGAGAAAGGAGGAGCGGTTAATGCTTTGGCGCATTGGGGTTCGCCTGTTTTTTCCCGTTTGTTTCCTGAAATTCCGAAAGGTCATCCGGCGACAGGGTCGATATTTATGAATATTGCCGCCAATATGTTGAATTTGGATAATGCGGCGACTCCTGCGGGACTGAAAGCCATGCAGGAGTTGCAGGAATTGAACAGGGATAAAAATTCGGCCAGCAATTCGATGATTATGTTTATTGTGCTTAATGCTTCCGGTTTGACGATTATTCCCGTTACCATCATGGTTTATCGTGCGCAGATGGGCGCTGCCAATCCTGCCGATATATTTGTTCCTTTGATGATTGCTACGGCAATTGCTACTTTAGCCGGCATGTTGTATGTATGTTTTCGTCAGAAAATCAATTTGTTGGATAAGGTTTTGTTGGGATTTACCGGCGTTTTGATTGCTTTGATTGTTTTGACGCTTTGGATTGTGAAATCTTTACCTCAGGATAAAGTTTCGGTTTATTCGACTTTGGCAGCTAATTTTTTCCTGTTTTTCGTTATTATTGCTTTTATTATTTTGGGCGTCCGTAAAAAGGTAAATGTTTACAGCGCTTTTATCGAAGGGGCAAAGGATGGGTTTAAGACTGCAATCATGATTGTTCCTTATTTGATTGCAATTTTAGTCGGCGTGGCGCTTTTTCGCACTTCCGGCGCAATGGGATTTTTGACGGACGGAATTGCTTATCTTGTGTCGCTGTGCAGTTTACCGACCGATTGGACAGATGCGTTTCCCGTTGCGCTTATGAAGCCTTTGAGCGGCAGCGGCGCCCGTGGTTTGATGATTGATGCCATGCAAACTTTCGGGGCAGATTCTTTTGCCGGGCGTTTGGCGAGTATTTTCCAGGGATCGACGGATACTACTTTTTATTTGATAGCTGTTTATTATGGTGCAATTCATATAAAAAATATTCGCTATACGGTTCCGGCTGCTTTGCTGGCTGATTTGGCCGGGGTTTTGGCTGCTGTTTTTGTCTGTTATTTGTTTTTTGGTTGAAATTTTTTACTATCTTTGTCCGGGAAAAATAAAGTACGTACTTTGTTAAAATAATATACGTACTTTATTTTAACAAAGTACGTACTTTATTTAAACAATATACGCACTTTGTAAAAGCGCCAAAGAAGTATTATTTAATTAATTAATTATCAATAAATTAAGAAAGGAGATCAAAATGGCAATCAGATTACGTAAAGTGGCAAGGAAAAATCCGCAAAAACCCGGTGAGGTGAAGTATTACCTGTCGCAGTTAAAGAAAGGAACGGTAGAACTTGACGAGGCCGCCAAGGAAATCGCTATCGACGAAGACATGTCGGAAGGCAACGTGCATATTACGCTTATCGGGCTTACGCGTCACCTGTCGCGCTACATTAGAGGAGGCAATTCGATACGCCTGGGCAATTTCGGGTCGTTCCACCTGACGGTACAAAGCGAAGGCAAAAACACGCCCGAAGAGCTGAGTACGCCCGACGTGAAGCATACCAAAGTGGTGTTTATACCCGGTACGGAGTTGAGACAGGCGTTGGAACACCTGTCGTTTGAGATAGACAACGGGCCTGTTACCTACGACGAATCGAAGCCCGAAGAGGAAGGTTAAATTCCCTGCGGTTGGTGTTTGAAAAATAGAGACATTGTGCGCAATGTCTCTATTTTTGTATACTAAAAAAAACAATTTATGGCTGTATGTTACGATGCTGTCCGTGTCCCTTTTCCAAAGCTAAATAGAAGAGTAACAACAAGATGGGTTCGTTTTATAATTGAAAAATATCATAAAAAAGCAGGCGCTGTTACTTATATTTTTTGTTCGGACGAGGAAATTTTGAGAATCAACAGGCAATATTTGAATCACGATTATTACACGGATATTATTACTTTTGATTATACCGAAAACAGGGTTGTTTCCGGCGATTTGTTTATTTCGGTAGATACGGTTAAATCCAATTCGGAAAGATTTGGTACCGTTTATGAAGAAGAACTACACAGGGTAATGATTCACGGCATTTTGCATCTTTGCGGATTTAACGATAAGACTCCAGAGGATGAAGAAATAATGCGTGAGAAAGAAAACGAAGCATTAGATTTGTTTACTTGTCAACTCGTTTACTAAAAAAAAATGACTTTTGATTATGATGTAATTGTTGTCGGCGCGGGACATGCCGGATGCGATGCGGCTGCTGCTGCTGCGAATCTCGGTTCGCGGACTTTGTTGATAACAATGGACATGAACAAAATAGCTCAAATGAGTTGCAATCCTGCCGTTGGTGGAATTGCCAAAGGGCAGATTGTTCGGGAAATTGATGCTTTGGGCGGACAGATGGGTATTGTTGCCGATATGACCGCTATTCAATTTCGGATGCTTAACCGTTCCAAAGGTCCTGCCATGTGGAGTCCCCGTGCGCAAAGCGACCGGATGCGTTATATGCAGAAGTGGCGGGAAATCATGGACGGGATTTCGGATTTGTATATTTGGCAGGATTCCGTCACGCAATTGATTATAAAAGACAAAACGGTCATTGGTGTTCAAACTGCTTTGGATGTTGTTTTTCGGTCGAAAGCGGTAATTTTGACGACCGGTACTTTTTTGAATGGTCTTATGCATATTGGGAAAACCCAAATGAACGGCGGCCGGATTTCGGAACCGGCATCGTTTGGCATTACCGGGCAATTGGTTGATTCGGGATTTGAAGCCGGCCGGATGAAAACGGGAACGCCGGTTCGCATTGATGGTCGAAGCGTGGATTTTTCTTTGACCGATGAACAGACAGGCGAGAACGATTTTCACAAATTTTCCTATTTGGATTTTTCTCCCCGTCCTTTGAAACAGTTGAGTTGCTGGACACTTTATACCAACGAAACGGTTCATGAAGTTTTGCGAAAAGGTTTGCCGGATTCGCCGTTGTATAACGGACAGATAAAAAGCGTTGGCCCCCGTTATTGTCCGAGTATCGAAACCAAGATTGTAACTTTTGCCGATAAAACGCAGCATCAGCTGTTTCTTGAGCCGGAAGGTGAAAATACGCAGGAATATTATCTGAACGGATTTTCGTCTTCGTTGCCGTTGCAAATTCAGTTGGAGGCATTGAGGCAAATACCTGCTTTGCGAGATGTGCGGATTTATCGTCCCGGTTACGCTATTGAATATGATTTTTTTCCGCCGACCCAATTAAATTCAACACTTGAAACGAAGCGTATTAAAAATTTGTTTTTTGCCGGGCAAATTAACGGGACGACCGGTTATGAAGAAGCGGCTTCGCAAGGTTTAATGGCGGGAATCAATGCACATATCAATGTTCACGGGGGAATCCCGTTTATACTTGCTCGTGATGAGGCTTATATCGGCGTGTTGATTGACGATTTGGTAACTAAAGGTGTTGATGAACCGTATCGCATGTTTACTTCGCGTGCGGAGTACCGTATTCTTTTGCGTCAGGATGATGCGGATGTGCGGTTGACTGAAAAATCTTATCGTTTGGGTTTGGCCGATTCAAAACGCTATGAGTTATTAAAGACAAAGGAAGAAGAAATTCGGCAAATTGTTTCTTTTGTGCGTAGCTATTCGGTAAAGCCGGAAACTGTAAATTCGGCATTGGAATCTTTTGATACGGCTCCTTTACGGCATGGTGTTAAATTGATTGATTTGATTCTTCGTCCTCAATTAGGTATAGAGAAAGTAGCATCTATTGTTCCTGCACTCAAAGAATATTTGGAACTTATTTCTAATCGAAAAGAAGAAATTATAGAAGCTGCGGAAATTTCAATTAAGTATGAAGGTTATATTGCAAGAGAAAAAATTATTGCGGAAAAAATTAACCGTTTAGAGAATATCAAAATACGGGAAAAATTTGATTATAACGGGATTCAATCTCTTTCAACGGAAGCGAAGCAAAAATTGACTCGCATTAATCCCGATACGATTGCACAGGCTTCCCGGATTCCGGGAGTTTCTCCAAATGATATTAATGTTTTGTTGGTTTTATTAGGGAGGTGAAATTGTTCCACGTGGAACAATTTTTTATAAATAAAAAAAAATAATTATCTTTATCAAGATAATTGTGTTGGTTAAAAAAAAATATAAAGATGACAACGGCAGTAAAAAAATACGAACGCAACAAATTGATAACTATGTGTTGTTCTTAAAAAAAGAACAGCCGGTGACATTAGAAAGAGAATTGAAAATAATGTATCTGCGTGCAATGGCGAAGAAACTTGATAGTTCTGTTATTGAAAATAATATTACTATGCAGGAAATTGTAGATGAAGTGAATAAGGTAAGAAAAGAAAGATATGAAAAACAAACTCCAATTAATATAAAGTAATGAATATTGAAGAATTAAAAAAATCAGTCCGAAACATCCCCGATTTCCCAATTCCGGGGATTCAATTCAAAGACGTAACAACTTTATTTAAAGACGCACATATTTTACGTGAATTGACCGATGTCTTGTACGAAATGTACAAAGATAAGGGGATAACCAAAGTAGCAGGTATCGAATCCAGAGGTTTTATTATGGGGCCGCTTTTAGCCTTTCGCCTCAATGCCGGATTTATTCCTGTTCGCAAACCGGGCAAATTGCCGGCTGCTGTTTACGAAGAAACATACAGCAAAGAGTATGGAGAAGATACTATTCAAGTTCATCAAGATGCGATTAATCCGGGAGAAATTATTTTGTTGCACGACGATTTGTTGGCAACCGGAGGTACGATGGCCGCCGCAGTGAATTTAATCCGTAAATTTAATCCGCAGAAAATTTATGTGAATTTTATTATCGAACTGGAAGAGTTGAAAGGTAGGGAAGTGTTCGATTCCAATGTGCAACTTGATTCTATTATCAAATATGCCGTTTGATGGAAATTTTTCGTCAATTTTGTCTGTCATTCCGGAAAAACCGGGGTGTTATATGTATTTGGATGAAGCGGATGTGATTATCTATATAGGTAAAGCCAAAAATCTTAAAAAACGGGTTTCTTCCTATTTTAACAGGACAATAGATAGCCCCAAGACCCGGATAATGGTTCGAAAAATCCGGAATATCCGTTATTTGGTAGTGGAATCGGAAGAAGATGCTTTCCTTTTGGAAAACAGTCTGATTAAAAAACATAAGCCGCGGTATAATATCTTGTTGAAAGATGACAAAACATATCCGTGGGTTGTGATTAAAAACGAACCTTTCCCCCGTGTTTTTCTGACCCGTCAAAAATTAAACGACAAATCGCGATATTATGGGCCTTATACCTCAGTTAATAGCATAAAATATCTTTTACGATTGTTGACTACTATTTATCCGATTCGGAATTGCAAATATGCGCTGACCAGCGAAAATATTGCCGGTAAAAAATTTCGCATTTGTTTGCAATATCATATTAAACGTTGTTTGGCGCCTTGTATTGCTAATCAAACGGAAGTAGATTATAACAAAAGCATCCGGGCGATTGAAGAGATATTGAAAGGAAATATTCGTGCAGTAAGCCGGCAAATTTACGATGAAATGATGCATTTTTCCAACAATTTGCAGTTTGAAGAGGCCGAACGGGTGAAAGGGCGATACTTAATCCTTGAAAATTATTCCTCCAAATCGGTTATTGTTCACCCAAGTTTAAACAATATTGATGTGTTTTCTTACGATGAATTTGAACAATCTGTCTACATTAATTATTTACATGTTGCTTCGGGAACAATTGTGCAAGGCTACACGATTGAATATAAAATACAGTTGGACGAACCGAAAGAACAAATTCTCGGTATGGGAATTGTCGAATTAAGGAATCGTTTTGAAAGCACGGCGTCTGAAATAATCGTTCCTTTTGTTCCGGATATTACGATTAATTCGGTCGTTTTTACCGTTCCGCAACGCGGCGATAAGAAAAAATTACTGCAACTTTCCGAGAGAAATGCACAACAGTACAAGATTGACCAACTCAAACAAATGGAAAAATTAAACCCGACGCAACGGGCAACGCGCATTCTAATAACCTTGCAAAATGACTTGCATTTAAAAGAAATGCCCGTACACATCGAATGTTTTGACAATTCAAATATTCAGGGAACGAATCCTGTTTCGGCTTGTGTGGTTTTCAAAATGGCGAAGCCGGCAAAAAAAGATTACCGGCAATTCAATATTAAAACAGTTACCGGGCCGGATGATTTTCAATCCATGCAGGAAACGGTTTTTCGCCGTTACCGGAGATTATTGGACGAAGAGCAACCATTACCGCAATTAGTTGTGATAGATGGCGGAAAAGGGCAATTGCACGCGGCTGTTGATGCTTTGAAAGAATTGGATTTATACGGCAAAATTTCTATTATCGGAATTGCCAAGCGATTGGAAGAAATTTATTTTCCGGAAGATTCGATTCCTTTGTATCTGGATAAAAATTCGGAGAGCCTGAAACTAATCCAACACTTGCGGGATGAAGCCCATCGCTTCGGGATTACTTTTCATCGAAAAAAAAGGAGTATACAACAAGTTGTGTCTGAATTAGATACGATAAAAGGAATCGGGAAAATGATAAAAGAAAAATTATTGAAAAAATACAAAAGTGTGAAGCGAATCAAGGAAGCGCCAAAAGAAGAAATTGCCGAATTAATCGGGGAAAAAAAGGCGGAAACATTGATGGCGGGTTTAATAAAAAACTAACCAAAAGGTCTTGCACCCTAAAGTTCTACGGAAAAATCATTTCCCAAAAAAATCCACTACTGTCCGGTAAAAAAATAAAAAGCGGGGAATTTTGATTTCCCCCACTCTGAGGTTATCTTTGCAGTCTCAACAAAACAAAGTAACCCATGGGCAAAAGTACAAATTTTATCGGACAGCCGCTATTGAATCAGTTGTTATTTTTTGTAAACGGAGTAAACATCAACAAAATAGCGAAGAAACATAACGCGGAACGCTA
>JAIRNV010000149.1 GCA_031257875.1 Dysgonamonadaceae bacterium
GCAATAGACGCTTGCTTAAACAAAATAAAAAACAAGGAATGTGAAGAAGATATTAAATCACTTCTAAATTTGAAATTTCAATTATTTGATAACGTAATTTATAACCGAGCATAGTATAAAAGAACGCCAAATCAAATGCTTTTAAATGATTGAACAATTTTTTGAAAAGCGGCATGTTTTGCGAAAAAACCTGCGAATACAATGTCGCAAACGGCAGTTATTCCTTTCGTACCAGCAAGTAGTATTCTCTTTTCCGGCAATAAGACTGTCGCCTTGAAAGGCCTTCAGAAAACTCTCCCGTTTATCTGTGTAAACTGTATCGAAACGCACACTCGGATCATTCAGTCTTTTTCTTAATCTTTGGGTTGTTTTTAAGTTACGTTTTCTCAAAACATAAGCAATTGTTTCGCCTGTTGCCCTGTGGTACGCATAAATGAGCCAGCGCCTGTTGTTTTTATTATCCGCCTAAGTCAGGACATCTACCTGCAGCCAGTGCTAATGCTTTCAATTTCTGCAATATTTCTAATTTCAACACCTCGAACAGGTATTTTCAATATTTTGCCGTTCCGTTCACTGTGACAATCTTTGCAGCTCAAAGCGCGGTCGCCTGTAAACTGTCGTCCGCAGTTCCTGCACAAATAATTCTGCCTGCGGAACGTTTTTTCCATTTTTCTTTATCTTTGCACCTTGACAATTGGGGCAGTAGAGTGTTATTGTAATTTTCTTTTTCAAAACTTCCCGCATCTGTTCCAGTAAAATCTTTGGAATCTTTGATATATGTTCGTGCATCCGAACATACGTAATAGTCCCCAAAATGTCTGTTCGCCTCTTCAATTGCTTTGGGAAATATCCAAGCCGTACGCGTTCATATATCCATCTTTCCTCTGGGCGTAAATTGTATACGCCCAGGCCGATCCTATTTCCAATATATTGGCCTCTTTGGGTATTTTCAAAATATGCTTTAATGTGTGAACAAGCGACCAATATGCCGGTTCTGCATCTGCCGGATAATCAATCGGAGAATCAATGGATTTTACCTTATGATAATAACTCCAATACCTGTCGTATTCCGGTACTTTTTCTCCATTTTCATAGATAAGCTGATGAGGTTTTTTCAATTAAAATTATTGCTTTCACTGAGTGCATTTGAGTCTACACATTTAATAGATTACTCAATTTTAAATTAATTACATGATTACGAACACCGCAACGAACGTCCAATCTTCAACGTAGTCGTTGTCTTAATACCGTTCAGACGACAAATATTTCCCACACTCGTTCCATACCGTTGAGCAATTGTCGACAAAGTATCACCGCTTCTTACTTTGTGATATTTCACCTGTTTACCGTTGATGGAGGCATTGCTCTGACTGCCGTTCTTTGCTTTGGATGCAAAATATTTAATATTTTTACCTTTCAGCGAATGGTACTGTGTGTAAAAATCAATGTTAAAATAATTATTTCCCGAACGGGATTTATTAAAAACGTAATAATCATCGTAAGTACAAAAATGGGTAAAATCTATAATATCCGAAGGATCAATGGCCTGGCCTAAAAAGCGAAATTCAAAATGAAGGTGAGAACCCGTTGAACGGCCGGTGTTACCGCCTAAAGCAACCGGTTGTCCGGCTTGCACGTTTTCGTCGATGTTTACTAAAAATTTGGATAAATGTCCGTATACGGTTTCCAAACCATTTGGATGTCTGATTACCATGTAGTTACCATAACCTATCCTTTCGTAAGAACAAACCCTGATTTTTCCGTCGAAAGCGGCATAAACGGTATCACCTACTTGAAGTTTAAGGTCTGTCCCATAATGAAATCTGCGCCAGCGAGGGCCATAAGGAGAAGTTACTTTTCCGATAACCGGCATGATAAAAGAGGAAACATCTATTTTGAAAGAATCCGGAACATCCACGTTGGAATAGACTTTTAAAAAATCGTTGTTCCATGCGCCTTCGTATAATTCATCGGCAGGAAACTCATTATCTTCTTTCGATTCAAGTTCCATAAGCATGGAATCCATAAGTAGCATCTCGGTTTTGGTACGTATTTTATCGGCAACTAATTTTAGTTGTTCGTTAATTTTCTTTATTTCTTCCCTGCTTAGATCATTTTTATTTACTTGCGCTCCTGCATTTGATGAAATTATCAAAAACAAAACTCCTGCAAACGCCCATTTATGCAATATTTTTCCCATCTTTCGTTTTCTTTTTTTCTCTGCATGAATTTCAGTATTCATCATGTGCATACAAATTAGACATTAAAACCGCTTCATAATCATACAGTTCTTCAGATTTAAAAAAACGTTTTATTTCAATTTCCGCAGTTTCCGGGGAATCCGATGCATGAACAATATTCTCCTGCATACTCATACTGTAATCTCCTCTGATTGTGCCCGGCAATGCTTCCCGCCCATTGGTCGAACCCGTGATTAAACGGACAACCCTAACAGCGTCTTTTCCTTTCCAGCAGCATACGATAACAGGACCGGAAGTCATGGCGTTTTTTATCCGTTGAAAAAAAGGTCTATCTTTTAAATGTGCATAATGCTCATTCACTATTTCATCCGAGAGCCAGACCATTTTCATTCCGGAAAGAAGTAATCCTTTCTTTTCAAAGCGATTAATAACATCTCCGATTAGTGATCTCTGAATGGTACCAGGTTTAAGGATTACAAGTGTTCGTTCTAACATATCAATTGTTTTACATGTGAAAATTTTTATTTTACAAAGTAAAACAATAATTATCAAAAAACCAAGCGTTTATATAAAAATTTAACAAAATTAACGATGTCTTGCCGCATCGAGTCTAAAAAAAATAAAAAGAAGGATAGTAAAAGCACAAATGGAAGAACCTCCATAGCTAAAAAACGGTAAAGGAATGCCGATTACCGGGGTAATGCCGATTACCATTCCGATATTGACGGCAAGATGAAATGTAAGGATAGAAGCTGCCGAATAACCGTAAATCCGGCTAAATGGCGAGCGTTGTCTTTCCGCAAGAAAAACCAGCCTGATTATCAAGGTCAAAAACATCAATAATACGATACTCGCACCCAAGAAACCTTTCTCCTCGCCTATCGTACAAAAAATAAAATCAGTATCCTGCTCGGGAACATATTTCAATTTGGTTTGAGTGCCGTTCAAATAACCTTTCCCGAAAAGGCCACCCGAACCAATGGCTATCTTGGACTGATTGACATTATATCCCGCTCCGCCGGGATCGTCAATCATACTCAATGCCACTTTGACGCGTGTTTGTTGGTAAGGTTCCAATACCTCATTGAAAAAATAATCAACCGAATATAAATAAACAATTGAGAATAAGGCAAAAAGAATAACATATAAATACCGTGAAGCCCTGAACCGGATGTAAGTTACCAAAACAGAAACAATAGTAAGAATTAAAATGGCCAAAGCAATCTTGCACAAATCAAATTCCACAAAAAAGGCAACCATAATGCTAATCGCCACCAGTCCCATATACGGGAGAATGAAGTATTTTGTAGTCTGACGGCCTTTTTTATAACTAAAAAGCATGACAAAAACGAAAAGGAGCGTCAAAATCAAATTAACATACTCGCCCAAAGGCGTAATACCCCAAAAAAGTTCATCTAATTTAAGGGCTACCAGAAAATATAAAACGGTGCAAATACCCATAAAAATAATCGTACCGGGCATTCCTTCACGATACAGCACAATGAAAAAAGCTAAAAAAATCAAGGCGGAACCTGTTTCTTTTTGCAACAAAATCAAACACAACGGCAACGAAATCAAGCACAAAGCAACCGTAAAATTTTTCGGTTTCATCAACTCAAACCGATACCCGTTCATAAACCGGGCAAGAGCCAAAGCCGTCGCAAACTTAGCAAATTCGGCAGGTTGCAGACGAACCGGACCCATAACCAGCCACGAGCGCGAACCTTTTATATCGGGTGCAACAAAAATAGTTAAAATCAAAAGGAAAATCAGGAAAACATAGGCCCAATAGGCAAAAATGTCATAGAAATTATTTTCAATCAGAAGAAGCGAAAAACCTATCACTATAGAGATAACAATCCAAATCATCTGCATACCGGCGCGTCCCGACAAGTCAAAAATCGAAACCTGGTCGAAATCATAGCTGGCCGCATAGATAGTGAACCATCCGGCAATGACCATCAGGATATAAATGGAAACGGTCACCCAGTCCAAACTATTCCATATCTTGTTTTTTAGGTAAGCCATTCCTCAAAATTACCGTATTTTTTAAACTTTCTTCTATCCATTTGTCCGATTCGGAAATTTCTCCGTTCAGATATTTTTCCAGCATCAATCTTGCTATGGGAAGTGCATTTGTAGCTCCGAAACCACCGTTTTCAACCAAAACGGAAATAGCCACTTTCGGATTGTCTTTCGGTGCAAAAGCCATAAAAATAGAGTGGTCTTTCCCCTTATTCTGGGCAGTTCCGGTTTTCCCGCAAACTTCAATATCCGGAAGATTTGCTCTGTAACAAGTTCCACCGGCCACTGCTTTACGCATTCCAGCTACAATCGCTTCATAATGTCCGGAAGCTATCCCTGTATATCTCTTCTTTAAATAAGTCGAATCCAAAGCTGTATCTCTGACTTTTTTCACCACATGCGGCGCATAATAATATCCCCGATTAGCAATAGTCGCCGCCAAATTGCAGATTTGCAAAGGCGTTTCTTCAATTTCTCCCTGCCCGATTGAAATTGAAATAACCGTGAATGGATTCCACCGCGTATAAATCTTATCGTAAAACTGTCCGTTGGGAATCCGTCCCCGCTTTTCATCGGGTAAATCCACCCCTAAGGGGTAACCAAATCCCTGGCTCACCATCAGGTCGCGCCATCTATCCATGGCGCTTTCGATAGAACTGTATTTCTTACTTTCCAGCAAGGCTTTCAACCCCCAACAAAAATAGGAATTGCAGGAAGTCCCAATAGCGCCAATCAAATCTAAAGGCGAACCATGTGCATGACACTTCGGGCGGCCTCCGCCGGGCGGCCATCCGTAGTAACAGGAATAAGTCGTTGAGGGCTGAATAATATCTTCTTCCAAAAAAACCAAAGCCTGCGCCGGCTTGAAAGTTGAGCCGGGTGGATAGGTGCCATTCAAAGCCCTGTTTATCAAAGGTGTATAAATATCTTTTGTAAGATTGTTGAAATTTTCGCTGAATTGCCGTCCCACGAGAATAGAGGGGTCGTAAGTGGGTGAAGAAACCATGCACAAAATTTCGCCGGTTGCAGGCTCTATCATGATGATACTCCCTAACTTGTTAATCATCAACATTTCGCCGTAAGCCTGCAAGTCAATGTCAAGCGAAAGCGTCAGGTCTTTTCCCGGAATCGGGTCCTGATCATGGATTCCTTCTTCGTATTTTCCTTTAATGCGGCCATGGGCGTCGCGCAGCAAAATTTCCACACCTTTCGTACCCCGCAAATAAGACTCATAGTGTTTTTCAATACCCGTCTTTCCAATGGCGTCACCGCGAACATAATATTCATCATCAGCCAGATTTTGTTTATCGGCTTCGGCGATATATCCCAAAACATGAGCGGCATTGGGATAATTATATTTCCTAATGGGTTTGTTTTGCAAATAAAATCCGGGAAATTTATAAATGGTTTCTTGAAAAATACCGTATTCTTTACTGCCTAATTGAGTAAGAAAAGTTTGCGGCGTATAAGAAGAATAGCCGGGATTCAATTTCCGGTTTTTCACATCCGCCCATTTTTTCCTGAAATACTCCATATTAATATTAACGGCGTGGCAAAAAGCCAGGGTATCAAATTCTTTGGTTTCCCGCATGACAACCATCACGTCATAAGACTGCTGGTTGTAAACCAACAGTTTGTTATTCCGGTCGAACATCACGCCCCGGGGCGGATACTGTTTCTTATTCAGAAATGCATTTGAATTCGCCCATTCCTTATAATTACTATCAAGTACCTGTAATATAAAAAGCTGTATGATATAAACCAAGACCAAAATGCAAACGCCGTAGATGATAAACATTTTCCTTCTATCGGTATCAAAACTTTTTTTATTCATTTTTTGAATCCCTTGATATTTATACTTTCCATAGCGCAAACAAGTAAAACCGTCAAAATAAAACTGCTTAAAATTCGCAACACCAATTTTACAGGATCAAACAAAGTAAACGATTCCATTAAATGCAGAATTGTCACATGAATCAAAATCATTGTTCCGGCATAGCGCACAAACATGAAATTTCCCAATGTTTCAAACGAAGGCACATAATCTTCATAAACATCTCTCGGTGCAAACAGTTTTAATAAATAAAACCTTAAAAATCCGATGATTACCATAACAGACATGTTTAAGCCCAAAGTAGAACCGAACAAGTCGATAATTAAACCCATCAGCGCCGATAACATCAGCACCGTATTACGATTCATTTTGGCCGGCAATTTCAAGGTAAAAGCAAGATATACAAAAGGCGTGGCAACTCCAAACAGATGGATGTTGTTAAACAGCCATACTTGCAATAATACAAGGAGAATAAATGACAGGAATCGCTGAATCGCCGCTTTATTCATCGCTTTCTTCTTTCTCTATACTTAATTGTTCTTCTTTCAGTGCATTTACTACAACCAAAACTTCGCTTAATGCGCCAAAATTAGTAAATAATTTCACTTTCAACGAATTATAGTTTTCACCCTTTTTCTTAAAAGTGTCTTCCACCGTGCCGACAAGCACTCCTTCAGGAAAAATCGTGGAAAATCCGCTGGTTACAATCGTATCCCCGATGTTGAAATCTGCGTGTTGCGGCAATTCTTTCAAAGAAATATACCGGGAATCTTTTCCGTCCCACGATAAAGTCCCGAAATAATCCGTGCCTTTGATTTTACAGCTTGGTTGGTATTTAGGATTCAAAATCGGTATTACTCTTGAAAAATGAAGCGAAACGCTCATTACAACTCCGACAATTCCATTCGGCGACAAAACGCCCATATCTTCTTTCATACCTGCCAAAGTCCCCTTGTTCAAAGTAATATAATTATTACCTAAGCGAGTGATTTGATTATTTACAACTTGAGCCGGAATAAAACTAAAAACGTTCGGATAGGCGCTTTCATATTCGCGCACGTCCATGGGGAAGACCTGTTCCGATAAAATTTCCACTTCCTTTTTATAATCCCTCACTTCCTGCTCAAGCACAGCAATCCGCTGCATCAGATCGGAATTGATCGTTTTCAGATTCATGTAGGATTCAACGCTGTTGGAAACCAAATAAACCCTACCTGCCATTTCCTGAAAAACCGACAAATATTTACTCCGTTGAAATTCACTGTTATTAACAAACAGGTAAAAAGAAAAAAAAGTCAGCAAACAAAACAGCAACCAATAAACATTCTTTAGAATAAAATTGATTAAATTTCTCAATTATCGTATAAGGAAGTTATATTTATTAATATTTTTCAAAGCAATACCTGTTCCTTTGGCCACCGCATGCAGGGGATCGTCGGCAATATGGAACGCAATATTAATCTTATCCGTCAACCGTTTATCCAGTCCTTTCAACAGTGCGCCGCCGCCGGCCAGATAAATTCCGTTGCGAACAATATCGGCATACAGTTCGGGGGGCGTACTTTCCAAAGCAGCCAAGACAGCCATTTCTATTTTTGAAACGGACTTGTCAATACAATGGGCAATTTCCTGGTAGGAAACGGGAACTTCCATCGGCAAAGCCGTCATCCGGTTCGGGCCATATACGACATAATCTTCAGGGGGATCGTCGAGGTGAACCAAAGCGGATCCGACATTGATTTTAATCAATTCGGCCGACCGTTCGCCAATCCGCATGTTGTGCTGACGTCCCATGTATTCGATAATATCCTGCGTCAAATCGTCGCCCGCAATACGGATGGATTTATTCGAAACAATTCCGCCTAAAGAAATAATGGCAATTTCGGTCGTACCCCCGCCTATATCCACAACCATGTTTCCGTCCGGCGCCTCAACATCCAACCCGATTCCCATGGCGGCCGCCATCGGCTCATAAATCATATAGACGTCCCGTCCGCCAGCATGTTCCGCCGAGTCGCGGACGGCGCGGATTTCCACTTCGGTGCTTCCCGAAGGAATACAAACTACAATTCTCAAAGAGGGTGAAAAAAAGTGGTTTTTACTGTTAACCATTTTAATTAATCCGCGTATCATTTGTTCGGCGGCATTAAAATCGGCTATTACTCCATCACGGAGCGGACGAATCGTTTTGATTTTTGTAGGCGTTTTGCCTTCCATTTGCTGCGCCTTTTTGCCGATAGCCAAAATCTTATCGCTACGGTCGTCCAAGGCTACTACGGACGGCTCATCAACTACAATTCTACCATTGCTGATTATAATCGTATTCGCTGTTCCTAAATCCATCGCAATTTCCTGTGTAAAAGAAAATAATCCCATAATAGTTTTTTAATGTTTAAAATGGCGAATTTCGGTCATTACCATCGCCATATTATGAGTGTCACAATATTCTATTGATAAAGCATCTTTAATAGAACCTCCGGGCTGAACAACAGCCGTAATCCCTTCATTGTGTGCAATTTCAACGCAATCGGGGAACGGGAAGAAAGCGTCGGAAGCCATGACGGCTCCTTTCAAATCAAAACCAAAGGATTTTGCTTTCTCAATGGCTTGCCTGAGTGCATCGACACGTGAAGTTTGTCCCGTTCCGCTTGCATAAAGCTGCCTGTTTTTCGCCAAGACAATGGCATTGGATTTGGTATGTTTCACCAGCTTATTAGCAAACAGCAAATCGTCTATTTCATTGTTTTCGGGCGCTTTTTGCGTCGCGGTCTTCAAATCGGCTGCGGTTTGAAGACTCAAGTCTTTATCCTGCGCCAAAACTCCGTTCAACAAAGAACGGAATTGAAGTTTCGCCTGCGGAGTGTCTTTTTGAATGAGAATAATCCGGTTCTTTTTTTGCATCAGGATTTCCAAAGCAGCCGTATCGTAATCGGGAGCGATAATCACTTCAAAGAAAATTTTGTTGATTTCTTCCGCCGATTCTTTATCAATGGGCACATTGCAAATCAGGATTCCCCCGAAAGCCGAAACCGGATCGGCAGCTAAGGCCGCTTCCCACGCTGCTTTCACCGTCGGACGGGAAGCGATTCCACAAGCGTTGTTGTGCTTCAGAACGGCGAAAGTCAGTTCGTCAAATTCCGAAATCAGGGAAACGGCCGCTTCAATGTCCAGCAAATTATTGTAGGAAATTTCCTTCCCTTGAAGTTGCTCGAACAAAGATTCGAAATCGCCGTAAAAAATTCCCTTTTGGTGAGGATTTTCCCCGTAACGCAAAATTTTGGCGTTCCCTTCGGCAAAACGGAAATATGAACCGTCGCCTTCATCAAAATAATTGAATATCGCTGTGTCATAACCTGAAGAAACGGCAAAAGCCTCTTTGGCAAACCATTTTCGTTCTTCAAGCGTAGAAACGGCTCCGTTTTCCGACAAAAGATTGTCCAACGGAGCATATTGATATTTGGATGCAATAATAATTACATCTTTAAAATTTTTGGCAGCCGCCCTAATCAGGGAAATGCCGCCTATATCTATTTTTTCGATGATTTCTTCTTCGCCTGCTCCCGAAGCGAGCGTTTCGCAAAAGGGATACAAATCGACAATAACCAAATCAATTTCGGGAATGTCGTATTGTGTAATCTGTTGCCGGTCGGACTCGTTTTCCCTGCGGTTCAAAATACCGCCGAATACTTTGGGATGCAAGGTTTTAACCCGTCCGCCCAAAATTGCAGGATAGCCTGTCAGACTTTCGACCGAAGTGCAGGGATAACCCAACGACTCAATAAATTCTTTTGTTCCTCCGGTGGAAAAAAATGCAACGTCCGCATCATTTAATTTTTCCAGTATATTATCCAAACCATCTTTATAAAAGACAGAGATTAAAGCATTTTTGATTTTTTTTGGATTCGACATAGTTTAAATCCTTGTACTAAATTTAATTTCGGTTGCAAAATTAAATATTTTGTTTGGAATAACAAAGCAAAAACGGATAATGGTTGATAAAAACAGGAATAAATTTATTATAACGGGAAAATTCACAAAACCGCTTTTTATAAAAAAGACTGTCAACCTTGAACAGATTGACAGTCTTAATACATTTTTTTTGACGAAAAGTCTATGCCTCTATTGCTTCGGAAGGACAGGCATCTGCACATGATCCGCAATCCGTACATACATCCGGATCAATTTTATAGATATCACCTTCCGCTATTGCCCCAACAGGACATTCGTCCAAACAAGTTCCACATGCGATACAATCATCGGTAATTACGTGAGCCATTTTATTTTTTTTTAGTAATTAATAATATTTTATGTGCAAAGATATAACATTATTCGGAAATCTCAAATGATTTTATGAATAAAATCATTCCGACACACACCGTATATGATAGCCTGACGCTCTCGTTACGGACGATACCGACCATTTCACTATATTATTTTCTGCGTGAAGGGTTAAGACATCTGCTTTATCGGTCTCTGTGTCTATAGATAAGCCACCCAACCACAAATTGATCATATCTGCCGGTTCGTCATATGCAGATGTCGTTAGAATACCGTCAAAAGGACGCCAGGCGCTGTGCATGATGAAAAACGATTCAGGTTTCGCAAAGCCGGCGGGACGTATGCTTATCCCCCGCGTCCTGGAAGTGTTTTCGTAATATAAGTCATTATAGGTTTGCAGAAGATTCCATTGTTCCCGGGTCATTACATACCAGTCGCCATCAGGCCGAAAGGAATAGGACTTATCCATACCGCAGGGGTCGATTCCCACGCCGGGATTATCCATTGTACGCCAGTACCATGGTTTTTTGGATATTCCAGAAGGATATATGCGCCAGTCGTTTCCATTGGCCGCAACGGTAACAAATTTACCGGTCTCGATGGGTGTGCCCGTTTCGGGGTCAAGCGACTCATCGGAAAGCGGGCCTGGTGTAACTCCGTATTGGAGTGTTCCGTCATCCGCGCCTTCATGGCCGTCTGCAGCTCGTCCCCATTGAAAAAGTCCGCCTACGATCGTTTTGTGATAACCTGACCTTATATTCGTCGACAACTGTAGCTCCTGATGCATGGTTTGATCACCTCCCGCATTAACGTTAGCGACGTTAAGCCACTTGTGAGGGCCAATCCAGCCGCCGATGCCGCGAACCACGTAGCCGGCGATGCTTTCCACACGATAATCATACACGCTCGCTTCGCACAAAACGGCATATACTTTTCCGGGTGTAAGTTTTTGATTACTTGCAGGTTTGAATGTCATCCTGTTCCCGTCGCCGCTGCCGAGGTCAACGGTCTCGGACATATCCAGGGAACGCGCCGTCCATGTGTATTTTACTGTCCACCTGTTATTGTTCGGTTCCGGGGAAAGAGTAACGGCCAGGGTTTCTGTACGTTCACCTTCCCTGCCCAGCCACAGCGATTTGAGAGGTAAATCAGCCGCAGTTATTGTAAACGGTTCGCCGGTATACTCAGACTCAGAACTGACAAAGTACCATTTTTCACCGTTATAATAATAAACCCCTGTTACCGGACGGGTGGCATCGTCCCCGTTCACGTTGTAAACCATAAGCCCCTGTTCGAGAGGAACATCGGCGCCAAACACATTGATATCTCCCACAGAATCCAAATGGACCCGCGGAAGCAAAAGCCCTCCTGTAGCCACAGTCGCATCACCGGAATTCAAGTCCAGAACAGCAGAAGGGTGCGCAGCGCTTCCACCGCCGATACGAACCTGGGCATCTACATTAACTGCTCCGTAAATCATCAGGAACAGCAAAAATAAAAAAATCGTTTTTTTCTTCATGATTGATGAAGCATTTGAATAACACATGTGTAATAATTTAAATGTTTATATATATAAATAAATAATTGCATTTGCAAAGGTATAAAAATTATTCAAATGTTTGTCAAAATCAACTATATTTTGTTTAAATGATTAATGATTAATTCTACTTTGACAGATTAGAAAAGGAAGAAAAAAAACGGCTAAATATTTGGCATTCAGCAAAAAAGCGTTAAATTTGCAACTCAATCGAGAAACAGACAAACAGATCAATAGAGTGGTTAATACAGGTTAAAAATAGAGGTGTATAT
>JAIRNV010000024.1 GCA_031257875.1 Dysgonamonadaceae bacterium
GTAACATTTTACTGCTGCTAATTTTTCTGCTTATTACTTAAGTGGATGCTTTTGCTTTTGCTCCTGCTATTATGCACAGGATGTGAATGGATGAAAGTTATTTATCCCTGAAGTGCTGAAATATATCTGGATATTTTCATTTAAAAGAAACGTTTTGTAGAATTGTAACCGTTCAATAAATTTCTTACCGATTCAGCCAGCAGGTTATCATCCCCGGATCGCAACATTTTACTTTCTTTGGGCTGCAAAATATCCGTAAATCGCAATTCTTCGTCCAAGCCATAAGTCAAACTGCGCTCTATGCCGGCTCTTACTTCTGTCGCTATTCTTTGATTGGTTGTTAATCCGGTCAGAAGTTTTGCTCAATGACGTCGTATCGCATTGTATCTTTCGCTCATGTAACGAAAAATGCGCCTGCGTTATTGATGCGGAAGAATGCCTCAAAATCAACATAAGCCTTATCCATCAGGTAAATGGCACCGGCATAGAAATTTATCACATCAAGTACATTGCTGTCGTGATATTTTCCATCGGTAATGAGGATAAATTCAGGCGAAATTTGCACCGTTTTATGATAAACAGGGTAAATATCCCGTAAAAACGGGTAAAAACAGTTTTTATTTTTTTTTATATCTACGGAAAAGAATAGCGGAAATAAAAGAAGTTTGAATGTGGCGGTTTACAGAACTGAACGCAAGAGCGATAGAATATTGTTAAAGATTTACATAATTTGGTTGAAAGTCTGCATAATTTTGTTAAATAGTTGCATAATTTGATTGAAGGTTGGCATAATTTGATAAGAGGTGCATGGAAATCACATCGGTGTAGCCCTCCACCAGAAAGCATCTGTCCTGTTTGACAATGGCCTGACGGACAAAACGGGAAACATCACCCACCCGCGAAACCGGTCGGCTTTGCAGTTGTTTTCGCCGGTTACCGTCAGGCCGGTTTTTTCCGGATACGCGGGCTTGTATCCTGCCGGTAAGGCCTGCTGCGTAAAACCGTTCGCCCCCTTTAAATAAAATTGACACTATGTTCCCTAAACTAACCATTTCGTACCCGAAATAAGCCATTTGGTACAATAATGCTTCAGAGATTGGGTGGTATCAAAAAAACATCTTTAATTTTGTATAACGATAGCGAATATTTCCTGTCGGAATTTTTAAAAATCAATTAAATGAAAAAAAAATTTCTGATTTTGAGTGCAGTCCTGCTTTTGGCGGGGTTCAGTGCACATTCTGCCGTGTATGATTTGGACTACGGCAGGGATTGGTCTTATGTCTTTGTGCAGGATGCATATCAATGGGATCCTGGTAAACACAATGGTAGTACGGCTAAAAGCGATGTAAAGCTTGCTGCGGGCAACTTAAATGGTTCAGGTGTTAACGGGTATGACACCACTGGGGTTTTTAGTAGTAAACTCTCTGATGCTAATCCGAATTACAACCCTGCAGGGCGGAATGCTTACTTGAAAGTAACTGCCGGTCCAGCAGATAACAACGACGTAGAATGGGGTAAGTTTAATACTCAAGGTGAGTATGAGATGGAAGCTGATGAGACTTCTCAGTTTATTTACTTGTCTGCTAACATTCACCGGGCTGATGGTTCAAATTTTGAACACAAAGATGGTTATACGTATCGCGTTCCTTTTATTAGCGTGAAAGCTTATAGTCAAAACGATGATGTGATTGAGGTTGAACAGTTTACTCGTGGTACGATTCCGGCCGGGGTGGGTCAAATAGACACTTTGGCCATCTTAGACAGTGCTACGTATAACGCAGCCATTCGGAAGGGTGAGAGTACGTTGCGTCTCTTCCGCGCCAATTTTGGTGGGAACTCGTCTATCAAGATCGTTTGGGAAGTAACTTATCCGGAAGGTCATGCCAACCATGGACAGAAGAAAACTTACTCGGCGATTATTCGGAAGAACCCGAACCTTACAAAGATTGCTACTTTGAAGGACTTGCGCCTGTACAATGCCGACGCAGATGGTTTTCCGGATCGTCACGATGACGAGTGGGAATCAGACAACCTGTTGAAAAGTTATGACAGAGACAATGGTGTGTACAGGGTTGAAAATGTGAGTACTGAGGGATCAAGGCTTTATTTTGAAACGGACAGGCCTAAAGCTACAGTTAGCGCCAAGTTTAATGGTCAGAAGTATGATTTAGCTACTCAAAATGCTACGGCTCTTAAGTACATCGACATCCCTTCTTATGGAGGTTTGGTAGAACTTACGGTTACAGCAGAGATTCACGACTATACTAAAACTTACTCAATTGAGGCAGTACCGGAAGAACCTGTTTCCCAACCATTGCCACCGCTTCAAATCCAAGGTATTAGGTTAAATGGCGAGGGCAAGTTCATCAAAAAAGATGAAACAGATACTAATACAGACAGTACTCTGTGGATTAGCCGTGCGGGGGATACTATTCCTAAAATGAAAGGTGGGACGACATGGGAAGGTACATATTATCGGGTTGTTACCGAAGCCGGTATTCCCTATTATGTAAGAAAAGTTTCAGAAACGGACTCCATGATTACCACGTGGGCTCAACCTGGTTTTGATACTTTGTATTATTATATGGCTTATGAGAAAGATACTTGCTTCGCCTTACATCCTGATTGGAATCATACAGCGATATCTGTCGGGTTTAATGGTTTAGGCGAAGAGGCAATTACCAACCCATCTATTCCAACGGCTGCACCCTCTAAACTTTTATCATCTTTTGCCCTGACAAATGGTGTGGATACGTTTAAAATTAATGATTTTAGACCATACTTTAAGAAGACAGAAGTAACAGCAACGGATAATGGCGTACCATCTTTTGCTCGTGCCGAGTATAATCTTAGTGTACCAAATGTACATGATCAAACTTTAGTGCCTCTGGTTACATTTGCTGATGAAAGTCATGTTGCTGTGAAATATGGTCATAAATTCAGTAAAGTAACAACTATTAATGATGACGGTAGTGTTGTTCTGACTTTCTCTTTGGTAGCGTTTAAAGATGCTGCCGATAAGAAAAAAGGTGAATATTCTAATGTAAAACTTACTTCTGATGGCGTCGATAAAGATAATGACATTGACTCGGTTGTATATGAAATCACTCTGGTAAGCAATCAAAAGGGCTTTAGGGATGTAACATTCAGGTATAACAGTCGTAGCGCGGAACTGGTAGAACTGGCAACGGCTTACAACAATTCTATCTCGTCTTATGTGTTCAAGAATCCTGTTCCGGATAGTGTTAAAACTATTTATATTGATTTTGATCCTGTCGCAGGCGGGCTTAATAAGCCTGTTTTAATAGCAGCAGATTTTGGTGATGTTAAACCGGTTTCCAAGGCAGAGAATGCTTATTATATTACACTTGACAGTTGGACCGCTGGCGAAAGTAAAGTAATCACTCTTGTAGACTCGGCTAAAGACGGTTCGGAAAAGAAAGTAAACTTTGAAGTGTATAAAGCTTATGATTTGAGGCTTAGTGAGATTAAGATTATGCACGGTAGTGTTGCTATATTTGAAAGAAGGAATTTCAAAGATACAACTGAATTTGATCAGGTGATTCGTCCTGATTTCGAAATAGGCGACTTGCTTGACACCAAAGTCGGAAAGGGTAACGGACTTGCATTGCAAGTTGACAAAAAAGAAGTTGACATTAAAAGGTTTTTGACATTTGATGGCAATGTGTTCACTTTCACCTTTAGGGTGTTCAGGGAATACAGGGATGCTGCTAACGTATTACAGGAAGAGCATAAGGATTACATAGTAAAATTAGCTTACCCGTCGGCCAACGCTGATTTGGAATACCTGGCTACTTCTTACGGTGATTTGTCGCCTGCATTTGACGCTGATTTTACAGACTATGAAGTCGTATTTAACAGCGCAGAACATACAAGTATACGCCTGTTTGCCGGCGCAGAAGACAGCAATGCTACAGTTCTTGCCAACGAAACAGGCGGTAGCAGGAGCATCAGCGCTTCCTATGACTTGGTCTATGACACAACATACGCTACGGTTGTGGTAACGGCATCTAATGAAATCACCAAGACATACAGTGTTAAGATCATTAACCTTGCATTACCTTCCCGCGAACCCGGAGAAACCGGAATCAATACTGTTACAGCGCCTGCAGCTACAATTACAACTTCTAAAGGACAGCTGAACATAACTTCACCTGTGTCTGAAAAGGTTTATGTATACAGCGTGACCGGTCATGTAATTTCCACCTATAACAAAAAGGCAGGGACGATCAACGTACCGGTTAAATCTCTCGGAGTAACCGTTATCAAAGGTACTTCGGGCTGGGTTAAAAAAGTTTTCATTAAATAATTTGTTTAATCCGGGTACACACAGACTCGCAGGTTGAACCTGCCTGCAGATTGCGATAAACCCCCGTTCGGAAATTGAACGGGGGTTTTTCCGTTTATGTTATATAACTCATGGCAGGCGTAAACATGAGTTAATATCTGAAGGCTTGGCGTAGCGTGGACGCTACGCCGAACTGAGGAAAAGATGAAAAAGTCGGATTTCAATTATGACATGGAAAAACACGAAAAATTTTTCTATTCCATACTGTCAGAACGCGGCAAACGTCAATATGCGGCCTTGGAAGCAATGAAATCAGGTTATTACGGTGTTATGGAAATATCGAAGAAGTTTGATACTCATATACATACAGTAAGAAAAGGGAAAAAGGAATTGCTGTTGCAAATCGTTCCCCCTGCCAATAAAGTCCGTCAAAGAGGAGGAGGCAGAAAAAACGGCATTAACCGGCAATCTGCCTGAAGTACTGTTGCCTGTTTTGAATGCTTATACGGCAGGAAATCCAACGGATAACGGATACAAATGTACTGTGGACAAATTTACATTATGCAGATAAAAAAAAGGAAATGTTTCGGCAATGCCGCCCTTGCCACATCCCGTGACAGCTTGCGTTTCTTCCAGTTCAAACCTGGATATGTCTTCGCGGTAATTCAATTTTTCCAACTGCTTAATCGGATAGATACGACTGGTGGAAAAGAATATAAAGCCGGCATTATGCATTTTCGGCAATTTTCAATGTACCCGTGATGACCGCTGTCATTCTCGCACAGGTGAGAAACAACGTTCAGCGGTGCCAATCCCATAATAATCCGTACACTTTTACACGGGATTCCCGCCTGCGCGGGAATGACAGCGGGACAAAACCCCGCCCGGTTTGCAATGACGCAGTGCGGTTGAAAAAAAAATAAGTTTTGCAGAATGGAAAATAAGTAATACTTTTGCAAAATTTTATTAAAAATGTCTGACAAAACCAACAATATATTGAACGAATTTACAAATCGAGACTATGAATACGGATTTGTAACGGATATTCACACGGATTTGCTACCCAAAGGATTAAACGAAAATATCATCCGGCTTATTTCGGCTAAAAAGGACGAACCGGAATGGTTGCTTGATTTCCGGCTGAAAGCGTATCGCTACTGGTTAACGCTGGAAATGCCTCATTGGGCGCATCTGCAAATTCCCGAAATCAATTATCAGGATATTATCTATTATGCGGCTCCAAAAACGAAAGAAAGCGTGAAAAGTCCGGGCGAGGTAGACCCCGAATTGTTGAAAACTTTCGACAAACTGGGAATCCCTTTGCGCGAACAGAAAGCGTTTTCCGGAATGGCCGTCGATGCGGTGATGGACAGCGTTTCGGTCGGGACGACTTTCAAAACAACTTTGGCCGAAAAGGGAATTGTCTTTTGTTCATTCAGCGAAGCCGTCAAAAACCATCCCGACCTGGTAAGGCAATATTTGGGAACCGTAGTGCCTTTCCGCGACAACTGTTTTGCCGCTCTCAATTCCGCCGTATTCAGCGACGGTTCTTTCGTGTTTATTCCCAAAGGCGTACGCTGCCCGATGGAACTTTCCACTTATTTCCGCATCAATGCCATGAATACCGGACAGTTTGAACGCACATTGATTGTAGCGGAAGAAGACGCATACGTCAGTTATCTCGAAGGCTGCACGGCGCCCATGCGCGACGAAAACCAACTGCACGCCGCTATTGTGGAAATCATCGCTTTAGACCGCGCCGAAGTGAAATATTCGACGGTTCAGAACTGGTACCCGGGCGATAAAGAAGGTAAAGGAGGTATTTATAATTTCGTGACGAAACGCGGAATCTGCAAGGGCGAATCATCCAAAATTTCATGGACGCAGGTAGAAACCGGCTCGGCAATTACCTGGAAATACCCCAGTTGCATTTTACGCGGCGACAATTCTTCGGGAGAATTTTATTCGGTCGCAGTCACCAATCACTTCCAGCAGGCAGATACCGGTACGAAAATGATTCATATCGGTAAAAACACCAAAAGCCGGATTGTTTCCAAAGGAATCTCTGCCGGAAAGAGCCAAAACAGTTACCGGGGACTGGTACGGATTAATCCGGACGCCGAAAACGCCCGCAACCACTCGCAATGCGATAGCCTGTTACTGAGCGGCACCTGCGGTTCTCACACTTTTCCCTACATGGACATTCAAAACGAAACGGCTGTTACGGAACACGAAGCGACTACTTCCAAAATCAGCGAAGATCAACTGTTTTACTGCAACCAGCGGGGGATACCGTCCGAAGCCGCCGTAGGATTGATTGTCAACGGTTATGCAAAGGAAGTGCTGAATAAACTTCCGATGGAATTTGCGGTAGAGGCTCAAAAATTGCTGCAGGTCAGTTTGGAGGGGAGTGTCGGGTGAAAATAAATAAAAAAGGGCTGTTTCAAAAGCCCTTTTTTATAATCAAAAACAAACCTTTAGTTTTTTATAGCCCTGAGCAAAAAATAGTTTTCACTGCGTTTATTTTGCGGAACCCAGAAAATCGGATTAACCCAATTGTCATCTTGTTCTACTTTTATAAACTCCTCTTTGTTCCATGATATCTGTGTACTGGGATAACGGAAACGCTCCCATACCAGCGTTTGACCGGTCAAAGGCGGATACTGTGTATAACTCGGTGGCGTTGTTATCGGCTCCAGTTTGGGATGACGTGTGCGGCGCAGTTCTGCAAACAACTCGTATGGCTTGATCATATTCAGATGGATATACTTTTGTTGCATAATGATTTCCATCTTGGCTTCTTCACCATTGGCCGCATTGAACCGGTCTTTGAGATTTGCGGCATACGTTGAGGCTTCGGGTTTAGCCGCCGGTCGTAGAATAGCGTCGGCTAAAGGTGTCGTAGGCGGTTTGCTCGTTACCCATTCAGCCTGGTTCATTCCATACCAAAAATCGGTCGAATGAGTCAGTGCATCGGCAATGTGGTCGCCTGCGGTTTTTCCGGTCGAAGCTAATCCTTTAAGAGCTACTTCAGCCAAAAGCAAGTCTATTTCGGCGCGAGTGCTGATGTCATATTCCCATTCGGTAAAAAGAAAAGTAACAGGATTGAAGTAAGTCCAGGGAAACCCTTTGACTATCATGTCCAAACCGGCAGCAGTTGCGAGCGATTGACAGTTGTTGGTCACCTCGCCCTTTTGCGGATAACCGTTCCGGCGCATTCCTTTTTCGCCGAAAGAAGTCGGGTCAACTAAACCCAAGAGCGCTTTCCTGTTGCGTTCTTTATCACCGGAAACGCCATAAAATTCAATGTCATCGGCATCTTCGGAAGGCGTAAATCCTGCACATATAAGCGGCAAGCGCGGGTCATCAATGCCGGCTTCAAATTTATCCGTTCCGTGATTCATCTGCGTCATCATCACATCGGGGAAAGTAAGTCGATTCCAACGCTCGTAAAGCGCACGTGTAAGCAGCTCGCCATCGCCTGCGCCGGCAATGTTGTTGCGGTTGGTCATTCTCCCTTTGCAGGTGTAATCCTGATCGGGGAGATTGCCGATTACTTCGGTAATAACGGAGTTTACATTCAGGCCGTCAATCGTTACGCCCGAAACGCGCACGCAGGCACGTAAAGTTTCGCCGTTGATGTATTTGATCCATTTGTTGACGTCTCCCTTAAAGAAAATATCCTGCTGTTCAAAAGTTTTTTTGGCTACAGCCGACATCTTGTTGTAAATATCCGGTAATTCGGTTGCAATCGCCCGAAATTCTTCAACGACCGATTTGTAAATAGCATCAGGCTCATCATAAGGAGTGGAAAATTCTCCAAGACTGCCGTTGAAGGCGCTGAAATAAGGTATTTTGTTGAACAAATCCACTGTCTGCAAGGCCACTACATCTTTCAACACAGTGGCTAATTTAAGGTAAATAATTGTATTGTCGTATTCTTCACCCGACAGCTTGTTTATTTCATTCCGAATATCTCCGTAATTGGTCAGATCGGTATAAAACCAGTTGAAACGATTTTGACAATTGCCGTTTCCCGTCTGCACATAAGTACCATATTCGACTTCGGCCAACAAAGCAAAAGTATAAGTATAGGCTGCGTCGTAGAGGTTATTGCTACCTGCATCTGCTCTGGGATAGTAGCCTGCTGTGATTTGTATAGCCGACGGCAAAGTTCCATCGCCGTGCTGCCACCACCATTCGCCGTAGTCTTCCTGGAAAAACCGGGTTTTCTGTATGTGGGTGAATAGTCCCGACGTAACTTCTTCCGGCGCCGGAACGTATTTGTTGGGATTTTTCCACAATTCATCCAATTCCGCCTCGCAGGAAGTCATTATAACCGTCACCAACGGCATAATCAATAAGAAATATAATATCTTTTTCATATACTTGTCAATTTTAGAAAGTTATTTTTACATTAAAACCGTATGTGCGCGAGGTAGGATAATTGGTGTATTCTACCCAACTGTTGGTGCCCAAAAGAGATTCGGGATCAATATTTTCAGCGGTTTTGTAGAGATAAAACAGATTACGAGCCGTCAGCCCAAACGTGAGCCGTTGAACTTTCAGCGGAAGCGTCAACCTTGCCGGAAGGGTATATTCCAGTGCAATTTCGCGAAACTTGATATAACTGTTTTCCTGAATATCATCGGCGCCGAAACCGGTGCTCATATCACGCAGAAAAGAAGAATAATAATCGTATGCCGACACAACAATATCGTTTTCTACATATTGTGGATTTTCGGCAGTGCCGATATTCTTTACGCCGGGAAGAATCAAACCGTCGTGACGGGTGCGGGTGCTTTTGTCGTTAAGCGTTTCCGTCCACTCAATACCGCCATGCTCGGCATCACGGTAAGGCAGTGAATTTGTAGTAAGACCATTGCCTTTCAGATAAACATTGGAATAAGAAAGAATGTTTCCACCAAATTTATAGTCAATACCGAAAGACAGGCGTGCTTCTCCCCAAGTACCGTGAGAGATAAAGCTGGAGTTCAAGCCGCCATAGACGTCGGGATTGATATTTCCCACGCAGATTTCATCCTTCGATTCGGTCGACAGGGTATATAAGCCTGCGGCGCTGACAATCCGGTTGCCGTTGGGGTCTTTGGCATAATCGCGCAGATAAAGGCTACCCACAGGTTCTCCTACCTTGGCGCGATTGTAGATATCGCTTTGAATATCATCATAATGATCAATACCAGGATAGAGTTTCACGACTTCGCTCCATTGCCGCGCCAAAGAAAGTGAAACTTCCCACTTAAAGTTTTTGTATGCAACAGGCAAGCCTTTCAACAGCAATTCGATACCTTGATTTTTTACTTCTCCGGCATTGATGCGAACCAAATCTTTTCCCGTTGTCGGCGTAAGATTCACAGCCATAATTTGATCGTAAACAGTGTTATCGTAATACGAAAGATTGATTCCAAGACGGTCGCCCTCGAAGAATTTCACGTCAATACCGGTTTCGATTTCGCGTTTCCGTTCGGGTTTTATATCACCCATAAACAAAATTGCTTTACCATTATCAATCACGGGAGTAATATCATTGGTTCCCGAATAAGTAGGAATACTTGTTACATTGTAGGAGCTAAGCGCAAAATAACGGGGAGCCGGACGGCCTACATTCGCCCAGGAAAGCCATAGCTTCCCATAATTAACCAAAGGAAGTTTCAAATCGTCCGTAAAATTCCAAGTGAATGAAGCACCCGGATAAAAGTAGGAACGATTTACTTTAGGCAATGTAGAACTCCAGTCGTTGCGAGCTTGAAATTCAAATATGTATTTGTCTTTATACGATGCAAAAGCCTGTCCAAGTACGCTGTATGTCGCTTCGGCTTCCGTGCTGTAATCGGCAATGCGTCCGTCAAAGCTGTCCGGCCAACCGTCCATGTTATTTATCGTCCAAAAATCGGGATAAATAAAATTGCCCATGGTGCCGGCATTGCTTTTGGTATAGTCGAAACGTTTACAGGCGCCACCCGCAAAGGCGTCAATATGCAATTCATCGTTCTTAAAATCCTTGTCGAAAGTGAAAAAACCTTCGTAGTTCTGAATCATTGCTTCTTCCACATCGTATTTAAACTTACCGCCTTCCCACTTGCCGGTTGTTGCATTTTTACGAAGCACTTTATCTTTTTTCGTGTAATCGGTAGTCGTATAATCAATACCGCCTTGTACACGTAACGATAAGTATGGCAAAAATTTAACGGTAGCTTTGGCAGAAGTGATAGAGTGAATTTTTTCATCAAGGTTTTCATTCTCGTAGTTATTCCACAACATATCGAACAAGCCGCCGTTTGAGCTTGTAAAAGCTTGCGGCCATCCTAATACCTCCAAATTTTCCTTAGTGTGCATCCAACCGTTTTCATCTTTGTAGGCGTCACGCAAACCCGAAAGATCATAATCGCGGTTAAAAGTACCCCATGCAACCGATTGTTGCATGTTCTGCCGGCGGTTTTTAGTCTTGGTAACATAGAGATTTTTCGGTAAACTCAAAACTCACAACATCCGAAGGACGCAAAGTGCCGTTGAAACTCAGCGTATTTTTCCTGTGATTTTGATTCTCCATTATACCGTTATAATCATAGTTGGTATAAGCCAGACGCGCATTCCCTTTCTGACCGCCGCCCTGAAGAGACACCGTTGTGTAATCGGCAGAACCGTTTTGGAACAAATCCAGAAAGTTGTTGGGATAAGTCTGATAAGGACGAATGGTGCCGTCGAAAAATTGCATTGGAGTGCCGTCGAATTTGGGACCGAAATTGAAACGGTCGGACACGTTTTTCCTTTGTGTACGAGTATCGTCCGTATATGCCATTGTGTATTCGTTTTGGCCTGTCCCGTACTTGTTTTGGAAATCAATGAGCGAGAGTGGTTTTTCCCATTCGTGTCCGTAATTGACTTGAATACCTATGCCTTGAGCGGTTTTTCCATTCTTGGTGGTGATCAACACAACTCCATTAGCGCCGGCGCTGCCATAAAGCACCGAAGCCTTAGCTCCTTTGAGAATTTCCATACTTTCAATATCTTCGGGGTTAATGTCGTTAATACCCGAACCATAGTCGAAAGAGTTCAACGGATCATAACCGCGTGACGCCATACTACTTTCGGTATCATAAATGGGAACTCCATCCACAACAAAAAGAGGACGTACATTTGACGACGGATTTAATGATGCGGCGCCGCGAATTTTAATTTGCATACCACCCATAGGGTAGGGTGTTCAAAATCTCCCCATCTTTTATCCTGCGGACAATAATTTTCGACGCATAACAGTTCTATTTTCAGAGAGATGAACGTTTTTCCAATCATCTAAATCTTTCAGAATCG
>JAIRNV010000077.1 GCA_031257875.1 Dysgonamonadaceae bacterium
TGTTTTGACTGGCACCTTTCTAATTTTGTCTCTATTTTGTCTTTCATTATAAATAATTTAAAGGCGCAAAATTAATTGTTTTTTGGAAAATGGAAACTGGACTTTGAACACCCTACCCAAAGGGGGATATTATAAGTATTTTGATATATTATCCAAAAATATATCCCTGCAAACACGGCGCCGAGCGCCCAATAAATTTTGTCAATTGAATTTGTTTTCATTATTTTATCATTTATATTTTTATTGAAATATCTTTTAATGCTTCCGGCTTCCGAATACTTGCTGTGAGCACAGCAAACGCCAAAAAAGTTTTTTAAGACTTGCTGTGAGTACAGCAAACGCCAAAAAAATTTTTTGAGACTTGCTGTGAGTGTAGCAAGTTCAACCGTTCTGCCTATTATCATTTCTTTTAAAAAATTTCCAATATACCGGCTTTTGTCGGCAAAGGCCATCAACTCTTTATCTCCGCGGCTGTCGCCATTTTCACCCTTCATAAATTGAATACCCGACCGGTAGAAACACAAAAAACCGGACGCTTTAATTTCAACCGCGATTTGAGTCCTATTTCGAGCCTGTATGTTCCATGAGGAATTTCCGTTTTATCTATCACGGCAAAGAAACCGCAATCCGCTTTCCCTGTATCATCAATAATATCAAACCGACGTTCAAAATAGGGACGGCAAACCAACTGCTTTTCTTCATTAACCAGATATAAATAAATATCTTCCGATTCCATCCGCATGGTTTCGGATTGTAAATAAGCCCAGCCCTCTACAAGCAAAAATTCTTCTTTTTCCTTAACCGCTTCAACCGCATATAAAATCCCGTCCGGCAAAAACTGTTTGTTTTCGTCCCTGCAATAAACAGCAGACTTATATTCGGCCAACGTATACCGGGGCATCGTATAAAGCCCCATCTGTTCAGTTTCTTTTAAATAAAATATCAATTCCGGTTCGGCTTGCGGATAACGGGTTCCCAATCGTTTTCCTTCATGTATCCAGCGATAGGCCGATACTTTTTTCAGTTCCAAACGTCTCTCGCCTTTGCGGTAACAATAGGCGGTGGAAAGTATGCAAAAAAATAAAGCAAGAACAGGGAGTAAATAAATCAGTTTTTTTACGCGAAATGCTTTTGCATTATTAATCAATAAAAATGCAGTCAGTATCAAAAACAGACTGCCATATATCCGGTAGCGCCAGGGGGCTGTCGATTCTCCGCCAAGTACAGGCTCATTACCGGCCGCTACAGCGATTGCCGTTATGAATAGAAACGTCAGACAGGCATAACAAAACAAATTGCGCTCGTATACTTTATTAAATATTCCCCATACATATATGGCCGAACAAACTATTCCGGTAAAAAGAGAAACAAATTTAACGGAAGGAATCCACAGGTTGCATCCGATAAAAATAAAGAAATTCGCAGCCAATTCGGGCAAATGACTCCATATATCACCTCCCAGACGCGACGTATCCAAACCGTAAAAATAAAATATGGCCGCCGTTATGGAGATTATTCCGAAACAAATCATATCCTTTGTCCGTTTTTGGATGCAGAAACAGGCAATTACCGGAGGAATCATCAACATTCCGTTTCCATTTGAATAAATCGCTGTGAGAGAAAGCAAAAGTCCGCCTATAAATGCCGGGCGATGATTTAAAAGCAATAAATAGATGGATAGAAAAGTAATAAAAATACTCCCGATATTAGTCAGGCCAAATTGTGCCACAATAGAATTGCCAAGATTTTGGCCGTTAAACAATAATAAGACGGTCAGGAAAACCCATAATCCATTCATGTTTTTATTCCGTATCATCTTATATAACAAGACACCTGTCCCGAAAAGAAGCAGGTTTACGATAAAAATACAAATCGAATAATTTAATTTTCCACACACCATATATACAAACAAAACAATTGAGCGCATAAATAGCAGCCTGTGACCGTTTCCATTCTCCAGCAATAATGATACTTTTTCCCGTATATCATCTGCCTGAACAAACCGTACCAAAAAATTCTGCAATGACGGCAAATCATCATCCATCGGTATATTTACGCTAAATTGATAAACAATATAGAAATAGCCGGCTGTAAAAATTGCCGACAATATCCAAAAAAAATAATTAATCCGTGTTTGTTTCATGACTGGTTTTTTTATAATTTATATTCCACATGTCTGTCCATTACCATTTCTTTTTAAAATCTCCTCTCGAAAAGTATTTTTCAATCAAACAATACAGGAGAATGAAAAAATAGCGCGCGCCCATTTCCCTGATTTTCAGTTTGGATTCTCCGGTTTTCCGGTTTGTCCAGCTGTTGGGCAACACTTTGTAGGAATATCCCCTGATAATCACTTTCAGAGGCAATTCTACCGTTAAATTGAAATGCGGAGACAAAAACGGCTGCAACCCTTCAACTGTACTGCGCTTATATAACTTGAAGGCATTGGTAGTGTCATTGTATTTTATCCCGAACAGTATGCGGATAATGTGGTTAGCCAACCGATTCAGCCATAATTTATGTTTCGGATAATCATACACTTTCCCGCCCCTGCTCCATCGGGCGCCAAAAACGGCATCACATCCTTCTTTTTCCATTAAACGGTAAAAAGAAACTAAATCCTCAGGGTTATCCGACATGTCTGCCATAAAAACCGCTACACAATCCCCCGTGAAGTTTGCCAGTCCTTTCCTGACGGCGTAACCGAAACCGTTAGGTCCTTCATTGGTAATGTAACGAACCGTAGGACAGGTTTTGCTAAGGGATTCCAGTATTTTTAATGTGCTGTCTTTGGAATTGTCATTTACGACGAGTATTTCATGTTCGATACAGGCGCTGCCGAGAGCCTGAAAAAGTTGCCGTATGGTTTCCTCAATACAGCCTTCCTCGTTATATGCCGGTATAACTATTGATAATTTCATTGCTTATTTCTTTTCTGCGATTGCCAACAATTGTTTTCCCATTATTTTCCATGCAAACGGAACACATAAATACAATGCAACCAGCCATGGGAACTGTGGAATTTTACTTTTAGTTGTATAAGGAAGAAATCTGGGAATTAACTTGCTCACATGAAATCCGCTTAACTCCAATACCTCTTTTATACTTTTGTCCGTTAATGGCGTATGATGATCAAAAAAATCCCAGTAGTCTGCTCCCACGTACTTAATATTAGGCTGTAATACAATGATTTTACCCCCCCCCATTAATATTGCTTAACACTCTTCTGCATTCACCCAAAGTTGATATTATTTCCTCTTTAGTCAGATGTTCAAAAAAATTTGATATAAAAACAACATCTACCGAATTTGACTCAACTTCCTCCAGTTTTGACGACTTTGCCTGTATGACCTGCACATCAGTTCCTGCATAATGAACTGTATCCGGATTTATATCTACAGCGATTTTTTTCCTTGCCTCAATATTGTTTATAAATTCACAATAACCGGCCGCCATGTCCAAAACACAAGCCTCTTTGTCCACATATTTGGAAAAATAACGTTTGCACAACACTTGCCATAATTTATTTTTGCCGGCAAGCTCTTTCGGAGAAGGAAATCTTATTTGATATAAAGCGTCTGTTTTCATGTCTTATACTCTTTTTGTCATCGAATCAAAAATTTCTATGGCCGTGGTTCTCAAATCATATTTCCAGTGCCATTCGGGATAGTGGGCTTTGAATTTGGACAAATCGGAAATATACCATATATGGTCGCCAATCCTGTTGGTTTCGCTATAGGCAATGTTCATCTTTTTGCCTGTGATTTCTTCGCACAAGGCAATGGCTTCCTTCATTGAACAGTTGGAAAACCTGCCTCCGCCGGCATTATACACCTCGCCCGGACGCGGATTCCGGTAGAATTGCCAAAACATTTGAATCAAATCAAAAGCGTGGATATTGTCGCGCACCTGCTTTCCCTTATAACCGTAAACGGTATATTCATCACCCGTTATAGCGCATTTCATCAGGTAGGAAAGAAAACCGTGCAGCTTGGTTCCCGAATGCATGGGGCCTGTCAGACATCCCCCACGGAACACGCCCACGTTCATGCCAAAATAACGTCCGTATTCCTGCGCCAACACATCGGCTGCTACTTTTGAGGCTCCGAAAAGCGAGTGTTTCGACCGGTCAATACGCATGGTTTCGTCAATACCGTTTTGATAGTAAGGATGCGTTTCTTCTATTTCCCAGCGACTCTCCAGTTCCACCAGCGGCAATTCATTCGGCGTATCGCCGTAGACCTTGTTCGTGGATGTAAATATAAACACAGCCCCGGGATTCGCATATAAACGGGTACATTCCAACAGGTTGGATGTTCCGCCGGCATTTACGCCGAAATCCGTCAGCGGCTCCTGTGCCGCCCAGTCATGGCTGGGTTGGGCGGCCGTATGCACAACCAGTTCAATGTCGCGGTTATATTCCTTGAAGATACGTTCCAGTTCCTCGAAATTACGGATATCTACCGCGTAATGCTTATAATTGCCTATCGATTCTTTCAGCCGCGCTTCGTTCCACAAAGTGGAAGCATCCTGTCCAAAGAAATAAGACCGCATCCCGTTATCTATTCCGATTATCAAATCCACTTTCCGTGAGAAGAAACCGACTGCCTCGCTGCCTATCAAACCCGCAGCGCCGGTTATTATTGCTACTTTCATACTGCCAATATATTTTTGAGTTGTTTTTCGTCTTTTTTTAACCAATCGTAGATGTCGGCGAGAATTGTCTGCAAATTCCGTTTCGGATGCCAGCCCGTTTCTCCCGTTACCAGAGAGTGGTCTGTCAGGTAAATGGGAATATCGCCAACACGGTTTGTTAATATACTCCTTATCGGCATTTTGTTTCCTGTGATTGCTACGCAATGTTCCGTTAATTCTTTCAATGAAAAACTCACTTCGCGACCGCCTCCGACATTGTAAATCTTGCCGGCCACTTTTTCGAAATGCGTTAATTCATAATCAATCAAGTCAAACAAATCAAAGATATGAACGGCGTCGCGCACCTGTTTGCCGGAACCGTTATAACCGATGTACGACAGTTCCTTTTGCCAGAAATGACGCGCCATCCAGAGAACAGCCACTCCCTGATCCACTTTCCCCATCTGGCGGGGGCCGGCAATCACTCCGCAACGGTTTATTACCGCTTTTAAATCATAAAATGCCTCATATTCCTGAAGCACAAGTTCGGATGCCAGCTTTGTTGTTCCATACAGGGAACGCGCGCCCTGTAAAGAAAATGTTTCGGCAATGCCGTCCCTGCTGCATCCCTGAACAGGCTGCGCTTCTTCCAGTTCAAACCGGAATTCATCTTCGCGGAAATTCAATTTTTCCAGCTGTTTAATCGGATAGATCCGGCTGGTGGAAAGGAATACAAAGCCGGCATTGTGTTTTTTGGCCAAACTCAATAAATGAATCGTGCCGTTCAGATTCGTATGAATTAAATAATCAGGCGTTTCATTCAACCCCGCAAGTATGGACGGTTCGGCGGCGGCATCAATAATAAAATCGATTTTTCCGTCAAAGTGCAGGTCTTCCCCGTTGCGAATATCGCCATGTATAAACTCCACACCGGCGGACTTCAAAAACGGGATATTTAATTCGGAGCCTCTTCGTTTTAAATTATCTAATGCGATGATTTGCCATTCAGGATATTTATCCTTCAGCAGGAAGGCAAGATTGGAACCGACAAAACCAGCTCCTCCTGCGATTAAGATTGCCTTTTTATCTGCTTTCATAAATTGTAAAGGGGCAAAATGCAGGGCATAAAAAAACGCAAAGCGGAGAAAAGGAATATTCACTTTTCAGCTTTGCGTTATGAAGAATGGAAGTTATCGCTGCCTGTAGAAGGCATACGAATATGGCGGTGTAACTTAAATATCTGTCATTCGGAAATTTATTGGGGGGGGGGGGGTAAAAACATGTGCATAATAAAATTACGAAATACGAATTGTAAACAAGTCTGTCATCCTACTACCGTTTTAACTGTTAATACTCAATTATCATTCTCACGGTTAAAACCGGCGCAAAAATAATAAAAACGGTTCAAATATCTGCAACATTTTTCCAACTTTTTATTATCTGTATGTTTTTTAATAACATAAGTGAATAAAACAGGATATTCCGTAAATCTTCAGTTCAATTATTACGGATAAGTTGTGATAGAAACCAATTCTATTTCAAAGAACAGGGTTGTGTATCCGGGAATCTCCGTTTGACCGGTAGTGGCATTGTAAGATCCCGCTGTGCCGTAACCAAGGTAGTAAGGAACAACAATTTCCCACCTGTCGCCAACAACCATGTTTTGCAAGGCAAACGCAAAGCCTCTTACAGTGCTGCCGACGGAAAATGTAACGGGAACATTATTGTTCTTTGTTCCCGCGTCAAAGTATGTACCATTATAATATTTTCCAAAATACAGCACTTTTATGTCGCTTGTCTGTAGCGGATGTTCCGTTCCGTCGCCTTTCTTCAACTCCTTAAAATATACGCCGAGTGGTCCGGTTCCGTCTTCAGGGTGAAAAAAGGAACGCACATCTTTGTATGCGGTATCTGCCTTGATTGCATTGTAGGCTTCCTCATTTGTGTCTTTCCAGGCTTCGTCAACTGTATCGTCGTTGCAGGAAGCGAAAGCAAAAGCAACGAACAGGGATATTGTTAAATAAATTAAACGTTTCATTTTCATTGTATTGTTTTTAACAAGTTTTTCATACTAAGTTTTTCGGAAATAATCTGTTCCAGTTGAGCGACGGGAACGCGCTCCTGTTTCATCGTATCGCGGTAACGAATCGTTACCTGATTATCAACTAAACTGTCGTGGTCGACGGTGATGCAATAAGGCGTTCCGATGGCATCCTGGCGGCGGTAGCGTTTGCCGATAGAATCTTTTTCGTCGTATTGGCAATGATATTCAAATTTCAGGTTATCCATGATTTCCCGCGCTTTTTCCGGCAATCCGTCTTTTTTCAACAAAGGTAAAACGGCCAGTTTGACGGGCGCCAATACCGGCGGAATTTTGAGAACTACCCTCGTTTCGCCGCCGTTCAATTTCTCTTCAAAGTAAGAACCGGCCAAAACGCTCAGAAACATCCGGTCTACGCCAATCGAAGTTTCAATCACGTAGGGAACATAAGACTGATTCAGTTCAGGGTCAAAGAACTGTATTCTCTTTCCCGAAAATTTTTCATGACTGCTCAAATCGAAATCGGTACGGGAATGAATACCTTCAACTTCCTTGAATCCGAAAGGCATTTCAAATTCGATGTCGGTAGCGGCATTGGCGTAGTGCGCCAACTTGTCGTGGTCGTGGAAACGGTACTTTTTGTCGCCCAGTCCCAAGGCTTTGTGCCAGCGCATGCGGGTTTGCTTCCACTTTTCAAACCAGGTAAGTTCTTCGCCCGGACGTACAAAGAACTGCATTTCCATCTGTTCAAATTCGCGCATCCTGAAAATAAACTGGCGGGCGACGATTTCGTTGCGGAAAGCCTTTCCGATTTGGGCGATTCCGAAAGGAATTTTCATACGTCCGCTTTTCTGTACATTCAGGAAATTGACAAAAATCCCCTGCGCCGTTTCGGGACGCAGATAAATCTTTGCAGCGCCCTCGGCGGTTGAACCCATTTCGGTAGAAAACATCAGGTTGAACTGGCGGACTTCCGTCCAATTCTTAGTGCCGGATACGGGACATACAATTTCTTCATCAATAATGATTTGCCGTAATTCTTCGAGATTGCCGTCATTCAGCGCTTTGGCAAAACGGGTATGCAGCGCTTCCTTTTTAGCTTCATTTTCCAGCACGCGAGGGTTGGTTTCCCTGAATTTTTGTTCGTCAAAAGCATCGCCGAACCGTTTGGCGGCTTTTTCCGTTTCCTTATTCATTTTATCCTCGTATTTTGCGATCTGTTCTTCAATCAACACATCGGCACGGTAACGTTTTTTGGAATCCTTATTGTCAATGAGCGGGTCGTTGAAAGCATCGACATGTCCCGACGCTTTCCAGATGGTCGGATGCATAAAAATGGCGGAATCGATGCCCACCACATTTTCATTAAGTAATGTCATACTGTCCCACCAATATTTTTTAATGTTATTTTTGAGTTCCACGCCATTCTGTCCGTAGTCGTAGACGGCGCCCAAGCCATCGTAAATTTCCGAAGAAGGAAATACAAAACCATACTCTTTGCAATGAGAAATTAACTTCTTAAAAACTTCTTCCTGTTGTGCCATATTTTGAATTTAAATTAGGCCGCAAAGTAAGTTATTTTTTTTCAATTAAATCAAATTTCCGGATGTAAATTTATCTTTTATACGTAAATCAGTTAACGAGTAAGAGGTTCCGGTAACCGTAACATATAAAACGGCACAGGGAAGGTCGGCCTCCCTGCATTAGAGAGGTCGGCCTCCGTGTTCCTCCGCGTCCTCCATGGTTAAATATTCTACCACGGAGGAACACGGAGTTGATTGCTGCATGTTATTTATTTTGTATCCCTAAAAAAAAATGAAAAAATGAAAAATCAAATTATTCTCGAACCGATAGGCGTCATTCACACGCCGCACGGACAGATTGAAGGAATGCCGGTACAGCCGGCAGGAGCGGCAGGGTTTACGGGCAAAGCCGTAATAAAAAAGGAGTATGTGGAAGGCCTGACCGACCTCGACGGCTTTTCTCATGCAACGCTCGTCTATCATTTCCACAAAGCGGAAGGATACGTACTGATGCCCGTTCCCTTTATGGATACGAAGCCGCACGGCGTGTTCGCCACCCGTGCGCCCAAACGCCCGAACCACATCGGCATGTCCACCGTCCGCATTCTTTCCGTAGAAGGAGATACCGTTACGTTTGACGGCGCAGACATGCTCGACGGCACGCCGCTGATTGACGTTAAACCCTATTTCCCGAAGTATGACAGCCCGCCGGACAGCAAATCCGGATGGCTTGACACGGCGGCTCATAAACAGTGTTGTAATGTGCGCTCCGACAACAGGTTTATGTAATGTTAAGAAGTGTATTCCAAATTGTCGCATCGTCATTGCGAACTGCGCAGCAGTGAAGCAATCCGGAATAAGTATAATTTATGCCTGGATTGCTTCAGGCTGTCGCCTTCGCAATGACGACTGCGGTTATTTTACGACAATTTTGGATTCACCCATATTAAAAAGAGAGCGTGTAATTTAATTTAATTTTTTTATGAAAAAGAAGTTTCAATGGGGCCGACGCGCCCCCGGCTTTCCGGCAACAAGGTTGCGGAAGGCAGTGTTGATGTCCGCCTTAATGGTGAGCGGACTTGTGATAATGACCTGCTGGGGTTATGCCGGCGAGTCGAGTGTTGAATCCCGCGCAGTAGCAGCCGACGATACCTGCAGCTGCAAGAAGATTCCCCCGCAGCCGGGCGACATCGGATGTGATTCTATCAAGGTGATTACCTTTCAGGGCGGCCCCGGCTGTGTAGATGCTACTACGATTTATGAAGACTGCGAGCTGAACAGCAGTGGAACAAGCGACTATCTTGCGCTCGGATTCTGGAACGGAAGAGAACGGCGAATACTGCTGCGCTTTAATTTGGACTACATTGTTGACAGCACATGTATTAATCCGCCTTTGGCGCTTGTGGCGCAGTTCGACTCCGTGCGGTTTACGCTCTATACCACCGATAGCTGCGTGGACGTGGATACTTGTAGGGATAAAACGCGGCAGTTCTTTGTCGGCAGGCTGCAGCAGGAGTGGAACGTCGGCGCTAACGGCAAATATCTTTCGGCATGTCAAACGCTTGACTGCGGAGATCAGGCTTCAACGGGCAGTGTAAACTGGTGTGACCCGTGGAAACAATGCGGCGGAGATTACATATTCAGCACCGACGCCAATGTGCCGCGCAACGTACCCCTTAGCCAGACTTCGCCTGGTGATGCGTGCATCGACTCCGTCATGTTTGTATGCCACCGCCCGAGTCCCTACAACCGCTACATAAAGCAGACCATCAAGGAATGGATTAGCGATCCTGATTCCAACTTCGGATGGGTAATTATGCCGGACAGCTCGCAACGGGCGAGCCATCCCAACTCGGCGCTACTCTTCCATTCGCCGAGTGCAAAAAATTCTGCGCTACGGCCCAAACTCACGATGTACTTTACAGCGGGGGTGGACAGAGACGATGACCCTGTTTGCGGTACGGTCAGTTATATTAAACTTCCGGGATGCCCGGCGGCTACAGGCAGGGAGTGACAGGTATATTTTTGTAAACGCTAAGACACGAAGATGCAAAGGCACGAAGTTTTTATATATAAAATATTACTTCGTGTCTTCGTGTCTTTGTGTTTTATAAAAAAAATAATATAACCTGTTTAATGATTTATATTTATAATAAATTACTTAACAAATCAAAAACAAAAAAAATAATGATACAAAAATTATATTTATTTGCGATGCTTGCCGTTTGCTCGGTAAGCGGGTATGCACAGTCATGGGACGGATTGGGTACGGAAGAAGAACCCTACCTGATTACCTCCGTAGAGCAGTTCAGAGAATATATCGACATATCCAATGCGAAAACCGAGGATTTCGCCAACGTTCACTTTCGCCTGACTGTCGACCTCGACCTTGCCGAATGGTGCGCTGCAAATGGCGCTTGGACAGGACTGGCAAGCGGCAGCGGTAGCGCCTTTAAATCCCACTTTCACGGCGGCGGACATGTAGTGAAAAACTTATATATGAGGGGTATTTATTCCGGCTTGTTTGGCGCCATGCGAAGCGGGAGTATTGACAGCTTGATAATCGCAGATGCGGATATTGTCGGCGGAGGGTCCGGTATAATCGGATTTATTGGTACCGCCAACTATGAAGTTAATATATCCAACTGCTATGCTACGGCAAAAGGATATGGAACTGCCGCCGGCGCAGGTGGAACTGTTAAAATTCTTCCTTTAAGTTTTACCAATAATGCAGGAGCAGGCACTTTTACCAACTGCTACATCATAACGCCGGACGGAGCCTTTAATACGGCCGGCGTCCTCAAGAGCGTTGCCAGCTACGCCGAAAAACTCTACGAACCGCCCGTTGCGGAAAAGCAGGCCGAAGCGCACTACCCGGACTTCGATATACAGCCGTCTTACAGCGCGGAAAAAGTATGGAACATCTGGGAAGGCAAGAGCTATCCCTATTTCCAGTATCAGTCGGCGCCGGCGGTTATCACGGCGGCAGGCCTGTCGGCAGTGTCCGGCGAATACCGTACGGATGATGGCGCGACTACCGACAGCCTTGTCGTATCCGTCAACGGCGTGCGCAGCGGCACGGCTGCCCTGCAGGCCGACGGCAGGTGGGAATACGTTTATCCCGCGCCCGTTGCCGAAGGCGATACCGTTCAGGCCGTTGTTCATCAGGCGGGCAGGATACTTTCCTATCCCGTTGCCGCCTTTGCCGGCTCCGCTACGGGAATCTCTTCCGTCAAAGCGGTCGAACGGGCTACCACTCGTGACCCTGTTGTTGAGTCAAGTTATTACACTGTTTCCGGCGCGAAGGTAAGCAGGCCGCTTGCTGCCGGCGTGTATATCCGGCGCGATTTGCACCGGTCGGGAGCCGTGAGCGTAACGAAAATCCGGTATTAGTGATTAATCATTGATCTAAATAGGAATGAAGAGTAGATTCCTATTTAAATCAATGATTTAAATAGGAATGAAGAGTAGATTCCCATTTAAATCAATGATTTAAATAGGAATGAAGAGTAGATTCCCATTTAAATCAATGATTTAAATAGGAATGAAGAGTAAATTCCCATTTAAATCAATGATTTAAATAGGAATGAAGAGTAGATTCCCATTTAAATCAATGATTTAAATAGGAATGAAGAGTAAATTCCCATTTAAATCAATAATTTACTCATGATACACATCAGTTGAAGGGGTGAAAAGGTATCCGTATTTTATCGGATACTCTGTGCCTTTTACCCTTTACCCTTTACCCTTTACCCTTTACCCTTTACTCCCGACAGGTTTAACCTGTCATGATAGATGGCGCGAGGCTCAGCCTAATGTCGTCAACTTAAGGCGAGGACGAATCTGTTTTGAACGCGAATTACGCGAATTACACAAATTTATTTGATAAAATTCAAATGTAAAATGTGCGTAATTTGCGCAATTCGCGTTCAAAACAATCCTTAATCAATTATACTTTGTCTCCGCTTGACGTTGTCATGTGCTATTGATACAAGGTTTTCAGCCTTAAGTTGACGACATTGGGCGACGCCTTACGGCGTCGGGTTTTGCCGGTCATTGCGTGATGCGTAACATGAGTTACTAACATAAAAAAAATAAAAATGATAAGAAAAATATTCCAATCATCAGCAGTCATAATCCTGCTGATATCGCTTGGCTTGAATGCCTGCCAAAAAGAAGAAATACAGAGCAGGGAAGACCCCGTAATGCCGGCAGAAGATGTTTACATTCAGTTCGTCGCCGCGCCCGCCGCCCTGCAGGCAGATATGGACGAAGAAGTATTTTCCGTAAAAATCAGTTCCATCGTGGATACGCTGCTGGCCGACTACACGCTGGTAAGTTATCCCGACTGGATACGGACAAGCATCGACGGCTCCGACCTGACCGTTACGGTAACAGCAAGCGTGGCGGCGCGCGAAGGCGAGATAGTTGTCCGGCAGGCCATCAGCGATTCGGTGTTGACCATACCCGTCAGTCAGCGCTATATCAACTTCCCCGACGTGGAAACCAACGCCGCGATACCCGCCATGTCGGGACGGCTTTTCCTGAAAGATTTTACTTCCGTCGGTTACGGCACGAGAAAGATCTCGGCGCAACTGCTCGGCCGCACTCTCCGTACGTGCAGCGACCCGGAAGCGTTGACGTCCAACACGAAGCCATTTCAGTATGAAGAACAGTATTACGACGACATGGCAACCGAAGACTTTACGATTGCCTACACCGACGCCGGCCTGTTTTTTAATTGCAGCGACATAAGCGACGCCGGCAAGGGCTACGTGCTGTTCAACAACCGGCGGGCGCGCAACGGGGAAGCCCGTGCGTCGGTTGTTATCGAGGAACGCCCGTCGGTGTCGGTAGCGCGGTTTACCATCAGCGCCACTTCTACGGAAGGGCGCGGCCTGGCGCTTTTCCAGTCGGTCGGCGGCGACAGGTGGGAGCCGGTGGGTATCTTTAAGCCGTCGGAGGCCGACAGGGGCGAAGTATTCACCGTGCCGATATACCGGGCGAATGTAGCGTTTAAGTTCGCCCCCTACGGCGAAAACGAGGGATACTACCGCCTGCACGACCTCGCGCTCTACACGATTCCCTTTGCGCACGACGGACGGCTCATCATCGACGACCATTTTCAGGAGTGGGGGATGGTGGGCTACGTGAATTCGTCGGATGCTTATTGCGACCGGATATTGCTGGCAAGCGGTCAGATGCAGACCTTCAATATCAACAGGAATTACTCCAACTGGCTGGTAGAATACCAGCTCAACGACGGCGGTATCAATTCCTACTGCGGCAGCGACGCGGGCGCTTCCACGCCCGATTCGGAGGTCAGCACGGGTTATTGCGCCCTGCAGGCGCCCATATACTATGCCTGCGGCGGACATGCCACGTGGGCTTCCCTGCGGACGCGCTCGGCGCTGCCGTCGGTGTCGCGCGTAAAGTTTTCCTTTGCCTACAGCCTCGCCAATATCGAAGATGTGTACGGAATCACTTTCTTCAAAAAATCGAAGGCCGACGCCGACTGGGTGAAAATAGGCGACTATACCGTCGAAGGCGGCACGGAAGAGAAAACCGCCGGCAAAACGGTTGAGGTGGACATTAACGAAGAGAATGTCTATATCGGTTTTGTGGCGACTTTCCCGCTACATGACGGCGAAGATGTAACGCCGATGCCCCAGGGCGGCAGCAAGGCGTCGCCCGGTTTCGCCGATTATGCTACTTCCCTGCCTAATAATATTGGCGGCGAAACGCGGCAGATTCGCATACATGATTTGCAGGTGTGGTGTATGGAGAAATGATTGACCTCCCCGACCTCCCCCCGATCGGCGTAGCGTCCCGCTACGTCGGGCTAAAAGCAAGGCTCCTGCCTTGCAAAAAAAACGGAAATGTAAAATGAGTACAGGAAATAAAATAATCAAGGTTTAATGAGAAGTTTAAGATGAAAATATTTTTGTATGCAAGGCAGGAGCCTTGCTTTTAGCCCGACGTAGCGGGGACGCTACGCCGAGCGAAGGGAGGTCGAATGATTAATAAATAATAAATAATAAATAATAAACAATGAAACGATTTCTATTTACGGTAATATTACCCGCGCTGCTGTTTGCAGCCTGCGAAAAGGAGTTCGCCTATCGCGACAGGTATCTTCCCGCCGAAGAGGAATACATTCCTCCTGTGGGCGATATTCCTTCGGACGAAGACGGCCTCCTGTTTCACGAGAATTTCCAGTCGTGGCAGCGGGAAGGCTATGACAACACCGCGAAACAGGACTGCGAAAACGACCCGATGATAACCGCCACCATTATGTACACGCCCAGCAAGCCCCGCATCGGGAATTACGGCGAATTTTCGATAGCCTACATGTTGAAAGACTTTGCCGTCAATCCCGAATGTGGAGCGATGGGGGGCGCTTCCACGCCGGATTCGGACGTCAGCGCCGGCTATGTCGCCCTCCAGCAACTTATTTTCTATGAGTGCGGACAGCATGATTCGGATGCGTTTATGCTTCTCCCGTCTTTGCCTTCGGTGGGGCGGATACGCTTTTCCGTTTCGCTCGGCGGGCGTATTGAAGACGTTGCGGGTCTATCGCTCTGGAAAAAGAGCGAAGGCGCAACGGCCTTTACGAAGGTGGGCGATGATTTTATCCCCGCCGACCCGGAAAACGGTGAAGTTTTTACGGTTGAAATTAACGAACAGAACGTGCAGCTGAAGTTTATCCCTGCTCTCACGGGCAGAGAAAATCCGGTGAACGACGGCGTGAACCGCGCTGTTCGCATACATGATTTGTGGGTATGGAAAATGTAGGATTCCGCTGAAATAATATCCTATGCTCGGCGGCAGTCATTTTTTCAATATAACATAAATAATCACCGGCGCACCAAGCAAAGGAGTTACAGCATTGAGTGGTAACAAACTTTTCCCGAAAGGAATAACAGTCAGCATATTACAAAGCAAAGCAATGGCAGCCCCCGACAAAATGGTGACCGGAAGAAGTAATTTTTGATTGGAAGTCCCCAAAGCCATCCGCGCCAAATGCGGCACCGCTAAGCCGAGAAAGCTAACCGGTCCGCAAAAAGCGGTAACAATAGCCGTTAAAAGACCGGTAGTGAGCAGAATATAAATGCGGGTGGAGATTATTCCGACGCCAAGATTCGCGGCGTAATTTTCACCCAGGAGCAGAGCATTCAACGGTTTTATCAGCAAAACGGAAAAGAGTAATCCGAGCAGGATACCGACTGCATAAAAAGGAAAATGGGCGCTATGTACGCTCGAAAAATTCCCCATGCCCCCCGCATTCTATGCTAAATTCCAAATATATTTAGTTAAAAATAATTAAAACTTATGCAGCAAATTTTCTTGTATTAACGTATGGAGTTTCGCGGTTCATGACGGCAAACACACGAGC
>JAIRNV010000078.1 GCA_031257875.1 Dysgonamonadaceae bacterium
ACAGCAAGTTCCCCGACAAAGTTTTGAGACTTGCTGTGAGTGTAGCGCGAATGTAAAAATGTTGCTGTTTATGGATAAAATCCCGGGTGGTGATGTAAAAAGTATGCTGCTGTCTTCGTGTTTACAAAAATATAATATAAACTGTTTATCGCAGCATACTTTTTACATCACCACCCCATTTTTTAGTCAATTACGAATTATGCCCCCCCTCCGAAGGAGGGGGGGCCAGGAGTAGGTCATAGTCTTCTGACGTAATGCTTAAATTGCCTCCCCCTGTCCTCATAGTTTTCAAACAAATCGAAACTTGCGCAACAGGGCGACAACAAAACCGTATCGCCCTGTTCGGCGATGTCATACGCTTTTGAAACGGCTTCTTCCATGGAATGCGCTTCGGTTGTTTGACTTACCTTTCCGTCGAAAAACCTGTGCAGTTTGGAATTGTCCACGCCGAGATAAATCAGGGCGCGGCACTTTTCTTTCACCATTGCTTCGATTTCCGTATAGTCATTGCCCTTGTCCGTTCCGCCAAGAATCAAGACGACAGGCGTTTTCATACTTTGCAGGGCATACCAGGTCGAATTGACATTCGTCGCCTTCGAATCGTTGACATATTCGACGCCCCACACTTTGGCCACTTTTTCCAGACGGTGTTCAACCCCTTTGAAATCACTTAGAGAACGACGAATATCTTCGTTCCTGATGTCCGACAATTTAGCCGCGATTCCCGCCGCCAGTGAATTGTACAGATTATGCGTTCCGGTTAATGCTACCAATTCTTCTTCCATGTTAAAATTTCCTTTAGGAGTATTTATAACTATTTGTTTATTTTCTACATAAGCCTTTACGCCCTCTCCTTTCGTCAGCGCAAAAGGATAAAGCGCAGGCGCTGATTTTTTGTCATTCCGTAATTTGTAATCCGTAATCCGTAATTTTACAAGAGGGTCATTGTTCCAAAAGATAAAAGCATCCGCCGCCGTCTGGTTCCTGATAATCCGCATTTTAGCATCGGCGTAATTCTGCATGTCGTAGTTGTAACGGTCGAGATGATCGGGCGTAATGTTGAGCAAAACGGCAATATCGGCACGAAAATCATACATCCCGTCCAACTGGAAACTGCTCAGTTCGATAACATAATAATCGTAATGCTGTTCGGCTACCTGCAAGGCGAAACTTTCGCCGACGTTTCCGGCAAGGCCGACATTCAATCCGGCGCTTTTCAGGATATGGTAAGTCAGCATGGTGGTAGTTGTCTTACCGTTACTTCCCGTGATACAGATTGTTTTTGCATTCGTATACCGTCCGGCAAATTCGATTTCCGAAATAACAGGCGTGTTTTGAGCGGCCAGTTTTTGGACAATCGGCGCCCTGTCGGGAATGCCGGGGCTTTTGATGATTTCATTGGCGTTCAGGATTTTTTCTTCCGTATGACGCCCTTCTTCGTAAGGAATTTCGTATTTTTCCAGAAGTTCCCTGTATTTATCCTTGATGGTCGACAAATCCGAAACGAACACGTCGAAACCTTTCTTTTTTGCCAGGACGGCGGCGCCTGTACCGCTTTCGCCAGCGCCGAGTATCACAATCCGGCGAAGAACCGAAGGCATAAATTCGGCTAAATTGATGCCTTTGTTTTCTTTTTTTTCAATGTTTAGTACTATCATATTTTGTTTATTTCCAAATCTTCCAATTCACGTTTCAATTCATTCAGCAACTGTTTTTCCGATGGCAAATAAAGTTGATATTTACTTGCCATAATCGTCTTATTATCTTCGGGAAGCGAATATTTAACCACAGTATCATTCTTATCGGCACACAGTAAAATACCGACAGTCGAATTTTCATCCGGCAATTTTTCTTCCCTGTTGTAATAATTGACATACATTTGCAATTGTCCGATGTCTTTATGCGTAATTTTCTTTGTTTTAATATCAATCAGCACAAAACAGCGCAGCAGTCGGTTATAAAAAACCAAATCAATGGAAAATTCATCGTCTTCAATCAATAATCTTTTCTGACGGGCAACAAACGAAAAGCCATTGCCTAACTCCAGTAAAAAGGTCTGTAAATTGGTAATTAATAGACTTTCCAAATCTTTTTCATAATAAGCCGATTCCCGTTTCAAACCAAGAAATTCCAATACCATTGGGTCTTTGATAATTTCCAGGGGATGCTCCGGTATTCGTTCCCTGCGGGCGACTTCCAAAACGGCTTTTTTGTCATTGCTCATCAGCAAACGTTCATACAAGCCGGAATTGATTTGCCGTTCCAATTCCCGTCCCGTCCAGTGATTGTGTAAAGTTTCGTATTCGTAATATTCGCGTTTGTCATTGTCATCTATTTGAATAAGAAGACGATACTGATACCAATTGAATTGTGAACGCACTGCGTTCACAATTGGGTATGCCCGATAAAATTATCTGCAAAAAGCCAATTGACGATAAGAAAAACCACTTCCAAATTCAGGTTCTATCTGTTCCGCCAAATTACGCAACAAATAGCTACCGTATTCTGCCCGCTCTTTCCCTTGCTGTTCTTCCACAAGAATGCGTTCTCCCAATTTCCAATACATCATCACCCGTTGAAAATCAACGCTCCTTACAGCACCGGTTTTCGCTGTTGTAATAATACTCCGAATATCGGAAACAAATTCATTTCGCAATACTATTTCCTGTTTACTCATAATCAATTATTTGAAATTGCGTCCGCACTGCGGACGTAAAAGACTGTCTTGAAAGTTAATAAGAATACAGATAAAACGGATGATACGGATAAACACAGTTTTTTATATTTTGGATTGGCAGATAATTACGCTTTTCTACAAAAAGAAATATTCAGTGAAAATCCGTTTTATCCGTTTCATCTGTGTTCTAACTACTCTTTTGAGACAGCCTCTCGGGGGTGAGGTCGTCAACTAAAATAACCGCATGAAAATAGCCGTTTTTATGGACAGCAACGGAGAGACTTTGCCTTTCGGCGAAGCCGGTACGGTGGAGTTATACGACAGGGACGGGGAGGACTGGTACTGCATCAACTGTATTCCTTTCAAACCCGACCGGACAATGAACCTGAACCTTCTCCGCCGGTGTATTTATAAAATGGCTTCGCAACTGGACGACTGTAAACTGTTTGTGGTAAAGAAAACGCAGGGAATATTCAAAGCCATCCTTGAAGAAGAGCTGGGAATCAATGTCCGGACATTCGACGGCTCACCGCTCGAATCGTTAGACCAAATCAGGGAACAGCGGGAAAAAGAAATAATCGGCGCCGCCGTATCCGCTTGCGGCCGGTCGTGCGGACAGGGCGAAGCCGCCGGAATATCTCCCGTACCCGTCGGAAATGCAGACCGGAAACTGTACCGGATAAACCTGGCGGAAGTACAGAAGAAAAATACTTCGCTCAATTCAAAAGAAATTCTGTTACCTTTTTTGGAAGAAAATAATTTCCATGAACTGGAAATCATCTGCATACATCCGCCCAAATGGCTTGACGATGCGCTCCCGACATTTGGCCTCACCATGAAAACCGAAGAACGAAAGGACGGATTTTGCCATGTATTTGTTTATTTTAATGACTGTAAATAAAAAAGTAAACATGTTTTGAAATACGCCGGCCTTAAAACCCGCTGTCATTCCCGCCTGCGCGGGAATGACAGGGTGAGATAATTTGAAATGCACCCTTATTTTATAATTTTGTGAGAATAAGAATCGTTTCCATCCGATACGGTAATAATATAAATCCCCTGAGATAAACCGGATATATCAACTGTGAAATCACCCGTAACAGCCTTTTTCGATATTCGTTTTTCTCCGGTAAGGGAATAGATGTTTACATGTACCGGCAATCGGGCTAATGAAGTGATTTTCAGTTTTTCTTTTGAAAGCGCATAAACGGAAAATAATGTGTTTTTAACCGGTTTGACAGCGGTGTCCTCCGATTTTTGATACACGCGAACGTAGTCTATCAGAAATTCCTGCGGCCAAATATTGTCATCTACTCCTTGAGCGCCGCCCCAACTACCTCCTACGGCAAAGTTAAGAATAACATAAAATTCCTGATCGAACGGCCATTGGGCGCTACCGGTAAAAGCATTATTATATCTGTAGAAAAGTTGACCGTCCAAATACCATTTGATATAGCCCGGTTCCCAGTCGATGCGGATGATGTGGAAGTTGTCGGCTGTTTCGACAATACTCGCATTGCCTTCGCTTCCATTATTGCCCCACTTGGTGCTGCGGTGAACGGCTCCATACACTTTGCCGGCGTCATATCCGACAAATTCCATCATGTCGATTTCGCCGCTGTGCGGCCATTCGCCGTAAACGCTGCTTTGAGGCATCATCCAGATAGCAGGCCAAGTTCCACGACCTTTGGGCAGTTTGAATCGCGCTTCTACCCTTCCGTATTTTATAAACTTTTTATCTTTGCTCCACAGTTTGCCGGACGTGTATCCGTGATTTTGATAAAGTTCTTTGTAAGTTTTCAATACCAAATTTCCATCGCGGGTAAAAATATTTTTTTTCAGCCCAGTATAATATTGCAACTCATTGTTTCCAAAACCACCTCCTGCTATTTGCGGACTCCATATTGCAGAGTCGTAGGTGTTGCCGTTGAACTCATCTGCCCAAACCGGCCGGAATACGATTGCTTCACTGGCAGTCAATTCAATATCATCTATATAGATTATAATGGAGTCCGAAAGATTTTCGGTTAGATCGGGCATGATAAAATAATCGTCGTACATTGCACCTGTCGCGTTTCCCATATCAAAAACAATTTCCTGCCATTGTTCCGAAAGAGAATAGTTTTGGATATTGCGAAACGCACCGGCGTCGCCGTTTTTCTCCAGTTTGAAAGATACTCTGCCACCTGTTGTTTTGAAAATTTTCACATGTACATAACGATATTCTCCGGGGGAATCGCCGAAAGCCAATTCCATTTTATTCCGGAGAATAATACCCGCCCACGCTTCCGTACCGGCTTTCCGTATGATTTTCATTACTTTGGCGCTGGAATTAACATCATCCGGATGCGGATTATCGACAATTTCAAAATCGACCCAGCCTGAATCCACTGGCAACCAGCCTTGATCGCCCGACTCAAAATCGTCGATTACTATCTTTTCCTGCGCAGGGGAAGAAAATATAAAACTGCTTAAAAACAGTACAAGCAAGAAACTTATTTTCTTCATAACCCTGTATTTGTATAAAAAATTACGAGTTACAAGTAGCCGGACTACCTGTAACTCGTAACTCGTAACTTATCAATATGTCAATCGGCATCTAACAGCGTGGCAAAACTTACGGAGCGGCTCACGTTAGACTGCGCCTTTTCCATTTCCGCCTTACTGCCGACAATGATTTTATCATAATCTTTCAACCCTGTGCCGGCGGGTATCAAATGACCGCAAATCACATTTTCCTTCATGCCTTCCAACCGGTCGACTTTACCGTTGATAGCGGCTTCGTTCAACACTTTGGTGGTTTCCTGAAAAGAAGCGGCCGACATGAAACTTGTCGTCTGCAAAGCAGCCCGCGTAATTCCCTGCAATACCTGATTGGCTGTTGCCGGAACGGCGTCGCGTACTTCAACCGGTTTCAGGTCGCGGCGTTTCAACGCCGAATTTTCATCGCGAAGTTTACGCGCCGTAACAATCTGCCCCGGTTTCAGGTTGGGAGAATCGCCGGAATCCAAAACGATTTTCTTACTCCAGATACGGTCGTTTTCTTCCATTACTTCCTGTTTATCGACCAATTGCTGTTCGAGGAAGCGCGTATCGCCCGGTTCTACAATTTCAACCTTGCGCATCATCTGGCGCACAATCACTTCAAAGTGCTTGTCGTTGATTTTCACCCCCTGCAAGCGATAAACGTCCTGAACTTCATTAACGATGTATTCCTGAACAGCCGTCGGACCGCTGATTGCCAGAATATCCGAAGGCGTGACGGCTCCGTCGGAAAGCGGCATACCCGCACGGACATAATCGTTTTCCTGAACCAAAAGCTGCTTGGAAAGCGAAACCAGATAAACTTTATATTCACCCGATTTGGAGGTAACAATCACTTCCCGGTTGCCGCGCTTGATTTTTCCGAATGAAATTTCCCCGTCAATTTCAGAAACCACAGCCGGATTTGAGGGGTTACGGGCTTCAAACAGTTCCGTCACACGCGGAAGCCCACCGGTGATATCGCCGGTTTTACCGACGGCGCGCGGCATTTTCACCAGCACTTCACCCAGTTTGACCTCATCGCCTTCTTCTTTCACAATGTGAGCGCCCAAAGGCAAGTTGTAGGTTTTCAGGACTACATCATTTGCGTCGACAATCTGAGCGGCAGGCACTCTGGTGCGGTCGCGCGATTCAACGATAATCTTTTCCCGCAAACCGGTCGTATCATCGTATTCTACTTTATAGGTGGAATTTTCAATTAAATTTTCAAATTTGATTTTACCCGGAACTTCCGATACGATAACCGCATTGAACGGGTCCCATTCGATAATCAAATCGCCTTTTTTCACCGTGTCGCCCGGTTTGAAAAACAGTTTGGCCGCATAGGGAATGTTATGTGTAGACAATACAATTTTCGTATGCGGATCGACAATGCGCAATTCCGACAAACGGCTAATTACGATATGATACGGTTTTCCCTGCTCGTCGGCAACATCCACGGTGCGAAACTCTTCGATTTCCAGAATACCGTCGTATTTGGAAATTACATTGTTTTCGGTTGCAATATTGGAAGCGATACCGCCCACGTGGAAAGTACGCAAAGTGAGCTGCGTACCCGGCTCGCCGATGGATTGCGCCGCAATAACGCCCACCGCTTCGCCTTTCTGAACCATGCGCCCGTTAGCCAGGTTACGGCCGTAACATTTGGCGCAAACGCCTTTCTTTGATTCACAGGTCAGTACCGAACGGATTTCAACGCGCTCAATCGGCGAATTTTCAATGATTTCGGCTTTATCTTCGGTAATTTCTTCCCCGGAACGGACAATAATTTCACCGGTAATCGGGTGTTGTACATCATGTACGGAAACACGTCCCAAAATGCGTTCATAAAGAGAAGCTATCGTTTCCTCGTTGTTTTTCAGTGCGGTAGCGACCAAACCGCGCAAAGTGCCGCAGTCTTCCTCGTTAATGATTACATCATGGGAAACATCCACCAGGCGGCGTGTCAAATAACCTGCATCCGCCGTTTTCAGAGCCGTATCCGCCAAACCTTTACGTGCGCCGTGCGTGGAAATAAAATACTCCAGTACGGACAAACCTTCCTTGAAATTTGAAAGAATCGGATTTTCAATGATTTGTCCGCCGTCGGCCCCGCTTTTCTGCGGTTTAGCCATCAATCCGCGCATACCCGACAACTGGCGAATCTGTTCTTTCGAACCGCGGGCGCCCGAATCCAGCATCATACACACGGAATTGAAACCCTGATTGTCTTCGTGCAACCGCTTCATCAGAATATCCGACAAACGGGAATTGACATGCGTCCATGTATCAATAATCTGGTTATAACGCTCATTATAGGTAATAAAACCCATGTTGTAGTTGTTCAGAATTTGTTCTACCTCGTCATAACCGTCCTTTACCAAATCTTCTTTTTCCTTCGGAATAATAATGTCTTCCAGATTAAACGACAACCCACCTTTGAAAGCCATTGTATATCCCAAATCCTTGATGTCGTCGAGGAATTGAGCGGTTTTTGCCACACCGCAGATTTTAATGATTTTACCGATAATATCACGCAAAGATTTCTTTGAAAGAATTTCGTTGATAAAACCTACTTCTTTCGGAACAAATTTGTTGACCATCACACGGCCTACAGAAGTTTCCACACAACGGTTAACCGGTTGGTCGTCAACCCTGTCGTCGACATAAATCTTTATTTTGGCATGAATATCCACCTTGCCGTTGTCGTAGGCGACAATCGCTTCTTCGGGGCCGTAAAATGTTAGGCCTTCGCCGGTTGCTCCATCCCGCAAACGGGTGATGTAATACAGTCCCAACACCATATCCTGCGAAGGTACGGTAATCGGTGCGCCATTGGCGGGATTCAGAATATTGTGTGAAGCCAGCATCAACATTTGCGCTTCGAGAATCGCTTCATTTCCAAGGGGAAGGTGAACGGCCATCTGGTCGCCGTCGAAGTCGGCATTGAAAGCCGTACAGGAAAGCGGGTGCAGTTGAATTGCCTTGCCTTCAATCAGTTTAGGCTGGAAAGCCTGAATGCCCAGGCGGTGCAAAGTCGGTGCGCGGTTCAGCAATACCGGATGGCCTTTCATCACGTATTCGAGAATATCCCAGACAACCGGTTCTTTCCTGTCCACTATTTTTTTTGCCGATTTAACGGTTTTTACAATGCCCCTGTCAATCAGTTTACGGATAACAAACGGTTTATACAACTCCGCCGCCATGTTTTTGGGAATGCCGCACTCGTGCATCTTCAATTCCGGGCCAACCACGATTACCGAACGTGCCGAGTAGTCCACACGTTTACCCAACAGGTTTTGGCGGAAACGACCCTGTTTCCCTTTCAAACTGTCGGACAGGGATTTCAACGGACGGTTGGCTTCGGTTTTGACGGCGCTCGACTTGCGGGAATTGTCAAACAGCGAATCGACGGATTCCTGAAGCATCCGTTTTTCGTTCCTCAGGATTACTTCCGGCGCTTTAATTTCAATCAAACGTTTCAAACGGTTGTTGCGGATAATCACCCTGCGGTACAAATCATTCAAATCGGAAGTGGCGAAACGGCCGCCGTCCAGCGGAACCAGGGGGCGCAATTCGGGCGGAATGACCGGAACAACCTTCACAATTGTCCATTCGGGATGGTTTTTCCCTTTCGACTGACGGAAAGCTTCCACAATTTGCAAACGTTTCAGCGCTTCGTTTTTCCGCTGCTGTGAAGCATCGTTGCCGGCTTTGTGGCGCAGTTCGTAAGACAGTCCGTCCAAATCCAGTCTTTCCAGCAAATCGAAGATTGCTTCCGCGCCCATTTTGGCAATAAACTTATTGGGATCGGAATCTTCCAGCAACTGGTTATCTTTCGGAAGATTATCTATAACATCCAGATATTCTTCTTCGGCAAGCAAATCGTAAGTATTTTTGTCGGCGACAATACCCGGCTGGATAACCACGTAGCGTTCGTAATAAATAATCGCATCCAGTTTTTTCGTCGGCAATCCCAGCAAATAACCGATTTTATTGGGCAACGAACGGAAATACCAGATATGCGCCACAGGCACAACGAGGTGAATGTGTCCCATCCGTTCGCGGCGGACTTTCTTTTCCGTAACTTCCACCCCGCAACGGTCGCAAACGATTCCCTTGTAACGGATTCTTTTGTATTTGCCGCAGTGACATTCGTAATCTTTTACAGGGCCGAAAATCCGTTCGCAAAACAAACCGTCGCGTTCGGGCTTATAGGTGCGGTAATTGATGGTTTCGGGTTTCAGGACTTCCCCGCTCGATTGAGACAGGATTTCATCCGGGGAAGCCAGTCCGATAGTTATCTTTGAAAAACTGTTTCTCGATTTAATTTCTTTTCTGAAAGCCATAATTTTATGAATTGATAATTGACAATTGATAATTGATAATTGACAATTGATAATTGACAATTGATAATTAAAAACCGATAGCTCTTAATTATCAATTGTCAATTGTCAATTCAAACTCCCCTTGCGATGATGAAAGTAACGGTTTTGTGTCCGCGGTAAGCGCCTTTGCCGTGGATGGTACATTCGGCGTTTCCGACTTCAACGTTGTTTTTGTAGGTAAGGTTGAAATCTTTGCCGAGTTCCAGCCTGACGGTTCCTTTCGGGGTGACGAGCAGCACATCGGGTACGGGGGTACAGGCACGGCCGGTATACGGTTGTGCCTTGATGGATGCAGGTTCCGCGGTGGCAATGTCGATCTTTACACGGTGATATTCGTTGTTGAGATAATCAATTTCGGGGTTCAGGGTGTTGATGAAGCGCTCGAAATCGGGCGAGAAGTCAAATTCCACTCCAGCGTTGACCTTATTAACAATTTGATGCCAAACATTTTCGATGCCACGACGGGTTTCGGGGAATCCCGATTTCGGTTTTTCAAGCGATTCGGCTTCGCGTTCTTTCATGAGGTCGGCAAATTCGGTGCGGGCGGCAGTGATTTCCGGTACCCATCCTGCGATACCTGCCGTTTGCACATCGGTAGCGCGGTCGCCGTTGAGGTGGGCGAGAATGGCTTTCACGTCTCCGAGTTCTTCCAAATAAGGTTTAGCCGCGACTCTTCCGTAGCTTTGGAGCATGATGTAGAGCCGTTCGGCAGCGGCGGCAATATCAGTCTGAACGTTGTGCCGTGCGGCATTAACCTGCGCCAAAAGCCCTACCAGGGCATTGTCGAGGCGGTGATCGGCATCGGCAATAGCGGCTGTAAGCGCACTTTTGCGGTACCAGGCCATGTTTGCGGTTTCCAGTGCAAACCATTTGTTCAATTCTGTGTCAAGCGGTTCTACAGCGTCTTTTACGTCGTCGCCTGCTTTCGCAAGTTCGCTTGTTGCCCTCTCAAAGAAGCTGTAATGAGATCCGTTGGGCAAAAATCTGAATAATAACGCATGAAATTTTGTCATACTTGTAATTATTAAAAATAAATAATATAGAAAATTTCGTTCTACAGGCGTATACAACTGTGCATATTTCTTCCCGCACTCCGCGGGGAAAGATCTGCACTGTGTATGTTTCTTCCCACACTTTGTGGGGAAAGATCTGCACTGTGTATATTTCTTCCCACACTTCGTGGGAAAAGATCTGCACTGTGTATATTTCTTCCCACGCTCCGTGGGAAAAGATCTGCACTGTGTATGTTTCTTTTTACGCTCCTGCTTACTGTTTTCATTGCATTTTCAGAATATCCCGCACTTTTTCTGCGGATAGACCCGTAAGTTCGGAAATACTTTCTGCGGAAATGCCTTTGCCGGCGGCGTTGCGCACAATAGCGTGATGTGTTTTTTCCTCGCCGATAGCGATGCCCCGCTGTTCGCCGATTGCAATGCCCTGCTGCTTGCCGATTGCAATGCCCCGTTGCTCACCTCGCCGCTCGCCGATTGCCTCGCCCTCGCGACGTGCATGATTGATGCCGCTGGTGTAGTCCGACAATGCCATTTCACGCCTTTGATAGTCGCGTAATGCATTTTTATCGCGCGAAACAAATGCGATTTTTTCCTGTGCTTTTGCTATTGCCCTGTCCATCGTTATTATTTTTTTTAATGTTTTACTATCCGTATCCCTGTTAAAAAATGCCAGCCACCGGTGCAGACAATTGTTGTCAATATCGCTTTCCCCCAGTTGCCGGAATTTTGCCATGCTGATAAAATGTATTTCCAAAGCATCGGTCAGCATCGTATCCTTATGCCGGTCTTCCCATAAATGGAAACTGGTATGCGCCTCATTTACAGGTATAAAATCGAAGTCAACAATATTGATTGCAATGACCGCCGGGAGTTCCACATAATCCTGTCCTGCTTCAATGCCGCGTACATATTCCCGGCTCCAGTAAAACAGACTCCGCCTGTCCATGTTCCACATATTGCGAAGCTGCACTTCAATATTCACTTTTACACCTTCGTCCGTTGTTGCCCGCAAATCCAGAATACTGGACTTGTCGCCGATAATTTCGGGCGTCAGTGTCCTGTTCCCTTCTATTTCCACTGAAACGATTCCGTTCCTGCCGGTTTTCTGCAACACTGCGTTCAAAAAAGCAAGCAACTGTTCTTCATCCCCTTTTTCGCCCATGTATTTCATGAACAGGTAATCGTTCAGCGGGTTCAGTCTTTCTTCATTCATCGTTTTTAATTTTGGTTTTGCAAATATAATTATATTTTAAAGATAAGATAGTGTCATTCCCGCGCAAGCGGGAATCTCATGATAATCCGTACACTTTTACACGGGATTCCCGCCTGCGCGGGAATGACAGAAGACGACAATTTGAAACGCACCCTTGTCCATATTTCCTGCGTTGCGGCAATAATTTCTGATAATACTTGCTTTTGATTGATTGTTTAATGAGATTGACATAGCAAATTAATTTTTATTATTATCAAAAATTTATTCCAATGTAACACTCAAAGCCAGCCCCCTCATTTCGTGGAGCAGCACATTCAACGATTCGGGAATCCCCGGCGCAGGCATCGGATCGCCTTTCACGATAGCTTCGTAAGCCCTGGAACGTCCCATCACGTCGTCCGACTTGATAGTCAATATTTCCTGAAGGATGAACGATGCACCGAAAGCTTCCAGCGCCCAAACTTCCATTTCCCCGAAACGCTGTCCGCCGAATTGCGCTTTACCTCCCAAAGGCTGCTGTGTAATCAACGAATAGGGGCCTATCGAACGGGCGTGCATCTTATCGTCTATCATGTGGCCGAGTTTCAGCATGTAAATCACGCCGACCGTAGCTGGCTGGTCAAAACGTTCACCCGTGCCGCCGTCGTAAAGGTAAGTCTTCCCGTAACGGGGAACACCGGCTTTGTCCGTCCATTGATTCAAATCGTCCAAAGAAGCGCCGTCGAAAATAGGTGTTGCAAATTTCAAACCGAGATTTTTACCCGACCAGCCCAAAACCGTTTCAAAAATCTGTCCCAGGTTCATACGGGAAGGCACGCCCAGCGGATTCAAAACGATATCCACAATTGTTCCGTCTTCGAGGAAAGGCATATCTTCGTCGCGCACAATCCGCGAAACAATACCCTTGTTTCCGTGACGTCCGGCCATCTTGTCGCCTACCTGTAATTTACGCTTCTTGGCAATATATACTTTCGCCATTTGAACAATTCCGGCAGGCAATTCGTCGCCAATCGTATGATCAAGTTTTTGGCGGCGAAGTTCGGCGTCATATTCCTTATATTTCTTCAAATAATTAACGATTATATCCCTGATCATTTCGTTTTTGCCGGGATCCAGCGTCCACTTGCTCACCTGAACGGAAGTATAATCAATCTTGTTTAATTCTTCACGGGTAAACCGCGTCCCTTTCGGAATAATGTCAACATTCATGAAATCTTTCACGCCTTGCGATATTTTACCTTCGGTAAGCGAATATAATTTATCAATTAACATTGCCTTGAGAGCGCCTGCCTTTTTTTCAAAAGCGTCGTCCAGTTGAGGTAATTTTGCCTTATCGCTCAAACGGGACTTCTTCTGTTTGTTATTAATGCCGGCTTTCGAAAAAAGATTGCGCCCGATAACAACGCCTCTCAACGAAGGTGAAGCTTTCAAAGAAGCATCTTTCACATCGCCGGCTTTTTCGCCGAAAATAGCGCGGAGCAATTTTTCTTCGGGCGAAGGATCGGATTCGCCTTTCGGCGTAATTTTACCGATAAGGATATCGCCGGGTTCCACACGCGCCCCGATGCGGATAATACCCTGTTCGTCCAAATCTTTGGTTGCATCTTCGCTGACATTGGGAATATCCGCAGTCAATTCCTCCGTACCCCGTTTGGTTTCACGAACTTCCAAAATATATTCATCCACATGTACCGAAGTGAAAATATCTTCCCGTACAACCCTTTCGCTGATTACGACCGCATCTTCAAAATTATAACCCTTCCAGGGCATGAATGCTACTTTTAAGTTCTTCCCGATTGCCAGTTCCCCGTTTTGAGTGGAATAACCTTCGGTAAGAATCTGGTTTTTGACTACGCGGTCGCCCTTTTTAATAATCGGGCGCAAATCAACGGTCGTGTTCTGGTTTGTTTTCCTGAATTTCGGAATATTATAAGATTTAACCGCCGTATCGAAGCTGACAAATTTTTCCTCTTCGGTACGATCGTATTCAATGTCAATGCGGGTTGCATCCACATAAACCACCATCCCCCGCCCCTCTGCGGTAATCTGTGTACGGGAGTCCGAAATCAGCTGACCTTCAATGCCTGTCCCGACAATCGGAGCTTCGGGGGTCATTAAGGGAACAGCCTGGCGCATCATGTTTGAACCCATTAAGGCGCGGTTGGCGTCGTCATGTTCAAGAAACGGAATCAGTGAAGCGGCAATCGAAGCAATCTGCGTAGGCGAAACGTCCATCAATTCCACTTCTTCCGGTCCGACTACCGGATAATCCGCATCCTGACGCGATTTAACGCGGTTGCGGATGAAAGCGCCGTCATCGTTCAAAGGCGCATTCCCTTGAGCGATAATTTTTCCTTCTTCTTCTTCCGCAGTCAAATAAGTAATACCGTCATGCGTCAAATCCACCTTTTTATCGGAAACTTTACGGTAAGGCGTTTCAATAAATCCGAGTTCATTGATTTTCGCATACACGCAAAGCGACGAAATCAAACCGATATTCGGACCTTCCGGCGTTTCAATCGGACAGAGGCGGCCATAATGCGTATAGTGTACGTCGCGGACTTCAAAACCGGCGCGTTCACGCGACAAGCCGCCGGGACCCAAAGCCGACATACGGCGTTTATGCGTAATTTCCGCCAGCGGGTTGGTCTGATCCATAAACTGAGACAAAGCATTGGTTCCGAAAAACGAATTGACTACGGAAGAAATTGTCTTCGCATTAATCAGATCAATAGGAGTAAACACTTCATTATCGCGGACATTCATGCGTTCGCGGATGGTACGCGACATACGCGACAACCCAACGCCGAACTGGTTGTACAACTGTTCGCCAACAGTACGCACACGGCGGTTACTCAAGTGGTCAATATCGTCCACATTGGCTTTGGAGTTAATCAGTTCTATCAGATACTTGATGATTTCAATAATGTCCTCTTTGGTAAGAACTTTCACCTCGGCAGAGGTAGTCAAATTCAGTTTTTTGTTGATTCTGTAACGGCCTACATCTCCCAAATCGTATCTTTTTTCGGAAAAAAACAGGTTCTGAATGACTTCCCTTGCACTTGCATCGTCAGCCGGATCGGCATTCCGCAACTGACGGTAAATATAAACTACCGCATCCCGTTCGGAGTTGCTTGGGTCTTTTTGCAAAGTATTGTAAATGATTGCATAATCGGAAAGATTCTGGTTTTCGCGATGCAACAGAATGGTTTGAACACCCGACTCAAGAATTTCATCAATATGCTGCGTACCGATCACGGTTTCCCTGTCTATTAACACTTCGTTCCGCTCAATGGAAACGACTTCACCCGTATCTTCATCTACAAAATCTTCCACCCAGGTTTTCAACACGCGCGCGGCTAATTTCCGTCCGACGGATTTTTTCAGATTGATCGTATTCACCTTGATTTCTTCGGCAAGATTGAATATTTCCAGAATATCTTTGTCACTTTCAAAGCCGATGGCTCTTAAAAGCGTAGTTACGGGCAATTTCTTTTTCCGGTCGATATAAGCATACATCACGTTACTGATGTCGGTAGCAAATTCGATCCACGAACCTTTAAAAGGAATGATGCGCGCCGAATACAGTTTAGTTCCATTGGAATGGGTACTTTGTCCGAAAAATACTCCCGGCGAGCGGTGCAATTGGGAAACCACAACCCGTTCGGCGCCATTGATAACAAATGTCCCTTTGGGAGTCATATAAGGTATGGGGCCTAAGTAAACGTCCTGAATCACAGTATCAAAATCTTCATGATCCGGATCCGTACAGTATAGTTTCATCTTTGCCTTCAGCGGAACGCTGTATGTCAACCCGCGTTCGACACATTCTTCAATCGTATAACGCGGAGGATCAACATAATAATCCAAAAACTCAAGAACAAAGTTGTTGCGTGTATCTGCTATCGGAAAATTTTCGGCAAATACTTTAAACAAACCTTCGTTTTTTCTCTTTTCGGTTGGAGTATCCAATTGAAGGAAATCTTGAAAAGATTTCAGTTGCACTTCGAGGAAATCCGGATATGCAAAAGGTTTCTTTATCGAAGCGAAGTTAATTCTTTGATAGCTGTTTGTTGTTTTAATAGAAGACATTATGCAGATATTTGGAGGAAATTGATTAAGTATTGAAAATAGACGCAAAAAGGTTAAGAACCTTCAATGGGAGGAGATTCTTAACCACGTTACCGATGATAACAAAAGCGATTATTTAAGTTCAACTTCCGCTCCTGCTTCTTCTAAGGATTTTTTCAGCGCTTCGGCTTCGTCTTTGGTAGCTCCTTCTTTGATAGGTGCGGGAGCGCTGTCGACGACGTCTTTCGCTTCTTTCAGACCAAGACCTGTTAATTCTTTAACAGCTTTAACGATAGCTAATTTATTTGCACCGACGCTTTTCAAAATTACATCAAAAGATGTTTTTTCTTCTTTTTCTTCAGCGGCGGCAACCGGACCGGCTGCAACGGCAACTGCTGCGGCAGCAGGTTCAATACCATATTCTGTTTTAAGAATTTCAGCGAGTTCGTTTACTTCCTTAACGGTTAAGTTTACTAATTGTTCAGCAAAAGCTTTCAAATCTGCCATGATTGTATAAAATTTTTAATTGTTTATTAATTCTTTTTTTTAGTCAACGAGTAAACAAGAATTTTCAACCTTAATAACTCGTCAACTCGTTTACTTGTCAACTTGTCAACTCCTTTTCAGCCAGAGTCTTCAAAACTCCGTGGATGGTCTGCCCACCCGATTGAAGAGCAGAAATAACGTTCTTGGCCGGCGATTGCAACAAGGCGATAACATCGGCAATAAGTTCGTTTTTGCTCTTGATAGAAATCAGAACATCCAGATACTCCGCTCCTACATAGAATCCTTCCTGTACATAAGCCGCTTTCAATTTCGGAATATCGGTTCCTTTTGAAAAAGACTTAATCAGTTTGGCGGGGCTGTTGGCATTGTTGGAAAACATCACAGCCGTATTGCCCTTCAAGGCAGGATTCAGAACGGAATAACTTTCTCCTGATTGTTCCAGCGCTTTCTTAAATAAGGTGTTTTTTACAACAACCAATTTAATCTCTTCTTTATAACATTCTCTCCTCAAACTGCTTGTTTTGCCCGCGTTCAATGTAGCAATATCAGTCAGATAGAAGTGCGAATATTCACCTATGGTAGTAGCAATCTGTTTGATAACAGCGGATTTATCTTCCTTTTTCATATGTACATAATTTGTTTTTTAAAGGTCATATGGAACCCGCGTCATGTTCATGCGCTTGGATGTAGCTTTTACATGCGGGTTTCATAATTCAATTTAATTTTAAATTTCATCTACTGATTTAGGGTCTATTTTCAGACCCGGACTCATTGTACTTGAAAGATAAATGCTCTTTACATACGTACCCTTTGCAGCTGCAGGTTTTAACTTGATGAGCGTAGCGACAAATTCCTTTGCGTTATCCCTGATTTGATCGGGAGAAAAAGAAACTTTGCCGACAGAAGTATGAACAATTCCGGTTTTATCGACTTTGAAATCAATTTTACCTTGTTTTACTTCTTTCACGGCTTGCACTACGTCATTGGTAACCGTTCCGCTTTTGGGGTTCGGCATCAATCCGCGAGGACCGAGTACCCTGCCTAAAGCGCCGATTTTACCCATAATAGCCGGTTGTGTGATAATCACGTCGATATCCGTCCAACCGCCTTTTATTTTTTCGATATATTCATCAAGACCCACATGATCGGCTCCTGCTTCCTTAGCAGCAACTTCCTGATCGGGAGTAGTTAATACGAGAACCCTGACTTGCTTACCTGTTCCGTGAGGCAATGAAACAACGCCTCTTACCATTTGGTTAGCCTTACGGGGGTCAACACCTAAACGGACGTCAATGTCAACGGAAGCATCGAATTTGGATGTAGTGATTTCTTTCACCAAAGCAGACGCTTCTTTTAGTGTGTATGCTTTCCCTGCTTCAATTTTGCTTAAAGCCAACTTTTGATTTTTTGTAAGTTTACTCATATCTCTATTGAAGTTTTTAAATATTTACAGGGAATTCCCCTTTTACAGTTATACCCATGCTTCGGGCTGTACCTGCCACCATTTTCATGGCGGATTCCAGCGTAAAACAGTTTAAGTCTCCCATTTTATCTTCGGCAATGGCTTTCACCTGTTCCCAGGTAATTTCCGCCACTTTTTTGCGGTTAGGCTCAGCCGATCCGCTTTTTTGTTTACCGGCTTCCAACAATTGGATGGCCACCGGCGGATTTTTGAGGATAAAATCGAAAGACTTGTCGGCATAGTAAGTAATAACCACAGGCACTACTTTACCCGCCTTGTCTTGGGTTCTGGCATTAAATTGCTTGCAAAACTCCATTATATTAATACCTTTCGAACCCAATGCCGGGCCTACCGGGGGGGAAGGGTTCGCCGCCCCTCCTTTAATCTGTAATTTTAGCTGTCCAGCAATCTCTTTTGCCATTTGTTAATAAAATTTAGTTTATTTATTCCTTATAACACAAAAAATAGAAATCCGAAAAGCGTAACCTGATCGAACTACTCTTTTTCAACTTGCATATAGCCCAATTCAAGGGGCGTCCCACGACCAAAGATTTTCACAAGTACCGTCAGTTTCTTTTTTTCGAGATTGATTTCTTTAATCTCTCCGTGGAAACCGTTAAACGGACCGTCAATCACTTTGACCGTTTCGCCAATTATATATTGAACGTCGAATTCTTCCGATTGCTCCTGTAATTCATCGACTGTACCGAGTATTCGGTTTACTTCCGATGCACGCAAAGGAACCGGATTGTTTCCTCCGAGAAATCCAATGACAAAATTGACGTTTTTCAGGAAATGTACAACTTCTCCTACCAAAATAGCTTCAACAATAACGTAACCCGGAAGATAAGCGCGTTCTTTCAACACTTTCTTTCCGTTACGCTGCTGAAACACTTTTTCCGTAGGAATCAAGACCTGAAAAATATAATTATCCAAGTCCGAATTTTTAATTTCAGCCTCCAAATATTCTTTTATTTTACTCTCTTTGCCGCTGACGGCGCGTAGAACGTAAAATTTCTTTTCAATTTCAGACATGCCTTAATTAAAAGATTTTCGAATAAAAGACTTTAACCATGGATTCAAAAACGAAGTCAATACCAAATACCACCATCGCCATGATAAGGGAAGCTGTCATCACAACAATAGTGCTACTTGCCAATTCCTGCTGAGTAGGCCAAGAAACCTTATGTACAAGTTCGCTATAAGATTCTTTTGTATAATTAGCTATTTTCCGAAAAAAATTCATACGAAATATTTTTATTTGCACGGGTTGAAAGGCTCGAACTCTCGACCTACGGTTTTGGAGACCGTCGCTCTACCAACTGAGCTAAACCCGTGTGTTTTAATTGAAAATTAAAAAATAAGAATTGAGAATTATTTTCATTCTCAATTCTTATTTTTTAATTTTCAATTATTCAATGATTTCCGTAATCTGACCCGAACCAACGGTACGACCGCCTTCACGGATAGCAAAACGCAAACCTTCGGAACAAGCTACCGGATAAATCAAATCTACTTTGATTTCCAGATTGTCGCCCGGCATTACCATTTCGGTGCCTTCCGGCAACGTAATTTCACCCGTTACGTCCAAAGTACGAATATAGAATTGTGGACGGTATTTGTTGTGGAATGGCGTATGACGGCCACCTTCTTCTTTCTTCAAGACATAAACCGAAGCTTTGAAAGAAGTGTAAGGTTTAACCTTATTCGGGTGGGTAATAACCATACCGCGTTTTACTTCGTCTTTGTCAATACCGCGAAGCAACAAACCTACGTTGTCGCCGGCCTGACCTTCGTCAAGAATCTTACGGAACATTTCAACTCCCGTAACAACCGATTTCTTACCTTCTGCACCCAAACCGATGATTTGAACTTCTTCGCCGGTTTTGATAATACCGGTTTCGATACGTCCCGTAGCAACGGTTCCGCGACCGGTGATAGAAAATACGTCTTCAACAGGCATCAGGAAAGGTTTGTCAACATCGCGCGGAGGCAGCGGAATCCATGTATCAACGGCTTCCATCAACTCTACGATTTTTTCTTCCCATTCGGGAATTCCGTTCAATCCACCTAAAGCAGAACCTTGGATAACAGGAGTATTGTCGCCGTCAAATTCATAGAAAGAAAGCAATTCGCGCATTTCCATTTCCACCAATTCCAACATTTCGGGATCGTCAACAATATCCACTTTATTCATGAAAACAACCAGTTTCGGCACATTTACCTGACGAGCCAAAAGGATGTGTTCGCGAGTCTGAGGCATAGGGCCATCCGTAGCGGCAACTACAATAATAGCGCCATCCATTTGGGCGGCACCGGTAACCATGTTCTTCACGTAGTCGGCGTGACCCGGACAGTCAACGTGAGCATAGTGACGGTTCGCAGTTTCATATTCAACGTGAGCGGTATTAATTGTAATACCTCTTTCCTTTTCTTCCGGAGCGTTGTCAATCGAATCGAATGAACGTACTTCGGAAAGACCTTTCTTTGCCAAGACTGTCGTAATAGCAGCAGTCAATGTAGTTTTACCGTGGTCAACGTGACCGATTGTACCGATGTTAACATGAGGTTTCGACCGGTTAAAATGTTCTTTTGCCATAATCTATTTTGTTCTTTTTAAAAATGAATATTTCTTTTTTAATTAATAATTACCTTTCATTGTCCATTGTTTCCGAGCCGGCGCCGAGATTTGAACTCGGGACCTCTTCCTTACCAAGGAAGTGCTCTACCGCTGAGCTACACAGGCAATACATAATATTTATTTGACACGAATTTCATTAAAGTACCCATCAAGGGACATGAATTTCGTTTCTTTCTTTAATTCTGATGCATGATTCCAAAATAATACCTGTACCCGAAAATTCCTGCTTTTAATATTTCGTATTACCGGAATATAATCCGCATCACCGGCAATAAGAATAAAAATATCATGTTCAGGGTCTGCCGCCATAGAATCCGACAACATGTCAACAACCAACTGTGTATCCACTCCTTTTTCTTTATTGCTGTAATTTCTGTCAACAATAACAGTTTCAAAACCGGCTTTCTTTGCCATATTCCACACAGAATCCGATTCGGGAGGACGAGAACCGTAAAATTTAGCAACTTTTACCGGTTTATTATTTGCAATCTCCAACACTTTACCAAAATCCAGCCTGAACGTGTTGTCAAAATCTCTTGTTGCGATAGCAACCGAAATGTCGGGAGATGTGCCGCGAAACACAGCGCCCAATCTTTTCCCTTCTATCCAGAGATTCGAATTATCCAAATAAACCAGTGCGGCCATAAATTTATTTTTTTACACTTATTTCAAAGAGCGGAAGACGGGACTCAAACCCGCGACCCTCAGCTTGGAAGGCTAATGCTCTATCAACTGAGCTACTTCCGCATATTCAATTGCGAATTAAAAATTACGAATTACGAAAAAAAAATTTCAATAAATTTACACCATTACTTTCGTAATTCGTGATTTTTAATTCGTAATTGATTCTCGTGGGCAGTGATGGATTCGAACCACCGAAGACGTACGTCAGCTGAGTTACAGTCAGCCCCATTTGGCCACTCTGGTAACTGCCCTTTTAATTTTAAATTGAGAATTGAGAATTAATAATTGAGAATTATTTTCTGTCCTATATAATTGTCAATTGTCAATTGTTTCGAGCCTCTTGTCGGATTCGAACCAACGACCCCGAGATTACAAATCACGTGCTCTGGCCGGCTGAGCTAAAGAGGCAATATGTCAAAAATCCGCTTCGGATTTTAGATAATCCGAAACGGGTGCAAATGTAGTAATTTTTTTTTCGATTGACAAAATATTATGTCTTTATTTTTTAGAAATTTTCTTTTCTTTGGATTTTACGACCTGACGTTCTAATTTTTCTACACATTTATCAATAGCCTTTTCGAAAGTATCGGCTATTTCCTGAGCGAAAAATTCATTACCCGGCACTAATATCTTTATTGAAGCATCTTTATTTGCTGCAGTTTCCGGTTTTACCACTTTCAATATTACATCGGCAGAAACGATACTGTCATTAAATTTTGCCAGACGAGTTACTTTTTTTTGAATGAAACCTTCTAATTTCTGACTGGCCTCAAAATGAATTGAATGAATTGCAATTTCCATAAAAACCTCCTTTTGTTTTAAGCTCTCGGATGAGCCTGGTGATACGCTTTTTTTAATTCTTCAAAAGTTGTATGTGTGTAAACTTCGGTAGAGGAAAGGCTTGCGTGTCCTAATAATTCTTTGACGGCATTCAAATCCGCACCATTGTTCAACATACTTGTCGCAAAAGTATGCCTCAATACATGAGGACTTTTTTTAGATAAGTTCGGGATTTCGGACAATCGTTTATTTACGATGCCGTATATAATTGCGTTGGATAAAGTTTTGCCGTTTTTCCTGACAAAAAAGGCATTGCCCCCCGTCAATTCTATTGTTTCACTCCTTATATTAATATAAGACTGTAATACATCTCTCAAGGTATCGGAAAACGGTATCAAACGCTGTTTGTTTCTTTTTCCGGTTACTTTTATCATTTTGTTTTGAAAATCAACGTCGCCGTTTTTCAAACCGGCTAATTCGGCGCAACGGATACCAGTAGTGTAAAAAACGTCCAAAATAGCTTTATCGCGTTCCCCTTCAAAAGTGTCTTCACCGTCCCAACCCGAAAACAATTTGTCCATATCCAAATCTTTAACGAAATGGGGAAGCGGTTTTTTTACTTTTGGTCCCCTGATGTTTCTGATAGGACTGGTTTCAATATATTTATTTTTACTCAGATATTTAAAAAATGATTTCAAAGAACTTAATTTCCGATTTACAGAGAGCGGGGAGTAATTTTCATTCATCAGAGAGACAATCCACCGCCGCACCCACACGTCGTCAATTGTTTCCGGATGAAAAGCGGAATCGCCGAATACAAATTCTTTAAACTGACACAAATCATTTTTGTAAGATTCAACCGTATGAGTGGAATAATTTTTCTCATACTGCAAATACCATAAAAATGATTCTATCGTCATACTTTCTTTTTGTTTTAGATATACGAAAGTAGGAAGAAAGTATGAATAAACAAAATTTTTATCAAGAAAAAACACAGGATTATTATTCTTCAGCCTGATGCAGTTTTTGAACGTAAACAGCGTGAATTTTTTGTTTTCTTTTTTCAACAGACGGTTTTGAGAAAGCTTGTCTTCTACGCAACTCTTTAGTCACACCAGTCTTTTCAAATTTTCTTTTGAACTTTTTTAAGGCACGTTCGATGTTTTCGCCTTCCTTCAATGGAACGATAATCATAACTTTCTTTTGATAATTAAATTTTTAAATGTTAATATTTAGTATTTCGGGTTGCAAAGATAGTAGAAAGTTTCTCAATAACAAAATATTTTGAATTATTTTAAAAAACAGGTAATTTTTTTTACGGATTAACAGCGGCGGTAACCTTGAATGGGCGCTTTCAGATTATCATGGGATTCCCGCCTGCGCGGGAATGACAGGTGCACTGCGACAATTTGAAATTCACCCGTAACGGAATCGTATTTCCATAATTTAATATCAATATTTAAAAAAGGTATTAAATTTGCACTGTGAATAATATGAAATTAATAAATTGGGCGCCAACGACAAAAAAAGAAGTCGAATTGCGTGGATGGGATTCTTTGGATGTGATTCTTTTTTCAGGCGACGCCTATATAGACCACCCTTCTTTCGGGGCTGCCGTTATCGGCAGAACGCTGGAAGCAACGGGCTTGCGGGTTGCTATTGTTCCGCAGCCCAACTGGCGGGATGATTGGCGGGACTTTAAAAAATTAGGAGAGCCGAAGCTCTTTTTCGCCGTATCGGCAGGTGCAATGGATTCTATGGTCAATAAATTCACCGCCAACAAACGGCTTCGTTCGGAAGACGCCTATACGCCCGATGCACGAATAGACATGCGCCCCGATTATCCCACCATTGTTTATTCCAGTATTCTAAAACAGCTTTTTCCTGATATTCCTGTCGTTGCCGGTGGAATTGAAGCATCTTTAAGGCGGTTGTCGCATTATGACTATTGGCAGGACAAACTTCTTCCAAGCATTCTGATTCCTTCCCAAGTCGATATTTTGGTTTATGGAAACGGTGAGAAACCCATCCTGGCAATTGCTCGCGCACTGCAAAATGGCAAAACAATCAACGAAATAAACGATATTCCGCAAACGGTTTTTTTCCGAAAAACTTTCCGGCCGGAAGCTGGCGATATTGTCCTAAATTCTTACGAAGACTGTTTGAAGGATAAAAAATTGCAGGCTTTGAATTTCAGGCATATTGAAGAAGAATCCAACCGGAAAAAAGCCAATCGTTTGATACAGAAAACCGGAGAGGGCTATATTATCGTCAATCCCCCATACCCTCCGATGACTACCGAAGAAATTGACGCCTGTTTCGATTTGCCTTACACCCGCTTGCCGCACCCCAAATACAAAGGTAAACGGATTCCGGCTTACGATATGATACGTCATTCGGTCAATATCCACAGGGGTTGTTTCGGCGGATGCGCTTTTTGCACAATTTCGGCACATCAGGGGAAATTCATCGCTTCACGGTCGAAAGAATCTATTCTCAAAGAAGTAAAAGCCATTACCGGGATGCCTGATTTCAAAGGATATATCAGTGATTTGGGAGGGCCTTCGGCCAATATGTACGGCATGAAAGGGAAAAATTCTTCCATCTGCGAAAACTGCAAGAAACCGTCTTGTATATTTCCGGATATCTGTAAGAATCTGAATGCTGACCACCGGCCGCTACTTGAAATTTATAAAGATGTGGATAAAATGCCCGGAATCAAAAAATCATTTGTCGGGAGCGGCGTGCGTTACGATTTATTGGTTTATCCCTATCAAGACGGAGAACTGAGCAAAGCCGCCCGCGATTATACGCAGGAATTAATCCGCAATCATGTTTCCGGGCGGTTGAAAATCGCACCCGAACATACTTCTTCCCAAACGCTGAAATGTATGCGGAAACCTGATATTTCGGTGTTTTACCAATTCAAAAAAATCTTCGATAAAATCAACAAAACGGAAAACCTGAAACAGCAATTAATCCCGTATTTTATCAGTTCGCATCCGGCCTGTTCCGAAATTGACATGGCGGAATTGGCGGTCATCACCAAAGACTTGAATTTTCAACTCGAACAAGTTCAGGACTTTACTCCTACTCCGATGACTTTGTCAACCGAGATTTATTACGCCGGATTGCATCCTTACACGCTCGAACCGGTTTATACGGCTAAAACTCAGGCTGAAAAACTTAGCCAAAGGCAATATTTCTTTTGGTATAAAAAAGAATACAAAGCGGCGATTGTTCAATCATTGAAACGGTTGAAACGGATGGATTTGATAAAAAAACTGGCGGTGTTCTCCAAAATATGCTAACACTGATTGTCAAATCTTTGTCGCTATCATTCCAGCGCAGACGGGAATGACAGAACGCAACAATTTGAAATACACGCCAAAATCATTCTCTTTGCACCTCAAAGAAAAAGTGCCTTTTGAACATACTTAATTTTAAAATATTATAATTCGGTACAGTTGTATGTTTCCTGATAACAAAAAATCCCCACCCGGTTACCCGGATGAGGATTCGCTAAAAAAGTTGAATTGCTACTTTACATAGATTTTTTTAGCCCAGCCGGAAGAGCCTTTGATAATAGCTATTCCGGTCGGAATCGCAACAGATACGGCGATGTTTCCTGATTTCTTGTCGAAATGAGAAATTAACTTGCCGTCCGCACTATGGATGTAAACCCGTTCCCGGGTGGGAGAAGTTACATTCAACTTGCCGTTCAGGGAATAAACGCTAACATTAGAGTCTGAAATCTTAGCCAGGCTCAAGCCTTCCGTAGTAACGGTAATACGATACTTTTTGATTACCGATTTATCTGCAGATTCTACTGAAACTGTGAATGTTTCACTCGGTTGCGTAAGAGTAAACGTGCCGTCGTCCGTGTGGGAAACCGGTACGAATGACCATGTAGCCAGTTTGTCGGCGGGAGCGGTAATAATCCTGAATGAAGTTGCCATACCTGCATTAAGCGTGTATTCAGTTACTTCGGGGCTGAACTCGGGAGTAAGTCCGGCGGGGACTGTATACAGGTAATCCAGGGTTGCATCGGCTTTCGGGAATAACAGTTTAACTGTGTAAACTTTGCTGTCGCCTTCGCGGTCAGACTTTACGGTAAATGTAAAAGTGTAACCTTCTTCAGTAAGTTTAATGCTGCGAGAAACGCCAACTCCCATACCATTGCTACTTGATGCCGGTACAGCCTCAATCTTTAAACCAAGCAAGTCATCAAGTGAGAAACCCGGCGTGAGCCTATCTGTAAATTCTGTTGTAGTAGTAGATTCAAGATCTTTTTCCTTTTTACTAAAAAGTGATTCTCCGGTTGATGTAGAAATATTAATTGATTTCAAATGAAGGTCATATGCCTTTTTAAGTTCAACCAAGACCTGTTTTATGCTAACGCCATCGGCGGCAGTATCCGTAACGGCAAGAGTCTTAACAGCTCCATCAGTCCATTCATTTACTGTATACAAGTAAGTATTGTCCGGCTTTTTCTCTTTATTGAAAGTAAAATTCCCACTAAATCCAGGTTCATTACCTGTAGTTGTAGTCGTTACCAAGTAAATCTTTTTTACGTCAGCGGGAACATAAGAAGCCAACTCATACGTAGTATCAATATCGGAGCTAAAAGCAGGCGACAGGGTTACCGGGGTAGCCGTTAAACTGTCGTAATACAGAACCAGTGACTTAATTCCGGCTGCGTTACTCCTCAGTTTAATATGGTAAACTACATTATCCGCTCCACTACCACTACCAACCGTGTCAAGTCTTACCCAATCCCATTTGTCTTCATCTGTCTTATCAGCATTCTTATTATCATCTTTAGGATGTTTCAGGCGTACTTCCCAGGAAACTTCTCCCGTAGAGGCGTTTGTTTTTTTATCTACAAAGAAATCATATTTCTTTGTTCGAAACGCATAAGCAGAGTCTTCGATAACATGCCATCCTAATTCCAAATTTGAGGCATGGATATCCGGCACGCTTACTTTAAACGTATTTGAATCAGTATCCGCTCCCTTTGTACCGTAAAGGAAGCCATCAAAAGCGCCTATTGAGTCATTAAAAAGTTCATACTTTGCTGTTCCATCCGTCAGATAAAGGCTGTCTAACAGGCGACCTGCGCTCTTATACCGTTCACCAAGAAGCTCCTTTTTATCCGAATCAGGCATATCTGCCGGAGGCAGTAAGGTAATTTTGTAGGTCTGTTTTGTTACCTTATTTGGAGCAGTAACAACTATTTCCAATAATCCGCCCGTTTTCAGCACCCGTATTTGTTCCAACCCACCGGCGCCTCTGCGCTGAAGAACCTCTTTCCCGTTCAATTTAGCCGTAAACGTCGATTTAGACAACGCAGGCTCAAACCTGACGTAAGAAATATCCTCAAGATTTACAGAATATGAAAAGGTCTTAGAGTCAAAACCTTCAAGCAAGTTGTTATCCCAAAAATCGGTGTTTTCGATCGTTAATGCTGAGTCGGCGTTCTGATGCACGGCTAAGATTTTCAAATCGGCATTCTTAATCAAATCTGCCGATTTTGTAATTACTGTCGTACGAGTCAAATCCTGACCTTCAAACGGGTGACCTTCAGGATATGTAACCGTCCAGGTCAACGTAATTCTGGAATCCAGCGAGATGTCAATGCCATAATAAATTGAGTGGTTGCTGTTAAAAACTCTAACCGTATCCCCCGAAAGATCAATGTTATGCAATGAATCCAACGTTGAATTTATTTTACTTGCTTCCCTTTGATACTTGTGAACTGCAAGAGTATCACCATTTTCGTCTTTAGCTGATACGTGGATAAAAGGAAATTTAGTCGCAACACTATATCCAGCTGTATTTTGACCTCTTCCTTCACTATCCACCAAATTCGCCCATAAATAGATCGTTTTAGCAGTTTCATTCGCAGTTGCCTCATACTGAGTAACAGTTTTTGGAAAATCAGCATTCTTCGTCATGTACAAATAGTTCGCACGGTTTTTTAAAGAATCATCATGACCTATGATCTTATTTCCGTCAGGAAGCCCACCATCCCATATAAAAAAAGCATCCTGAAGCAACCCGAAGGAATAAGGCGTACCCACGTCACCCCACTCTTTAGCATCATCAGCCTTAACATTAAGCCCTACTAAAAGTAGCGCTGTACTCAATAAAATAAAGATTTTTTTCATATTATAAAATTGTTATTAAGTTTTACTTAAGATTATTCTCAAGTAAGTATACAAAGATATAGTGTTTTTACGGAAACGCCAATATTTCGGCCTATATTTTGTACAAAACCGGCACTTTAAGAGGACAAAAATATGGTTTCTGGGGACAAACACCCTTTTCATAATCTCTGAAAAAAGTGTGATTGTGGTCGAATAGAAGGCATAAAATTCTTCAAAACTTACCTCCCGTTGCACACTTTGTCCATCGAACCGCATCGGGAAAATATCCCGAAGAGCATCTCCATAAATATAAAGGTGGAAATATATACGCTACCGGAAAAATTGTATCAGAATCTACATTCGCAGGAACCGGCAATTGGCCCGTCGGGCGACATCTTTTCCGAACCCGTTAAAATTTATACCTATACGCAGACGGATAGGGCATACTTGGCGTTTATAATATCTGTGAAAAAGAAAAACTGGTGGCGACAAAAGGGGAATAACAGGTCTTGCGACAACGTTGCGACAATTTAAAATGCACCTCATCATCACTCCCAAAAAGAAAAAAATACAGCGATTCAGGGAGAAAAAAAGCTAAATACTAAATAGTTGAAAATAAATACGCTATAAAATTAGGAAAGATAAAAAATCCGGCTAAATTTGCAAACAGAACATAAGGAAAGGGCCTCAGCCCCCAAGTTATTGGCGCCGAGCTTCTAACTACAGTGTTCTTTCATTTTAGAAAAATTAAAGCCGCAAGGGGGTTGAGATAACTGAGCCTTGCGGCTATTGTTTTTACTGCTGTAAGGTTAATAATAATTTATTGAAATACAAATA